>NZ_JAIZBG010000001.1:3105000-3247500 GCF_022267325.1 Leptospira sanjuanensis
ATCCTTCCGAGTCTAAATCTAACATGTTTCGCAACGTACTTCTACCGACCAGCCTTGAGCTTCTTCTCCTCCTTAGATAGGGGGAGCCGGTAGAGTTGTAAAAGAACACACGAGCCTGCTCCTCCTGGAGTGGGCTTTTTTGTTTCCGGAGAATTCTCCCCGATTCGGAAACCCACTCCTAAGCCGGCCGGTTTTAAGGAGAAAACCAATGAGACAAGATTCGGAACCGGGAAACGTAGACTTCTCCCGCGCGGTCAGCGCATCGGCAAGTTCAAAAGAAATTCAACTCGTTTCGGAAATTCTTCAGAACCCCCTTCCCAAACATCCTCCCTTTTTTATGGATGTGACTTTGAGAGACGGAAATCAAGCGTTGCGTAAACCTTGGAATCTTGATCAAAAGGAAACGATCTTCAAACAACTTCTGAAACTCGGCGTGCAAGGAATCGAAGTGGGTTTCGCTTCCTCCAACGATCAAGAGTTCGAAGCCTGCAGTCATCTTTCTTCCATCGCGCCCGATAACGTAGTCATCTCTTCTCTTTCGAGAGCCGTGGAGAAGGAGATCGAAATTTCCTGGAAGGCGATCCGTCACGCGCCGAAACCGAGACTGCATATCGTATATCCGATCTCTGCGTTTACGATTCAAAACGTGTTGAAGTTGAGTCCGGAAAAAGTTTTGGAAAGAATTTCGGAATCGGTCGCTTACGCAAAAAGTTTGGTCGGTTCGAGTGGAGAGGTTCAATTTTCCGGTGAACATTTCGGTGACGCTCTGGAGAATTTGGATTTTGCCGTCGAAGCGTTTCGCACCGCATTGAACTACGGAGCGGACGTGGTCAATCTTCCCAACACTGTGGAACGATATCGTCCTTGGTTGTTCGTTTCGATGGTGAAGGCCGTAACGAACGCGTTGCCCGAAGATACTAAAATTTCCATCCATACGCACAACGATTTGGGAATGGCGACTGCGACCACCGTGGAATCGTATTTTTCCGGCGCGGTTCAATTGGAAACCGCATTGAACGGTTTGGGTGAAAGAGCGGGAAACACGAACACTTACGAAGTCGCAATCGCGCTTCACAACTGCGGCGTGAACGTACCTTTGAATTTTTCGGCGATCTATGAAACGTCCCGTTTGGTTTCGTATCTTTCCGAAGTTCCGATTTACGAAAAAGCACCGTTGATCGGCGAAGACGTGATCTCGCATCGATCGGGGATTCATCAGGACGGAGTCGCGAAAACGAGGCACCTGCAAAAAGGCGCCTATCGCGCGTTTGACGCCGGTTTGATCGGAAGACCCGAAGGAGATCGGATCGAGTTCACGAGCCAATCGGGAAGAAGCGCGGTCTTCTGCATTCTGAAAGACGCGGGAGAAGATATCACGTTGGAACAAGCGGGAAGACTACAGCCGATTTTAAAAAAGATCTCGGAAGAATCGGGAAGAGGAGAATTGACCTTGGACGAAATTCAAGTCGAGTGGAACAAAATGAAGGCGATCCGTTCGGCAAGTTAAAACGGTCGATGAATGGCTGCGGGAGTTCCCACAAAATGCGGGAAAATCCGCTTGCATTCATGCGGTTTTTCTGATATGGAAAAAATGCCGTAGATTTGCGAACAAATTTGAACTCTACGCCTCACTCTTTAGGAATCACTCGTCACTACTTCCTTCTGTGAGAGGAGCACATTGATTTTTTTTCGAGCGGGGATCGGGCCGTCTTTCTTGAAAGTTTGTCGGAACAAGTTTAAAATCGGACTTGCTTAGAACTTACGATCGTTCCTGTCCGGATACTTTAGAAACGTCGACGTTGGCCGCGGGGCAAGAATTCATAATTCCGTAAAAAAGAATTCCGTGAATCTCGCCTTGCAGCTGCATCATCGAATACGGAGAATTTAAAAGCAGTTCCGGCGTCGCGGTCATTTCGATCGCCGAGTTGATCAGAGCCGCAAAGATCGTCGGGTTAAGATCCTTTCTGATTTCTCCCTTTTCGATTCCCTGTTTCACAAGAGCTTGAATCGATTTGGAAACCGATTCCATTCGCACTTCCTTGATGTATGCGTAGTGATCCGGAGCTTGATCTCGAATTTCCAAAATGAACTCGTTCGCGCCCGCGGGAAATTGGCTGATCTTGAAGTCGTTGATGGCCCTGATTTTTTCGTGCACCGAAAGGGAATCGTCCTCGCTGATCTGCTGCAGCTTGGAACTCATGATCGCATGTTTCAGGGAGAGAATCTCGAAAAGAAGATGATTTTTGTTTTCGAAATGTTTATATAAAGTTTTACGGGATATTTTCAGAATCCTTGCGATTTCCTCCATCTTGGTCTTCGCATAACCGTATTTTAGAAAAAGCTCAAGCGCTTTTTCCATAATCCGAAGTTTTACCTCATCCTGCTCCATCGCACTCATTCTTATCAGTTCAAACATTTTACGAAACTCTTTTTTTATATTCTAACCGAATTCGGAGCCCTTGTCGCATTAGCAAAGAATGTGAAACGACTCCGAAATCGGTTCTCTTCTTATTTAACGTCCGGGTCCGGAGAATTTCTTCTTACGAATTGATTCAACTTTTCGATGTAAGAGAAAGCCGCGGGAACTACCACCAAAGTAAGGATCGTGGAAGAGATCAATCCTCCGATGATCGCAACACCCATACTCGTTCTCTGACGGGACGCTTCGTTGAGTCCGATCGCGATCGGGAGCATTCCGGCGATCAGGGCAAAGGAAGTCATCAAAATCGGTCTTAATCTTTCTCTTCCCGCTTCGATGATCGCTTCCTTCATTTCCCTTCCCTGATCCAACAACTGATTGGTAAAGTCCACGAGAAGAATCGAGTTCTTGGTCGCGACTCCGATCAACATGATGAGCCCGATCATCGAAAAGATGTCCAATGATTTTTGCGTAAGGAACAGGGCGATAAACGCTCCGCAGAGCGCGAGAGGCAACACGAGCATAATCGCGATCGGCGTGATAAAACTTTCATAGAGAGAAGCGAGAACCATGTAGATAAAGAGAACTCCGAGTCCCATCGCGATCGCCATGGAAGTTCCCATCTCCTTAAAACTTTCCGCTTGTCCCGAATATCCGATCCGGACTCCCGGCGGAAGAGGAAGTTCGGTTTGGCTGATCTTTGCTACCTCTTCCATCGCTCCTCCCATACCTGGGCCTTTGGGATTTACGTCCGCATAAATTTCCACGGCCTTGTTCCGGTTGAGTCGATTGATCGTCGCAAGCCCCGTGGTTTCTTCCGCTTTTGCAACGTTCTGAATCGGAATCAATCGGTTGTTGAAGTTCGGCACGAAAGAATTATAAAAGTTTTCTTTGAGATCCCTTTGCGATTCTTTTAATCGAACTCGGATATCATACTCGACTCCGTTTTCACGATATACCGCCGGGGTCGTTCCTTCCACGAGAGTTCTAAGTTCGGTTCCGATCACAGTTCCCGGAACTCCGAGAAGGACTTCACGATCGCGATCCGGCACGACTCGAAACTCGGGAGCGCCCGTGCGGTAACTCGTATCGACGTCGAGAAGCGCGGGCGATTTTTGAAGTCGTTTGAATAACTTCTTCGCATAATCTTCGACGACTTCTCCCTTTTGTCCGCTTACGGTGAGAGTGAACGGTCTCTGTCCCCCGCCCACGTTATCGATATCCTTTACGATCGGATTCGCGTAAGCGAAGCCCGCAAGTTCCTTACGAAGGAAAGCTTTGAACTGAGTCGTGTTCATCGTACGGTCTTTGGAAGGAACCATCTCGACGAACATGTTCGTATTCCGGTTCGTGTTGAACATCGCGACCAGCTTGATCTCTTTGTAAGAACGGATCTTTTGATCGACTTCCTGCGCGACCTGCGCCATTTTTTCCACGGAAGTTCCCGGAGGCATGTCCAGGGTTACGGAGAATTTTCCTTCGTCCTGCGCGGGTAAGAACGTTTTCGGAATGAATTTGGTAAGAACCAAACTAACAACGAAAATCAATACCGCACTGGATAGAATGAACAACGGTCGTTTGAGCGTAAACTTCAGGATGGATGCGTATTTTTCCTCCAGCCAAGTTTGAAACACATTAAAAATACTTAATACTGAATCCAGACCCGTTTCCAACTTTCCCAGTACGGTTAAGACCGGCGAGAATATTCTCGAAAGAATTCCTTTGGAAGCGTTGTTCTGAGAGCGGATTTTGGAATACGCAATCTCTTCCAAAGCGGTCGTCTCGGCCGCTTTATTCTTCCCTTTGCCTTTCGGAGACTGAGTCGTAATTTCAGGAATCGCATCGTGTCCGTGTCCTGATTTATTTCCGTGATTCCCGATTTTTCCTCCGAAATACGCGGATAACATCGGCGCGATCGTAAGGGCATCATATAAGGAAATAAGAAGCGCGAAACATACGGTTAATCCGAATTCTCTCAAAAACTGTCCTACGACCCCGCTAATAAACGCGATCGGCATAAATACCGCGATGACTGTCATCGTCGTCGCAATTACGGCTAACGTTACTTCCTTCGTTCCTTCGATGGAAGCTTCTCTCGCGGTCTTTCCCATTTCCCTATGTCTGAAAATATTTTCGCGGACTACGATCGCGTCGTCGATGAGCAGTCCGACCGCAAGGCTGAGCGCGAGAAGAGTCATGACGTTTACGGTAAAACCGGCGATCGCCATAAGAATAAATGCCCCCAAGAGGGAGTTCGGAAGAGCAAGTCCCGTGATCAAAGTGGAACGGACGCTTCCTAAAAATAATAATACGACAATGATCGTGAGAATGATTCCGATGATGATCGTTTCCTTTACGTCGTAAATGTTGTTGTCGATCGTGATGGATGAATCGTTTGCCGCGGTGAGTTCGGGAGATCCCTTTCGTTTAGAAAGGTCTTGGTTGATTTCGGCTACCTTCTTTTTTACCGCTTGCGCGACCGCAACCGTGTTCGATCCCGACTGTTTATAGACTAAGAGAAAGACCGCCTTCTTCCCGTTAAAGTATGCTCTGGAAGTTTCATCTTCGACCGTGTCTCTTACTTCTCCCAGTTGTCCGATTTTTACCGGAACCTCGTTCCCGAACAAGGATACAGGTGTGTCTCTGATTTCCTGCGGTGATTGAAATTCGTTGATGGTTCTATAAACGAGTTCCTTATCGGTCTTACTTACTTTTCCGGCGGGAATGTTCATTCCTCCCGATGCGAGTCGATTTGATACGACGAACGCGGGAATCATGTGTTCCTTGAGTTTGTGGCGATCCAGTTCGACGTGAATCTCGCGTTTGCGTCCGCCGTAGATGTTTACGTTTCCGACGTCTTTGGTCGTAAGAAGGACTTGTTTGATTTCTTCGTTGGCAATGTCGTAGAGTTCGGCTTCCGGAAGATCGGCTCGGAGCGCGATGATTAAGATCGGTTGATCCGCGGGATCGATTCTTCGGATCACCGGTTCTTTTGCGTCATCGGGTAATTTAGGTTTAACGCTGGAGACTTTGTCGCGGACTTGTTGTTCGGCGTATTTGACATCGGTTTCTAGTGTGAACTCCACGACGACCGTTCCGACTCCTTCGTTGCAAATCGATTTGATCCGTTTTACGCCCGAGATTGTGGAGAGTTCGTCCTCGACCGGTTTTGCAACGAGGGTTTCAATTTCATTCGGTGCTGCGCCCGGATATGGAACCGTTACTGTTACGACGGGAATAGTCACGTTGGGAAATAAATCGACCCCTAGCTTGTTTAAGGAAAGATATCCCGCGACGAGAATGAGTAAAACCGTGCAGGTAATGAAGATCGGTCTTTTGATCGAGAGCGAGGCTAAATTCATTGTGAATCTCCTACCATTCTTTGGATTCGAAATTGAACTGAAGTCAAATCCGGAAACAGTATTAGTGTTTATTGTTTCCTATTCGGGAAACAATTTTTGGATCAGCTGTTTCCGTCAAGGTTTTTCTGTGATTTGAGGAATGCGCGGGGAGTTCCCGCGATTCTTGAGGGATTGCAGATGTATTAGAGCAGAATTTAGCGGGAACTCACGCAGCGGATATAACCAGCGACGACTTTGCCGGCATTAGGATTCGTAGCTCCTGTACTGAAATTCACCTTCCAGGCTACTGAGGAGCTCAATGGGTCGCTCGTACTTGACCAAAACTCAATTGGATTTCCAGTTGGAATTCCCGGAAACCATTCTTTTCTTACGGTTGGAACATCAAAGCCTGTCCCAGTTGAAGAACAAGTCTTTGAATTATCAGTCGAATTTGCCACATCCGTTCCATTGGAACAATAAACTATTCCTTTCAACTCTGCATGCGTGGGAACTCTCCATGTCATCGTCCTTCCTGAAACACTAAACGAAGCACAGGAATCAAAAGCTGGCCCGGATGTTAAAACTCCGCCCGAAGAACCGTTGCATTGGTTATCAGAAGTAGAACAATATTGCGGAGAAACGACAAATCCAGTGCATGAATCCGTAATCGCATCATATGTTTGACCGCGGGAACACCTCATCCACGTCAGACCGGTCGATGGAAAGAAAATCGTTTCACCTTGAATTACAGGATTTGACGCTGCTACTAAAAGAAAAATCAAAGGCACTGGAGAATCCTTTTCTTCATCTGGAGAAACAGCATCTTTGAAATAAGGATTCAAGTAACAGGAGTAATTGATAAAAATTATTCCGACAAGATAAGCTTTAATGAATAGGATTCTAAAATTTGTCATCGCATCAATGCCTCAACCTCAATCTTGAAATCGAACTCTTTGAACGTCAGCACGGCGAAAAACTCTTTCTTTGCCTTTATAAAACAATTTAACGCCTTCCCCATCAATTCGCGTTACCGTTCCTTTCGCTATTTCCCCGGATTTTAAAAATAAAACGGAAAGATTCTTAGAATGTTTGATCTCTTTGTTCCAAGAACTTTCCAATTCTTCGCTCAAAGAAGAATGAATCTTCTCCTGCAATTCTTCTTTCCATTGCTTTTCATTTTGCTTGATAAAATCTTCTTTCAATTTTGCCAAATCTGCTTTGGAAAGTTCTTTATCTTGCTGAAGATTCGGATTTGTTGCGGGAACTCTCGCGGAAAATGCAATATCCTTGGAATCACAGCTCTCCACTTCAACCGTCTTCCGAGTAATCGAAGCTGCAATACCCAAAACCGTACTCAGAATTCCATCCAACCAGGTCGTTTTCAGATTTACACGATACGTTTTGTTTGAATCCGGAAGGATCTCGGAAGTGTCCATTTGATTGATTGGAACCGATCCAAAAAGAACATACCACTGAGATTTTCTAATACTCGGCTTACAATTAAATGAAACATTTTCGGAAATGTTAGAATCCTTTTGAGAGGATACAGGTATCTTTGCGTTTTCACCTCCTCGGACCGAATTCAATTCGATCGTAGAACAAGAGAAAAGTAAGAATGATAACAGAACAAAATTACGACGCTCGGATAGAATCAAAATAGAATGTAAAATACCAAATGATTTCTGCACTTTTAGAATATACTCCTAATTCAAGAAATTATGCGCTGTTCGTATATTTTTAGAAAGTGTTTTGAAGGCCAGTTTTTTTCTCTCGTTCTCCAGAACTCAAAAATCAAATTATAAATAAATAAAAGCCTTTGTGAAAAAAACCGAATTCATATAACCAAAAAGACTTTGCTGGAGAATTAATTCCCTTTCACTGATCTTATGCTCAAAGAACTCAAGACCCCAAAATTCAACCCCGCGGGAATTCTGAAATCACCTTTGATTCAAACGACTTTAGCCTCGTTGGCATGGAATTTACCGGAAGAAATGCCATTTTTAGATCACGAGAAAAAAATGATTCTCGATGCCGGAAAAGGCGTAAGGTTGGAAGGAGCTTTGAGCAAACAAAAAGATACGAAACCAAAAGGATTCTTAGTTTTGTTACATGGTTGGGAGGGAAGCATCAATTCAACTTATATCTTGAGAACTTCCCATTACTTTTATGAGAAAGGATTCGATATTTTTCGTTTAAATTATAGAGATCATGGAGATACACATCATCTCAACCCCGAACCTTTTAACGGTAGCCTTATCGAAGAAACGTATGAAGCCGTTCGAAAAGCCACATACTTAGCGGAGAAGAATGTTCCAGTCTTTGTTACTGGTTTTTCTCTTGGCGGAAATTTTGCGCTTCGAATTGCGAAAGTACATTCTCAATCGGAAAAGAAATTAAATCAATTGAAAGAATTCATAGCGATTTCTCCTGCAATTCATCCTAAAGATGCAACAATGCTAATGGATAATAAGCTTATCATTGGCCGATACTTTCTTAAAAAATGGAAACAATCGATTGAGAAAAAACAAAAACATTTCCCTACAATCGTTCCGTATGACTCTATTCTCAAAGAAAAATCGGTAATGCGTATGACGGAAAGATTCGTAGAGTCGACTGAAGATTTTACCGATATAGATCATTATTTCGGAACTTATACGTTAGGAGAAAAAGAACTTTCTCAGATTTTAGTCCCGACGACAATTATTACCGCAAAAGACGATCCAATTATTCGTGGTGAATCATTTTTATCCTTACATCCGAATCGAAATGTTAGAATTTCGATTCAAAATTTTGGAGGTCATAACGGCTTTTTAGAGAACTGGAAAGGTGCTTGTTGGTATTTCCGCGTATTAGAGGAAATTTTATTGTTATAGAAGGATTGCGGGAACTACTCTTTAATTTTTATATCTATATTTTTAGAAAAATTCTACGAAACCATGCTCATTTTTATTCTTAAAAAACTGTACAGAGCATGGCAAACATTCAACACTTAACCGAAAAAGAATTCATCGCATCTTCGTTAAAGGGACCGAAAATCACATGCAGCTTTTTAATTCCTCTCGAATTGCTGAAAAAGCTTCCAAAATCTGATCAATTAAAGATCGGAAAAAATCTGGGGCAACTTCTCAGAACACATTCTAAATATATAAAAAGCAAGAAGCGTTTCAATAAGAGTGCACTAACAGTCAAATATCAAAGAAAAGGAAATTCTTTGGTGAAATTCAATTCAAGAGTATTCCCGGAAGAGTGGGCACAACTTAGTATTCTTTCCGCAATCCACGGGGTTTCCCGCTGCTTACTATATTGCCTATTAATTCAACTACATTTAACCGGCACTTTAATAAAGCCGAATCACAACTTGCAAAAAATTCAAGAAATTGTTTTACCGGCCTTCATCTGGGAAATAAATTTAAAAACGAAGATGATTCGAAGAATAATATATCATAGATTATGAATATTCTATCGATAAAACCAAAAATGTTCTCTTTAGCCTAACCGCCTCTATTAAAAATAGAGAATATTTCACTCGATGTAACATGCTTTCTTTTACATAGGATTACATCTTTAAAGGTAAAGAACGTTGCTCGACACTTTAACATAAATATGATCAGGGTTTCGCTTACAGAAGATCTTTGTTTGAAAATAATAAACCAGAATTCAATCCAGATTTCTGAAGAGTTCCCGCAAAACAGTGTATTTCTGTAAAACCTGCCGCAGGGATGTGAAGGGCTTGGTCCTTAATTCCTTTGAATCGCTTTGTTAAGCCATCACACAAGGACCGAGCGGGACTCCGCGAGCCCGTAACAAGCCCGACCCTCCTGCAAACCCTCCGAATGACGTTCGTTATCAAGAAATATGCAGGAGGGTGCGGCCCAAACCATGCCGTACCTAAGAGTTCCCACAAAAAGAATTGCAAACTCCCCTACCCCCGCAAAATGGAAACCGGAACAACCAAATTTCATTAAACAACCGTTCAATTTTATCTCCAAAAGAAAGAAATGAACATAGAGGTAACCAAATGTCAAACGCCTATGTAATCGACGCCGTAAGAACTCCTAGAGGAAAAGGGAAAAAAAGAGGAACACTCGCGAGCATCCATCCGCAGGAACTCTCCGCAGCAACCTTAAACGCAATCAAAGACAGAAACGGAATCAAGCCCGAAATCGTGGAAGAAGTAGTCATGGGATGCGTATCCCAAGTGGACGACCAAGCAGCGTGTATCGCGCGTTATGCGGTTATGTCCGCGCTCTGGCCGAACTCGGTTCCCGGCTATACCGTAAACCGTTTTTGCGGATCGGGATTACAAGCAGTCAACAACGCGGCGAACCACGTTCAATCCGGTTCCATGCAAATCGCCCTCGGTGGAGGAGTCGAATCCATGTCCCGCGTAAAAATGGGAGCGGACATGAATGGAAGAGATTTTAATGTAGGAAATCCTAATATTCAAAAACACTACAATTTGGTGCCTCAAGGAATTTCCGCGGACCTGATCGCGACAAAATTCGGAATCACACGCGAAGAAGCGGACCGTTTCGCGGAATCCTCCCAGATCAAAGCGGACAACGCGATCAAAGCCGGATATTTCAAAAAATCCATTATCCCCGTTAAAACCGAAGACGGCACGATCGTCGATACAGATGAAAACCCGAGAATCGAATCCACATTCGAGTGGCTTTCCGACTTAGCTCCTGTATTCAAGACGATCGGTGAAAAGGAACTCGACGCGATCGCACTCAAGTCTTACCCTGAAGTGGGAAAGATCAACCACATCCACACGTTAGGCAACTCGTCCGGAATCGTGGACGGGGCCGCATCGGTCCTTCTTGCTTCCGACGAAGGAATTAAAAAATACGGACTCAAGCCTCGTGCAAAAATCGTAGCGATGGCTTCAACCGGAGAGGATCCAACAATCATGCTTACCGGACCCGTATCCGCTTCCAAGAAAGCGCTCGCGATCGCGGGACTGAAACCGGAAGATATCGATATCTGGGAAATCAACGAAGCATTCGCATCTGTGGTGTTATATACTCAGAAGTCGCTTAACATTCCATTGGAAAAGATCAACGTAAACGGAGGCTCAATCTCTCTCGGACATCCCCTCGGAGCGACCGGAGCGATCCTACTAGGAACCGCGTTAGACGAACTCGAAAGAAGACAACAACGTTATGCGTTAATCACGCTTTGCATCGGCGGAGGCATGGGAATCGCCACGATCATCGAAAGAATCTAACTTTACCCGATCCGGACCGAAATTTCGGTCCGGACACTTTCCTTCTCGCTTTCATTCCCCGTTTTTTAAACTTCATTCCGTATTTTTTTAAAAAAAATAGTCAATAATTTCCGTCCTTCCCGTTATCAAATCAGATACAAAAATTTTACTAAGATTCGACTCTTTCGTAAAACGGAACTAAAACGATGGAAGATACAACTTTAGCGCAAATCATCCAGGACAAAATCAAAAAGGAAAACGAGAATTTTCAATTGCCGACTAACACGGATTTGTTCTACCATTTCCGATCCACGCTCAATCTTTCGGAAAAGAAAATCTCGAAAATCCTCGCGTTCCTCAAAGACTCCAACTGCATCTTCGTATTAAATCTCAAAAAGCAGAACCCGAACTTCTCCCTGCCGGGTTTGGATGCTTATGTCGTTGCCGATTCTTATATAGTGGAAAGCCTTTTTACAAAACATCAAAAAGAGCTTGAACTTCAATATAACGCGATGTATCGCAAATCCCTCGGATATCAACAGATTCTATCGAGAGTTCTCGACGAGATCTCAACGATTCAGAATCAATCCGTATTGGAATTATTTTCCTTCTGCATTCTTCTGGAGGACATCCGCAAAATGATGAAACTTCATCCGGAACGATACGAGGAATCGAAACGAATCGCGACACTCAAAGATATGATCCGCGATTCGGAAACCCCGCTTTCATTCAACCCCGATCGGAATTATTCTTCTTCCGAGCCGGTTTCCATCTCCACGATTTATATCGAACCTCAGACTGAGATGGACGTCGATCTTCGCGCAGAAGAACACCAATCTAAACCGAAAACAAAATGGGAATTGATGGCGGAACTTTATTCCGTTCCGTTCCTTTTGAGAATTCACTTTAGAAAAAAAGAATATTCCATTATTCAGCAGCTTCTTCTTTCCTCCAAAATCAGAACCGCCGAGGATTTGAAGATGGTTGCGGTGACTTGTTCGAACCTTCTTTCCAAAACTACTTTGGAAGCGACCCTCAGAATGGAACTGAACAACCTTCGCAACCTCGCCATGAAAAGACTTTTGGATGAGGTAAAAGCTCCTGTCTTCAACGATTTGGAACTCGTGATCTGACATACCGAGCGACTCATAAAAAAGTATAATTGCTTTTTAGATCTTTGCCGGGCGCTTCTGCTCGCAACGGCCGCAAAACAGAACTTGCCGTTTTAGTCGCAGACCTGGCTTGCTCCGCGCTTCGGCATTCGCCTTCGGTCCTCTCTGCGCGAGGACCGCTTCGCGCGCTCCGCATCCATAGCGCGGGTTTTGTTCTAAATCTTGAAGTAAATTTTCTTTCGATCCAAGTAACTTAAGATCAGCCACCATACGATCAGATTCAAAATAGCATACGACAATGAAGCGAAATACGAGTCGCTTAACAATCCGACTAAGCGTAAATAAATCCAAGTTTTAACGCTGATCGCTTTTCCGTTTTCACCGATCACAGTCCAGAGATTCAAAATTCTTGCGACGATTCCCGAAGCCACAAACACCAAAATGGCGTTTTTTCCGAACACGAGAAAAGGTTGAAACGAGATATTCAAAACGTTTTTGCCCGACTCGGATCGATTTGAAGAAAAAGTCAGAGATAAGAATTCGAAAAAACCCACGCTGAAAAACGCAAGTCCTGCGGTATAAACCGCGTAGCTCGCGGTCCATAAACTTTTATTCATAGGAAAGAACGTATCCCAGATCGACCCGACTAACGTTAACAAGGCGCCGATGCCGAAAAGAACCGCCGTCCTTTTGTTCCATGAAGTATCCTGAACGGACAAAATCAAACCGCAGAGAACGCCAAATAACGAGCTCGCAATCGACGTGATTCCGCTGAAAAATCCTTCCGGGTCCCAGGTTTTGGAAAACTTCCAAAGATGTTTTTCACCGAAGAGAATTCGATCGAACCATGCGCCGATGTCTTTTCCGGGCTCCAAGGAAACGGTCGATTCTCCCGGAGGCGCGACGTTCAACAAAATCCAAGTCGGCACGACCAAAATCGGAATCAAAGCGATTAAACTCTTCTTCCCGGGAACTATAAGATACAACGAAGCGACCGCGAAATAAACGAAACCGATTCTTTGTAAAACGCCCGGAATCCGAAGCTCGGCAAAAGACCATTCTCCGAAAAAGTTCAAAAACAATCCGAGCCCGATCAGAACAAGACTTCGAATCGATATTTTCGACCAAATCCCGCTTCGACTCATTCCATTTTTTGAATACAATGAAATTGAAATAGAAGCTCCCACCGCAAAAAGAAAAAACGGAAACACCAGATCCGTCGGAGTACATCCGTTCCACTTTGCGTGTTTGAGCGGCGAATAGATAGCGGACCAGGAGCCGGGATTGTTTACGAGAATCATTCCCGCCACGGTCATACCGCGGAACAAATCCAAAGACAGGATCCGTTTTTTGACTTGCGTTGAATTTTTTTCCAAAATGAGGCCTGATTCAAGGATTGATTTTCAGAATCTTATCCAATCGGATTTTTTCACCGTTTTCCAAAACGGCGAATTCTTCCCGATTCACGGATACGAGATCGGAAATTCTCTGTTTTTGAGTCGCGGTTGTTCCCGCATTCCCACCCTCCGAAACTTCCAAAGAAACCCTTCGTTTGGAGAGTACAATTTCCTCCAATCGATCGTAGAAGTCGCAGGAAACGGGAACGTATGCATCCATAAATTCTAATATTCTAATCCGTCACTCGACGCAAAGCGAAACGTTCCGATTCACCAAAGCGATCTGTGAAATTCTGTGAATCCGTAAACGTCCTTGAAGGAAACCTTCTTTCCCTGCGCGGATTCGAATTTGCCGGAAAACTTTCCGACGAATTGTCTGAAATACAGTTTGGTCACGATCAAATTCATCTTATCCTTTCTTTCACCTTCGGGTTTAAACTCGAGATCGACCAAACCTTCCTCATCATAAATTCGCCAGGTTTTGTAAGGATCCTTCTGCGAAAAATCGAAGATCAGCCTCGGAACTCTCGTTCGCTTCCGATCGATCCAAAACGCGTTCTCGGAAAAGAATGTTTCGTTTACGAGCGCGGCAAAGTTCGCTCCGATCGTGGTTTTGTTCGGAAGGATGGCGCTGAAAGCGGCCCAATACCAGTTCGTTTCCCTTCTTAGATAACCGCCCGACCAATCGTAGAGAATCGTTGTTTTTTTAGGATCAAAGGAAAGAGGTTTTCCGTTATACGAAAGTTCGATCGAAGACGGCGTGATCGGAGAACATTTTTCAGTGAATGTCCAATGAGTCGGTTCGGAAGGATTCACAACCCGTAACGGCGAGTGACTTTTTAATCCGAAGTCCGCGTTAAACCGAAATCGCAATTTTTTTCCTAAAAACGCTTCGACTTCGAGTTTCTTATCGGAGTGGGATTTATTCACGTTTAAAAACGAAGCCCCTTTTTTAAACCGAATTGAATATTCGTCCGGATTCGCGGGAAAATCCAATTCCTTTCCCGTATCCAAACCTTTGGCATCGAACTCGTAAAGAATCCCTTCCTTATAATGATACAAATAAGCGAAAACGTTATATACATACCCCAGACTTACGGCCGCAAATCCGATCAAGAATTCGTCCGTGATAATCCCGATATAATTGAACCGTTTAAACGCAAATCGCTTCTTTAATCCGCGGATTTCTTTTCCGAAGAAGTCAAGCAGTTGAAATTCTTTGTAATTGAATTCAACCGGACCGTCGAAAACCCCATAGTTTACTTTATTTTCGGCGCCGATAATTTTCATCTCGATCGGGTAAAATACGGGAGAAGCTTTAAAAAGCAATGTAAATATATGCGGTTCGGCAATTTCGCTTTACTTTTCCTTTTTTAAGGAAAGCATTGGCATACCAATTGTTTCATAAAGAAGCCCATGGCAGAAGCGCAAAGCCAGAACCCTCCTAAATCTTCGAATCTCGACGAATCCGATCTTAAGATTCTTAAAGCGAAAAAAACATCCCGTGAACTTTCCGTTCTGCTCTATCGCGTACTTTATAGAACGGACGAAGTCAGACAAGGTGCCGTCAAAGTCTTAAAGGAAACTTTCTTAAGGACTCATACCAATCATCCCGAACTCTTTCCGATTTTGGATCGTGCCAAATTCACAAAGGACATGATCAATCTTTACAAAGCGTCTACGACGTTGCCGCCGGATAAGTTGGAATTATTTTTCAGCGGAATACACGCTTCCTTTCAAAATGAAATCCGTTACTTGGTGGGTAAATCGGCTCAGTTTTCCTTCGACATCATTTTTCTCGTGATTGAAACGATCCTGAACGAAATGAATCTTCCCGAAAATGAAAGAACCGTGAACATGAAGGACCGAGAAACGATTCTTAAAAACTTCAAGGCCTACAACGATCTATCGAAGATCTTCAACAAGATCGGAAACACGAAGGTCGTCATCGATAAGAAGGACGATATCATTACGGAAATTTCCATTCTTCATAAGGACATCACGATCATTTCGATCGAGAGTATGTTTCGTCACATTTTGGCGCAGCTTCTTCTTTCTAAAAAGTACAACTGCGGAAGTTTGATCGAAAAATGGGCTCAGGAATACGGGATGGAGGACAACGCGCCGTCGATGAAACGCGTGATCGCGGAAGCAACCCCGTTGACCGAGTTCCGTCTTCAATTTACGAATGCGGTCAAGATCCTGAAGGACGAGAACGAATTGGATCTGATGTTTTTGAGAACTCTTGCGAACTACTATGCGTCCTGGGTAACTCAGGTTTCGGAACAAATTCCTTCTTAATCTTAGAATATTCGAATTTTCGAATATTCTAAGATTCCCCAAAAAAACTCCCGGAGTTTATCAACTCAATCGTTTGAGAGAAACGCTCAGAGAATACACCGCAACGGCAAGAACGATGTGAAAAATATCCACGTTTAAAATCGGCCCTCTGGAACCGGTTGTTCCGATCACGAGCCCCGCAAGAATAAATAGGATCGCTCCTAAAATTCCGTACAACGCGGCGACTTTTGTCCCGCCGGAATTCTTACGAATACAAACAAGAATTGCCGTAACCATCGCAAGTCCGCCTAACACGGTTGAGAGCAAAGGGAACGGAAGCAAATATCCGAAAACAACGTAGATCAGAAGCAGAACTCCTGCGATCGGATAAAGGGAATTCTTTTCCAGCTTCTTAATGCCGAGATGAAAAAATCCCACGCCGATCAACGGCACGCCCACAAAGGAAGCAAGTCCCACGGAAAAACGATACACTGGATCCAGAAGCCCGATTCCTAAAAAATGAATCGTCCCTAGTCCGGCAGAAACTCCTATCGTTAAAAATCCTAAGAAACCGGCGGTTCTAGAATACGAAGCGGAGTTTCTGATCTGAAACGCGGCCAAGATTGCAACAAGGCTTAAAATTAAATCTGAAAATACTGTACTCAATTGCATGACGGATGATGATTTCGAAGAAAACGAATTTTGCAATTCTTTCCCAAGGAAGAATCAAAAAAAGATCCGCATTCAAAACACGTCGTTCGTTTCCATCGGATGCAATTTTTATCTTTCGATTCCCCCTTTCGTTTTCAGAATCGTCCAAGTATCATAGGAAATTTTATGACAAAAAAATCTTTCGATCAATCCGTGACCCTCAACAACGGAGTCTCGATGCCGATCTTAGGACTCGGCGTTTGGAAAACGAAATCCGGCAAAGAATGCAGGGAAGCGGTTTTAAACGCGCTCGAAGCAGGTTATAGACATATCGATACTGCGAAGATTTACGGGAATGAAGAGGACGTTGGTAAGGCGATTCGCGAAAGCGGAATCCCGAGAAAAGAAATTTTCATAACGACAAAACTTTGGAACGCGGACCAAGGTTCGGATAAAACGAGAAAGGCCTTGGAAACGAGTCTCGAAACATTGGGGATCGATTTCGTCGATTTATATCTCATTCATTTTCCGGTAACTTCCAAAAGAAACGATTCTTGGAAAGAATTGGAGAAAGCGTATCACGATAAACTCTGTAAATCGATCGGAGTCAGCAATTATACGATCGCGCATCTGACGGAATTGTTAAAGGAAGCGAAAATTACTCCCGCCGTCAATCAGGTGGAGTTTCATCCCTTTTTAAATCAGGTCGTGTTGTTCGAATATTGTAAAAAACATAAGATTCAACTGGAAGCATATAGCCCGCTTGCTCACGGACAAAAAATCGAGGATCGCCGGATCGCGGACATCGCGAAACAATACGGTAGGACTCCTGCTCAAATTTTGATCCGCTGGGCCGTTGAACAGAATATCGTCGTGATTCCTAAATCCGTTAAAAAGGACAGAATCGTAGAAAACGCCCAAATTTTCGATTTTCAAATCAAAGACGAGGACATGAGGATTTTGAATTCTTTGGACGAGAATTTTAGAACTTGTTGGGATCCGTCGGAAGTCGTTTAATATTTTTATTCAAATATCGGCCCGCAGCATCAATCGTTTAACAAGCATCGTCGCATACGACCCGGAAGGAAGACGAAAGGAAATCGCAGCCTTTTTTCTTCCCGGGTTTTGTTCGTCTTCCATCGGATCTCCCAATTGAAAGTCCTCCGGCACAACGCAAACGTTCCGATCAAAGGATTTCATTTTGACCTTTGGAAACGGAGAACGGTCCAAATCCGATTCTTTCAATCGCAAATCCGCAAGAACACGCTCGATCATATCCATTTCAATTTTAGAATATTCTAATTTTTGAATTCCTGGCGCTCCGGGAACGGGTAAACTTTTAGTGGCCGAAAAAAATTCCCCGGCCGATTCTCCCCAAAAAAACAAAGGGCCGGTCTTTGTTTTGATCCAAACGCCCTCTTTCGCAACGGCAACGGAAAGTCTGGATACGAATTCGTTCCAGATAAAGGATTGTAAAGACGTAACGAGCATCAGCAATTCTTCTTCCGGAAATTGCAAAATCAAATCGGAATACGTTTTTCGTGTAAGATTTCTTTCCCGCTTTAAACCGGAGAAGATCCGATTTTCCAATTTACTTTCCGACAAATGCGCGCATTCGGACCAATTTCCCCAAGCGGTTTGCAAAAGTTTCTTACGATCGCGCGCTTGTTTTTTCTCTCCCGGATATACATCGGTCAAAAGAAGTTTCAAACAAGTTTCGGGATCGCCTTGCAAATACGGAAAAATGGGAAGTAGAAACTCCGGATGAAATCGGCTGAATCTCTGCGAATCGTAGTAATTGGGAAAACCGTTCTTTGCGATGTTGTCAAAATTTTTCCGAACCTTTTCGAACTCTTTCTCGATCAGATTTCGAAGAACCAGAACGAATCGGTTTCCAGCGTTGTCGTCGGGACTCAGAGAATGATCGCTTTTACCGACCGACTCTACCTGTAAAACCTGCGAAAGTTCGGCCGGAACCCGCAACGGTTTTTGGCAGCTGATAAATTGGGAAGTTGTCGCGTGTCGGTCCTTTTTTCCGGCGTAACCGATATCGGAAAGTGCTACCTTGGATTCCTTGGAAATTCTTAAAAGAGCGTCGAGCGTATTCCATCCGGATTTTCGAAGTCGGAAGATCGTCCACTTTCCGGCGGGTTGGACCGTATTCGGCCGAAGAATTTCCTCCACTTGAAAATCCTCCGGGTTCTGTTTGAGATCGTAGACCAAAAACCCGCTGAATGGATACTCTGACACAGCTCCAAAGTGTGGGAACTCCCCGCGCAAACAATCGGAATTAAAAAAACATTGACCGGAAAACCCGGTCTAACAGATAATAGTTCAAGTTTAAAGTATTTATATGGGAACCCACTACAAAGGCAACAGTCGAGAAACCGCGGTCTTAAACGCTTTTATTAAGCTGAGCCGTTGTTCCGACTCGATTCGTCAGTTGGAAGAAAAGGTTTTCACAAAATACGGCCTAACGACAGGGCAATTCGGTTGCCTCGAAACGCTTCATCATCTGGGTCCGATGTGCCAAAAGGAAATCGGTCAAAAGCTGTTCTCCTGCGAAGGAAACATAACCCAGATCATAGACAACCTGGAAAAACGAAAATTGGTTCAAAGGGTTCGAAGCGAAGAAGACAGACGGTATATCATTATCCATCTGACTTCGGAAGGAAGCTCGCTCGTTCAGAAAGTATTTCCTGCAATTCTCGATTCTTTGGTACATAAATTCGATCCTTTGACGGAAGCTCAACTGATCGATCTTGGTGATTTTCTCAAGGAAGTAGGTTTAAAAGCAGTATGATTTCATTTTTCAATGGTTATACTTTGAATATAAACCATTCACTATCAAAACATGAGCCACTCTGTGCCTTACGGCGCGGAGTTCCCGCAAATTCAAAATCATAAGGAAAGATCTGCAAACATACAGCTCATTCTTAATACTTTAAATTTAAATCATTCAGCATCAAAGATTCGCGAATGATAAACTTGGAATCATTTAGGAGGAAACAAATGCTTCAAAAATTTTTTAAAACAGATTCGGATCTCGGATCCCTCATTCTCAGAGTAGTTGCAGGAGTTGTAATGTTCCCGCACGGCGCACAAAAACTCTTGGGTTGGTTCGGCGGTTACGGTTTCACAGGAACTATGGGATATTTTGTCGGAACTGGAATTCCCGCACCGATCGCATTTCTCGTCATCATCGGCGAATTTTTCGGCGCAATCGGATTGATCCTTGGATTGTTCACGAGATTGTCCGCATTCGGAATCGGATTGGTGATGATCGGAGCGACGTTTCTCGTTCACTTGCCGCACGGCTTTTTCATCAACTGGGCGGGGAATCAGCAGGGAGAAGGATACGAATACCATCTTCTTTTGATCGGAATCTCGATCGTCCTTTTTATCAAAGGCGGCGGAAAAGCTTCCGTAGATTCTTTGATCGAAGAAAAACTCGACTAAGAAAGAATTTCTTCGGGAAATCCGTGGAACGAAAATCCACGGTTTTCCTTGTTCGAAGAAATAATTCCAATTTTAGAATATTCTAATTACATTATACTCTTTACTTTTTTTACTTTTTAGAGGATTTTGCTTTTGAAGTCTTTGCGGCTTTTTTCGCCAAACCCGACTTCTTCGCCTCGCCAACCTTAGTCACGGGCGCGGACTGATTTATCTTTCCTTTTTTCCCCGAGGAGTTATTTGACCTTCCGCCGTCCGCCGTCGCGTTCCTCGGAAAGGAAGAATTTTTTGCCTTTCCGAACAATCCGATCACACCCCATCTCTTTTCAAACTGGAACTGAAAGATTTCCTTTTCTTTCGGAGGGACAAAAGACATCGCCCGCTCGGACAAAGCCGCGATCGTCAGACTCGGATTGACGCCTAAATTCGCCGGGATCATGGAGCCGTCGCAGATAGTAAGATTTTGATAATCGAAAACCTTGTTCTCAAGATCGATTACCCCTTCCTCGGAAGATTCCGCTATATTACATCCGCCTAATATATGAGCGGTCGCCGGTATATCGAGCAACGCTTCGTTGATGCTGCTTCGTGCTACGCCGCCCGTGATCTGAGCGAGTCTTCTTGCAAATTCGTTCGCGATCGGTATGTAGGTTGGAATTTTTTCTCCGTTTTCCTGCGTCGAAGAAAGCGTTCGTTTAAAAGGCCAGATCCATCTTCTTTTACGCACGATCTCGATGCTGTTGTCGACGGTCTGCATAACAAGAAGAATGATCGTCCTTCTGGCAAATCCGATCGGATTGAGCAAGCTCACACTGTGGATCGGATGTTTTAAAACTTCGATCAAAAAGCGGAGTTGCCTCGGAATACTCCCTCCCCCGTCTACGAGAACTCCGGCCGCCAATCCGTTCATCGCATCGGCTCCGTCCGAATAACGCACCGGTTCGATATGCGTGTGTTCATCGGGAAACACGCTCGAAGTGATCGCGATTCCGTGCGAAAGATCCGCCTTCTTATCCTTCAGAGTGACTCCGATTAAAGACTCGCTGTTGGTTCGAACTACGTGTCCGAGACGTTTTGAAAGTTTCGGAAGAATTCCTTCTTCTTTCATTTTTAAAAGAAGTCCTAACGTTCCGAGAACTCCCGCGGAAAGAACGACCGACTTCGCTTTGTAAATTCTTCTCGGAGAACCGAAAAAAGAAGTCGTTCTTTCGGTATGCAACTCGTAACCGGCGGAACCGTCTTCGTTTAACGGAAGTAAACGGGAAACTTTCGTTTCAGGCAAAACTACCGCCCCCGCTTTTTCGGCGAAGTAAAGATAATTCTTATCGAGCGTGTTCTTCGCATTGAATCGGCAACCGACCATACAACCGCCGCAATCGTTGCAGGAATTCCTTTCCGGTCCTTCTCCGCCGAAGAACGGGTCGATTCCGCTTTTACCGAAATGAACTCCGACGGGAGTTTTGTTAAACGACTTCTCGATCCCGAAGGTCTTTGCGGTTTCCTGCATATACCGATCCGATTCCCAAATCCTCGGATTCTCCACAACGCCAAGCATCCTCTTTGCAAGCTCGTAAAAAGGAAGAATCCCCTTTTTCCCTCCCATCTTTTGAACGAGGGCTTTTTGCCAGAACGGCTCGGGCGGGACATACAACGTGTTCGCGTAAACGAGACTTCCGCCTCCGACTCCTGCGCCGCTCAATACCATCACGTCATTCAGAAAATTGATTCTCTGAATTCCGAAGCAGAACAATTTCGGGAACCATAGGAACTTGCGGAGATTCCAATTCGTCTTCGGAAATTCGGAGCTGTTCCAGCGTTTGCCCGATTCCAATACGGCCACCTTATACCCTTTCTGCGAAAGGCGAAGAGCGGAAACGCTTCCACCGAAGCCCGAGCCGACGACGATATAGTCATAATCATAAATAATTTCTTTCTTTTCCGAAGCCGATTCCGTTTTCATTTTCAGTCCTGTCGAAGTTTTAACGGATTAGGTTTTTTTATTTCACGCGGATGGAAAGACAAAATTCTCTTTCGGCTTGATGAATTCTTCTCCGATCTTAAAGTTGAGGAATGAATCCAGAAGTCGTTCACTCCGAATCGGAATCGAAATTTTACGCACAAGTAGACGGATACGAATCCCATCTGTTTTATCGGGAAGAAGGAAACGAAGTGTGGAATCTTCTTTCGACTTACGTTCCGCCGGAACATAGAGGTAAGGGCCTCGCCGCAGATCTCGTCCGAACTGCTTTGGACAAAGCGCGTTCCTTGAATAAAAAGATCATTCCGAGCTGTTCTTACGTTGTGACCTTTTTAAACCGAAATCCGAATTATAAGGACCTCGTCGCCTAATGCTGCATCATATCGCGATCGGATCTCCGCATCCGGATTCTCTCGTTTCGTTTTACGAATCCTTGCCGGGTCTTACGAAATCGAAGGAAAACCGCAATCCTGACGGTTCGTTGCGCTCGGTTTGGTTTCAATCCGGGGAAATCATTCTCATGCTGGAAATCGATCTGAAGGTGCAAGGCCCGAAAGCCCTCATTTTTTCCGCGGCCGTTCTGAAGCCGGAAGATCTGAAACGACTTCCCCAATGGATTCAAGAAACGGAATATACGAAATACTTTAAAGATCCTGACGGGAATCTTCTGGGCTATTCTTCTTATCCGAACCCTTGGCCGTTCTAAAAACTTTCCGAAATTCCGCGCGCGGCGATGTAAGAAGTCGTCCACGCGTTTTGAAAATTAAATCCGCCCGTAACCCCGTCCACGTCCAAAACCTCTCCGGCAAAGTAAACTCCGGGGACGACCTTGCTTTCCATCGTTTTGAAGTTCACTTCTTTGCGGCTTACGCCTCCGCAGGTTACGAACTCGTCCTTAAATTCTCCCTTCCCGGAGATCCTGAATCGTGCGTCCGTGAGTTCTTCGGTGATCGCGTGCAAATCCCTGGAAGACAACCCTGACCATTTCTTCGAGAAATCTATAGAATGAATTTCTAATATTCTTTCCCAGTATCTTCTCGGGATTCCTAGAACGGGCGTGTTGACGATCGATTTAGAAGGATGCAATTCCTTTTCCTTCTCGATCTTTTTGCGGACCTCGTCCTTTTTCATACCAGGTATAAAATTGATCTTTAAGATCGTATCGTATTCTTTCTGAAAAAGTTCCCGAGCGCCTTTTGCGGATAGTTTCAAAATCGCGGGTCCGCTCAATCCCCAATGCGTGATGAGCGTCGGCCCGATCTGGGAATATCCGAATTCGACGAGAGAACATTCCGTCTGCTCGAAGGAAAGACCGGATAAATTCTCCAGACGGGAATCGGAAATCTTAAACGTAAACAACGACGGAACCGGTTCCAAAATCGTATGGCCCATGGCCTGCAACCAACCCCACGCCTTTCTCCCCGAACCGGTCGCAAAAAGAACTTTATCGAATTCTAATATTTCTCCGTTCTTAAACTTGATTTGAAAACGACCCTCGTCCGTCGGAGTGACGGAGTGAATTTCGGTCGTCGTTTTGAGTTTAACTCCAACCTTCTTTGCTTCCTGAAAAAGCGTCTGTAAAATCGTTTCGGAAGAATCCGTGATCGGGAACATTCTCCCGTCGGCCTCGGTTTTTAATGCGACACCGCGCTCCTCATACCACCGGATCGTGTCTTTCGGTCCGAAAGTTTCAAAGGCCCAGCGAAGCTCCCGTTCCCCTCTCGGGTAATTCTTACTGAGAGTTTCCGGATCGAGACAATGGTGCGTAACGTTACATCTTCCGCCCCCGGAGATCTTCACTTTGGAAAGAAATTGTTTTCCTTTTTCCAAAAGCGTGACGCTACAAGTTCCCTCGGAAGCGATCTGAATCGCGCCGAAAAATCCGGCGGCTCCCCCTCCGATCACCGCGACTTTATGTTTTTCATTTGTATGGTCGGTCATGTAGAAAATTTATCGGAATAGCAGGAATAAAACCCGTTCTCATTCCATACAAAATCGGGCGCCGGAATTTGCACTCCGTTATTCGTTAGGGAAGATTGGAGAGATTTGCTCTCCAATCTAGATTAGATTTTTATTATACGCTTTTGTGCGTTTCAATATAGTAATCGGCCGAGATTCTTCCCGAACCATATAAGGAAAAGTGAAAAAGTAAGAGAAGAATCATCGCCGCATACGGAAGATTCGATCCCGGAGCCATAAAACCTTCTTTACCGTGAATGAATAAAACCGCACCGATCAACACGGGCACTTGAAGGATCGCGGCAAAGCGGGTCAACAATCCGGATAGGAGAAGAATTCCTCCGCAAATATGCGCGATTACGATATAATGCGCAAGCAGCGCGGACGCCATGGGAGCATTGTTCATCTCCATCAAACGAATCAGCGCGTCCGTATCGTATAGGAACTCCAGACCTTTATAGATTAAAATTCCGCCGAGATAGATCCGCAGGAAGTCGACCAACCAATCCCGATGCTCTTGCAGCCAATGGTTCAAGCGATCCATAGCGTACCTCCAGATTTTTAGGTTTGCAAAATTCATCTTACCCCTTTCCGAAACTTTTGCAAGGGGAGAATCCGCCGAAAATCCCTAAAAACCGAACCGCAAATCCGGAGCCGAAACCTCGTTAAGAATGTTTCCGTTTAACGGATTTACGGTTTAATCCGACATCGTTTTACGAATGGATCGCGCCCATCTTACCCGCTTGAAAATCGTGGAAAGCTTGATAGATCTCCTCTTGTGTGTTCATCACGAAAGGGCCGTATCTCGCCACGGGTTCCTCAACCGGTTCTCCTCCGATCAAAAGAAGTTCCCATTCTTTCGAGGCGTTTTCCGGCAGCGAAAATCGAACGTCGCCTTCGTTTCGTTCGAACCAAACCATGTCCCCTTCGCGGACGTTCTGCGTTCCTTCTTCCGTATGAAGAACTCCGTCGCCCGAAAAAGGATATGCGAATACGTTGTACGAATTCGGAACGGGAATCGTAACATCCGCTCCCGGCGATAAACGAAGATGATAGTAAAGGATCGGAATTTTCGTTTCGATCACGGCTTTGGTGCCCAAAACTTCTCCCGCAATGACTTTGACTTTCGTTTTTCCGTCGGACGTTTGAACGACAGGAATTCTTTCCGAAGGCGTATCCTGATATCTCGGATCGCTCATTTTTTTTGCGGAAGGAAGATTGACCCAAAGCTGAAAGCCGTGCATCGTTCCTCCGTTCCTTTGAAATTCGTCGGAAGGCATTTCGGAATGCACCAAACCCGAACCCGCGGTCATCCATTGAACGTCTCCGGATTTTAATTTTCCGTAATTTCCCCAAGAATCGCGGTGTTCCATTTCACCAGTCAATAAATAAGTGACCGTTTCGAACCCTCTGTGCGGATGTTCCGGAGCGCCGATCGCTTTTCCGGGTTTGTACTCCACGGGTCCCATTTCGTCTAATAACAAAAAGGGATCGAGCTGAATCAGATCCTGAACGGGGAAAGGTCTTCGAACCGGAAAACCTCCTCCTTCAATCGTTCTCAGCGAAGGTCTGATCGTTTTTATTTTTCTCAGATTCATAGTTCAAGCGCTCCTCTCGCTTTCTGGTCATGGTGCAAATTCTTTTTCGAAACGGATAACGGCAGGTTCCATGATAACAACTACTGTAACTTTTTTAGTTTCATATTCTTTAGACGATGCTTTTCGTTTTGTGGCCGATTTTAGAAATTTAGTTCATTGGGTCGACGGAATCTGCGGAGTTTCCCCGATGCCGTCCAACAACGGAACACAGCTGCCGACGTACGAATTACTCTATTCTTTCGGGCCGTTCAAACTCAAGGCGAATTATTTCGCAAAAGAATGGATTCCGAATTCGAGACTGGTCATGGAAACGAACCATCCGTTTTTAGAGCAGAGGGACATTTATACGTTCCAGTCTTCCAAGAGCGGAACAAAAATAACGTTCACCAATCATTCTAAATTGAAATTTCCGTACAGCGCCGGAGAGCGGATTTTAAATTCGGGAATTCGAGGAAGAATCTGCAGGGAAATGCGGCAGTTACAGAATTGTCTGTACGAAAACGGATACGGCTCTCCCAGACATTTTCAGGTGATCCGAATTTAGAAGTTCGTATTAAATTCCTCTTGCCTAATTTTATTTTTTTTAAAGAAAATGTTTCCGGTTTCCTATTGTGAGCATTTCGGAAGAACAATTTTTACCCGTTCCGGATAACGAAAACGAACGGCTTAAATCTTTGGATTCGTATCAGATCGTGGACACGGCTCCGGAGGAAAAATTCGATTCTCTTACGCAAATCGCGGCTTTTATCTGTAATTCTTCCACCGCGCTGATCTCCCTGATCGATGTGAATCGTCAGTGGTTTAAAGCGAAAGTAGGAATGACCGACTCCGAAACTCCGCGAAGTTTTTCCTTTTGTCAGTATGCGATTCTTCAGGACGATATTTTCGAAATCGAAGACGCGAAACAAGACGCCCGTTTTAAGAATAATCCATTGGTTTTAGGCCCCCCGTTCATCCGTTTTTATGCGGGCGCTCCTTTGAAAACCCCGGACGGATTCAACATAGGAACGTTGTGCGTCCTCGATCAAAATCCGAAACGGCTCGACGAAAAACAAAAAATCATTTTGAAGGTCCTGTCCAATCAGGTGATCGCAAACTTCGAGCTGATCAAAAAGAACCGCGAACTGATTCTCATCCGTACAAAGGAGGAAGAGCTGCAGAATTCCAAAAGCCAATTTTTCGCGAATATGAGTCACGAAATAAGAACGCCGATCCACGGAATTCTCGGAGTCGCCGGACTTTTGGCCGAAACGGATCTGCATCCGGAGCAAAAAGAATACGTCGACACGATCCGCAGAAGCGGAGGCCTTCTCTTGGGGCTGCTCAACGACATATTAGATTTTTCTAAATTAGAATCCGCTCACATGAAAATCGAAATCGTTGCGTTCGACCTGATGGCGCTTTTAAAGGACGTATACTCCCTGTTCGAAGCGGATACGAAAAAGAAAAACCTGGAATTCAGATTGGTCACGGAAAGAACCACGCCGCTCACGGTTTCGACCGACCCGAATCGTCTCCGGCAAATTCTGGTCAATCTGATCTCCAATGCCTTTAAGTTTACGGAAAAAGGAAGCGTTTCGATGGAATTCGAATCGTACATTATCGGAGAGGAATGCGACGTGAAAATCCGAGTCCGCGATACGGGAATCGGAATTCCCAAACTCAAACTCAACGAACTCTTTCAAGCATATACGCAAGCGGATACGTCCGTATCGAGAAAATACGGAGGAACCGGTCTCGGACTCGCGATCAGCAAAAATCTCGCGGAGATGATGGGTCTCGAATTGACCGCGGAAAGCATCGTCAACAGAGGGAGCGTGTTCGAAATTTCGGGAAGAATTCCGCTTGCCGAAAAATCGGAAATCGACTTCGAACCGAAATCGATTTCCGATAACGCGAACGGAAAACCTCAGCAAACGGATCTGAAAATTCTTGTAGCGGAGGACAACGAGATCAATCAGATGCTGATCCGAAAGGTTCTCGAAAAACTCGGATACGAACCCGTAATCGTTCCGAACGGAATCGAGGCGCTTCATCACATCGAAACGATGCGGACGGATATCTTGTTCTTGGATATTCAAATGCCGGAGTTGAGCGGAATCGACACCGCAAAAATCCTCACTCAACACACAAACCAATCCCTTCGTCCTTATATCATCGCAATGACGGCTAACGCGGATCAATCGGATCGGGACAAATGTATGGCAGCCGGAATGGACGACTTTATCAGCAAACCATTCCGCAAAGAAGAGATCGCCGACATACTCAACCGTTTTATTTCGGACCGAAATTCGGAATAGAACGCACGAAAATAAAATGGCGTTGCCTCTCCGCGGCCGGGCTCTCGGCAAACTCAGCAATTCTCCCTATGAATCGAAATACAGTTCGAAATTTATCCCAAAAAGTTCTCGATCATAATTCTCCCGCCTTCGGTCGCGAAGGATTCCGGATGAAACTGCACGCCTTCTATGGGAAGCGTTTTGTGTCTGATTCCCATCAAGGAAGAATTCTCCGATTCGACGAACGCGGAAATTTCCAAACAATCCGGCAAAGACTCGGGAACTCCTTCCAAAGAATGGTAACGCATCACACGGATCGCATCGGGAATACCTCTAAAAATTCCAAGCCGATCGTGCGTGATCTCGGACGTTTTTCCATGAAACGGAATTTTCGATCTCCGCAGACGACCCCCGAAAGAAGTGACGATCCCCTGCATACCGAGACAAACGCCGAAGATCTTAATATAAGGATTTCTTAATCTAAGAATCGATTCGGAAACCCCGAAATATTCCGGATCCTCCGGATGACCCGGCCCCGGGGAAAGAAGAATGTGGGTAGGATTCAAGGAAAGAATCTCACGCAGATCCGTTTGATCCTGTCTGAAAATCGACAAAGAGAATCGTTCCCCGGATGTTTGCAAACAATCCTCCAGAAGATGAACGAGATTGTACGTAAAAGAATCGTAATGATCGACGACGATGCAGTTTTTCATGCGGTAAATTCCTCCATGGATCGGTTCACTGCCTTCAATTTATTTAGAATTTCTTGATATTCTAATTCTTCCAGAGAATCCAAAACGATGCCGGAGGCGGCTCTCGAATACGCGGAGTTTCCCGATCGGAACAGACTTCGGATTAAAATGCAGAATTGAGAACTTCCGTCCAAAGAGAAATAGCCGAGAACGCCTCCGTACAAACCCCGATCGTCTCCTTCGGTTTTGGCAATCAGCTTGATCGATTCCACTTTGGGAGCGCCCGTAAGAGTTCCCGCGGGAAACACTGATTCCAAACCGCTGAAAGAGTCCTCGTCCTTCCTCATAATTCCGGAAACTTCGCTCGTGATATGCTGAACGTACGCGAACTTTAAGATCTCGAATTCCTTTTTGACTCGTACGGTCCCCTTTTCACAAACCCGGCTGAGATCGTTCCGATGCAGATCGATCAGCATCGAATGTTCCGCGATTTCCTTTTTGTCGCTTAATAATTTCCGCGCAAGAATCCTATCCTCTTCCGGAGTCGCGCCCCTCGGATACGTTCCCGCAAGAGGATATGTTTCCGCGATCCGATCCTTATGAGAAAACAAAAGCTCGGGACTCGAACCGAAGGTTTCGATCTCGTCGTCCTTGTAAAAGAAAAGATAAGGGGACGGATTTCCCTTCTTTAAATTTCCGTATATCGGAACGAGACTTCCCTCAATTTCAAATCGTTCTTCGAAACCGATCTGACATTGAAACGTGTTGCCTGCGAGAATCTCTTCCTTCGTTTTCAGAAAAAGATCCGTATATTCTTCCTTTGTTTTGGAAAATCCGAGGGATCGGACTTTCGTATCGCGCGGAATGGTATCGCTCGAATCGAGAAGAGAGGCAAGTTCTTCGATCCGGTTCCGCGTATAATAAAAATACTCGGACGATCCGGTCAGATGATCGATTACGATTCCATCCAAGTACAAACCGAAAGAAAAAAGAGGGTAACCTTTCCGCGGATTCAAAGCGGTTACCGGTTCAAAGAGCGAAGCCGAATCGTAACCGAGACAACCAACGAGACCGCCCGTGTAACGTTTGCAGTTTTTTTTCGGAGGAAAAATTTCTTGGAGTGTTCGGTAAGGATTCAAAACGAAGAAGGTTTCTCCGTCGAGGACGAGCTTTCCGGGATAACCGCGGAATTGGACGAAAGGCGAAAAGCCGAGAATCGAATAACGGTAGTTATCCGGATATCCCGGATGGCTCTCCAACAGGAAACATCCGGGATACTTTTTTGTTAAGCGAAATAGAAATGTTTCAGTTTCCTCCTCCCGCAGCGGAAACGGTAAACTCTTCGGCTTTTCCGGGAGAGAGTTCAGGGATTGTTTCAGATTCGAAATCCGATTCGACATAGTGGACTCCTGTGATTTCCGGAATACTCCGGAACAAGTTCAGTATTTTTTCCGGTTCCCCGGTATGAATGACGATAGCGATCCTTTGTGTTTTGTTCTCCGTGTCGCGCCAGAGGCGCCAATCCTTCCAATCGATCGATTTGCGGGATAAAATTCCGATCAGACGTAAAATTGCGCCCGCGCCTTCTTCGGACGCGATCTCGTATGAATAACTTCTTTCCTCTTTTGCGGGTTGGATAAACATGATATTTCTCCTATATTCTAATATTTTAATGAATCATTTCTCGATTCGGCTTTCCGGGCGGAACCATCGGCAATACGTGCAGTTCGGGCGCAACCCTCAGCGTCACAAAAGAAGGTCCTTTTCGGTTCAACGCCTCTTCCAGAACTTCCGAAACGGAGTCTTCTTCCCTTAGCTCGAAAGAAGGGATTCCGAAAGAAGATGCAATTTTCGTAAAGTTTGTGGGAAGAGCGAATTTCGACGCGGAGAATCGGGACGAAAAGAACAGTTCCTGCTGTTGTCTTACGAGTCCTAAATGTCCGTTGTTCATCAAAAGTACGGTCACGTCCAAATCGAGTTCGCGGAGAGTATCCAATTCCTGAACGTTCATCAAGATCGATCCGTCTCCAGAAATGCAAACGATTCGTTTGTCCGGCGAAACAAGCGCAGCTCCGATCGCCGTCGGCAATCCGAATCCCATCGTTCCCAAACCGCCCGAAGTCAAAAGAGAACCCTGCGTTCGAAACGGATAATACTGAGCCGCCCACATCTGATGTTGACCCACGTCTGTCGTGACGATCGCACGGTCCTCTAAAATTTCCGCGACGCGTCGAATGATCGCGAACGGATGCAACATTTCTTTTTTTTCGGGCATCGGAAACGCGTATAACGTCTTCAGAGTTCGAACTCGATCCAGCCATTCTTCCTTTGCCGAATGTGCTTCCGCGAACGTTTCGTTCAACATCTGTTTGAGAAAATCTCCGATATCGTGTCTGAGGAAAAGATTCGGATTCTTTAATTTACCGATTTCGGTCGCGTCTATGTCCACGTGAACGATCTTTGCGCTCGGACAAAACTCGTTCAGTTTTCCGGTCGCGCGATCGTCGAAACGAACTCCGAGCGCGACCAATAGATCGGTTTCTTCCAGGACGAGATTGGTAGCGCGCGAACCGTGCATTCCTAGCATTCCCAAAAAACGAGGATGATCGTCGCGACAAATTCCCAAACCCATCAATGTGGAAACCGTGGGAAAGCCGAGTTTTTCGTGAAGTTTCCGGAACGACTCCGCGGACTCCGGACGATTCAAACCGCCCCCGATATAAAATACGGGACGTTCGGACTCCGACAGCAAATCCTTGAAACGTTCGATCCAATCCGCGCCGATCTTCACAGAAAATTCATCTTTTTGAATATTCCATAATTCTTTTTCTTTTTGTTCGTTCCATTCGATTCTTGCGGAAGCGACGTCTTTGGGAACGTCGATCCAAACCGGGCCCGGACGTCCTTCGATCGAAGTCTTCCAGGCTTGCGGAAGAATGCGGATCAGATCCTCGACGTCTTTTACGAGATAACTTCTTTTTGTGATGGGAACGGACAGACTGAGAGTATCGATTTCCTGAAAGGCGTCCGTGCCGATCATCGAAACCGGAACCTGGCCGGTGATGGCGATCAAAGGAATGGAATCCATCTTAGCATCGGCGACCGCCGTGATCAGATTCGTAACGCCCGGCCCGGAAGAGGCGATGCAAACCGCGGGTTTTCCGGAAGCCCTCGCCATTCCGCCTGCGATAAATCCCGCTCCTTGTTCGTGTCTGGCAAGAATATGGCGGATCTTACTTCCGTGTAACGCGTCGTAGATGGGAAGACTCGCGCCTCCCGGAATTCCGGCGACGACTTCGATTCCTGCGTATTCTAAAAATCGAACGATGAGTTCCGCTCCGTTTAAATTCATATCTCGGTCCCTTCTTCCGTAAACTTTTGATTTCGTTCTCAAGTTCATTCAACGAGCGCCTTAAAATAAAAAAGCCTCCCCCGGCTTTACACCGGAGGAGGCTTTTCTTAGGATTGCGCCTGAAGTAAATCTCTACAGCGTAAAGCGGGGTCCCGGTGGCCAGACGACCACCACAAGCACGAGCCACACCATTACGGTGACGAGAGTATCTTGTGTTGTTACGCGATTGAGATTCATAAAATTGAGTTCTGCCGCCAACTTATCCGAATGTTATTTTCGTTAGCAAGCGCTTTTTTAAACCGATCTATAAAATAAAGAGCATTCTCCATTTTACTTTCAAATTTGAATTCTATTTCTTTCTTTTTTGCGTTCCCTTCCACAGACATTCGATGGAAATCCTGCTTTCTAAACTTCCTTCTTCCGTTAGAATTGGTTCTTCTCATATATTCTCGAAATTGAATGGATTAGGAAAACTCAAATGGCACAAGTCACTCTCAAAGGCAATCCGGTTCCGCTGGAAGGAAAGATTCCTTCTCCCGGTGAAAAGGCTCCCGACTTCAAAGCGATCAAACAAGATCTTTCCGAGTTTGGTCTCAAAGACTACGCGGGGAAAGTGAAAATTCTCGTGGCGGTTCCGAGCCTGGACACTTCGGTCTGTGCGATCGAAACCAAGGTCTTCAACGAAAAAGCGGCCGGACTTTCGGACGTCGCGACCCTCATCATTTCCGGAGATCTTCCGTTTGCGATGAAACGTTTTTGTTCCACCGAAGGAATCAATTCTCCGAACCTCGTGACAGGATCGCAGTATCGCGACTTTTCCTTTTCCAAAGCGTACGGAACTCATATCGCCGACGGGCCTCTGAAAGGACTTTCCGCGAGGGCCGTGTTCGTCGTGGATAAATCGGATACGGTGCGTTATGTGGAGCTTGTTCCCGAGATCGGTTCCGAACCGAATTACGCGGCCGCTCTTGCGGCAGCCAACGCTGCGCTTTAAAAATCGAATCTCAAAACCGTCTCTCGATTACGACCTTGGGTCCGAAATCCATCAGAGCTTCCGGAGCTTCTTCCCAGGAAGAAGTCAAGGTCGTAATCTTGTGGGGACAGAAATGCGGATTTTCCGTCAAAGGAAGTAAATCGTGCAAACACGGTTGAACGTTAACCCTTCCGGTGGAAAACGTAATTCCTCTTCCGTACATTTCCAACAAAGGAATCGAAGTCTTCTTACTGTAGTAAATTCCCACACTCGTACAATGACCTCCCGGCAAAAGGGATCGGAGAGCGAACGCAAGTCCGTCCTCATTCGCGCTCGCATCCACGGTAATCGGATATTGAATCACAGGTTCGGGATATTTTTTAGTGAGGACCGAGGCTCCTAACTCCGAAGCGATTCTGATTCTCTGCGGTTCATCGTCGACATAGGTTACGGGCGAACCCATCGCAAGGGCGATCATGACGGAATAAAGACCGACACTTTTGGCTCCGCCGCCCACGACTAAAACGGGACTTCCCGGATTTCGTTTTAAAAAAGGCGCAACGGTTCTATAACCGTCCGGAATATTATCGCTCATACTCGCGGCATCGGCGGGAGAAAGCGACTTCGGCAAAGGAATCAGCATATAATCGGCAAACGGAACTCGAACCAGATCCGAAAAGGCTCCACCCCATTTTTTTCCTCCAAGATCTCCGAAACCGTACATCGATCTCGCCGGAACCCCGGTGCAGCTATTGGTCAAACCTTGTCTGCATCGATCGCATTTTCCGCAGGCGATCTGAAACGCGACGATCACACGATCTCCTTCTTTTACGTTCTTCACCTTGTCCCCGACTTGTTTTACTTGAGCGACGAATTCGTGTCCGAACGCATATGGACCGCGAAACGGCGCTTTTCCTAAAGCGGTGTTGGAAATCAGACCGTGCGCGTGATTTCGTATCCAATGAAGAAGTTTTCCTCGAAACGGCGCCTCGCCTTGCAAAATCGCCAGATCCAAATCGCATCTCGCGACCGCAAGCGGTTCCACCAAAGCGTCGTCGTCGCTTTCCAACCGAGGTTCCGGAACATCCCACCATTCCAATATGCCGGGGCGAATAAACGTAAGTTGTCGCATTCGAATTCTCCATAGACCAACAAGTCTATCCAAACTAAAAACGAACAGACAAGTCTGTCTATATTTAAATTCCGAAATGCACAAAAAAATCCTTTGAAGTTTAGGCGTTGTCGCCTACCTCAAAGGATTTTCATAAACCGCCGGCTTCCGAATGCGGTAAGCCGGAAGAATTTTTCCTATCGACTCAAACGAGAAACTTCTTTGTCAAAGAGACGAGGCGTTTTACGAAATTCGTGTAAGGCGGATACATCAGATCGATCGAACTCAAAGCGGCCTGACGCAGAACGGAACGTTCGTGCGAGAATGCTTTAAAACCGAAGTATCCGTGATAACTTCCGTGACCGGAATGATTCACACCGCCGAACGGAAGGTTCGGATTCACCAAGTGAAGAATCACGTCGTTGACCGCAACTCCTCCCGAGGAAGTCTCCTTGAGAATCTTTTTGATCGCGCGTTCCTTTTTACCGAATACGTAAAGAGCGAGCGGTTTCGGTTTGGAGTTGATCTTAGCGATCGCGTCGTCGAGATCCGTATATGGAATCATCGGAAGAACGGGTCCGAAGATTTCATCTTCCATAATATTCGAATTTTCTGGTACGTTGCTGAGGAGTGTCGGTTCGATGTAGTTTTGAGAAGCGTCCGTGTCTCCTCCCATCTCGATCTTAGCGCCTTTTTCCACGGCTTCGTGAATGTAACCGGAAACGCGGTTGAAGTTGCGATCGTTGATGATTCTACAAAAATCGGGATTCTCCTTAAGAGATTTGCCGTCCTTAGTATAGAATTGTTTTACGACCGCTTTTGCTTCTTCCACAAACGGTTTGATCATGTCGTTCGGAATAAGAAGATAATCGGGAGCCACACAGGTTTGTCCCGCATTCAACACTTTTCCCCAAACGAGTTTTTTAGCCGCCTTTTTGAGATCTGCGCTTCGATCGATAACCGCAGGCGACTTACCGCCTAATTCGAGAGTCACCGTCGTTAAGTGTTTGGCCGCCGCGGCCATTACGATCTTACCGACTTGGGTGCTTCCCGTAAAAAAGATATGATCCAGAGGAAGTTCCATCAACGCGCCTGAAACCTGATAGTCTCCCGGAAACACGGCGACTTCTTCTTTTGGAAATACTTCGCTGATGATCTTTTGCGTGATCTCGGTCGTCGCGGGAGTAAACTCGGACGGTTTAATGAGAACCGTATTCCCCGCAGCGATCGCAGCCGCAAGAGGAGCAAACGTGAGATAGAACGGATAGTTCCAAGGTCCGATGATCAACACCACTCCGCGCGGTTCATAGATCATCTGGCTCTTCGCCCCGAAAAGAGTCATCGGAGTTTTTACTCCCACCGGTTTCATCCATCTACGTACGTGTTTGATCGCGTCGTTGACTTCGGAGATCGAAGGCATGATTTCGGAAATGTCGACTTCCCTTTCGTTTTTGCGGAAGTCCGCGTTCACAGCCTTTTCGATTTCGGGCGTGTATTTATTGATCGCGTCTCTGAGCCTTTTTAAACGCTGAATCCGCTGACTTGCGGTGGTGAGTTTCATCACCTTATGGAAATGTTCTTTTTGAAGCTTGAACACACGTTCAATCTCGGCCTTATCGACGGGCGGGTAATTGGGAGTCTGTTGAGAATTCGGCGTTTTTACCGGAGATTCCTGTAAAGTTGGCATCGGAAGCGGCTCCTTAGATCTAGTTCTGGGATTGAAATTCGGGAATAAACCCGATTAGGCGGCCCCATTCTATCATCGCGGAATCGGAAAGCAATTCTTTTTATAGGCGTTTCAGTCCCTATTCCTTAAGTAGACCGTTTGGATCGGATAACCGTTCCAAGGGATGAAATAAGTCCCAAGTTTCCCGGAGCGTTTTCCGCTAGGAAAAATCGAACGGAATTTCGGCGATTTTCACATACGTTAGACGTTACGGCCGCCCAACAACGCAACTTATATTATAAGTTGCGACTTCGCATTAACGGATTTGCGATGCCGATCGCAACCAAGGGAGAATTGTATGCGCCGGCGAGGATTCAGTTTAAGAACGAAAAGGAAATGAGACGGAATAAAATTCAAATTCCTTAACAAAGATTTCTTTCATGAATCATAAAAACGGAATAGAATTAGGAAATATTTTTCCAGGAATTTCCATGCGGGATTTCCGATGACTTGACAAGAAAAGAACGCACACGGAAGAATCAAACTATATGAGTCAGAGCAAGGCGTTAGAACTGCATCATCACCGAGACTTAAATCTTTACAGCAATCTTAAGGATTTAAACCATCCCGTTCTTGAAAATTCTCCCGTTCATTACAGATTTCATAACCTTACGGAAAATGTGGACTCCATCATCAGCAGAACTCTGGACCGTTATCTGCTTCAACTCGACATCATTTACGTTCGTGATTCCGTTTTCGCCGCTCTGAAAGAAACGATCGCCAACTCGATCAAAGCGAACATCAAACGAATTTATTTCCGCGAACTCGAAGCCGACATTCAGAATCCGGAAATCTACAAACAGAAGATTTTAGGATTCAAAAAGAAATACATCGACGAAAAGGAAAAATACGAGGAACTTCTTTTTAAGAACAATTTCGTGGTTCTCGTTTCCTTTATCCACAACAAGGACATGATCCGGATTCGGGTGATGAACAACGTCAAACTCAGTCCTACCGAGGTGGAACGGATCAATCAAAGGATCGAAAAGGCGAAACAATACAACGATCTTGCCGAAGCGTTTCTCGAAGCGGGGGACGAAACCGAAGGAGCCGGACTCGGCCTCATCATGTCGTTGATGATGCTGAAAAACGACGGACTTTCGACTTCTTCCTATAAGATCGAAAGCCAAGGAAACAACACGAGCGTCATCATCGATATTCCTTTGAACGTAACAAAGGACAATCACCAGCTTCAGAAAACGCAGGACATTCTTAAGAACATAGACGGACTTCCGACCTTTCCGAAATCGATTCAGGACATTCAGGCGATGATCGAAAGACCGAACTCTTCCATCAGCCAGATCGCCGAAGTCATCAAAAAGGACGTGGCGCTTTCCGCGAACATTCTGAAACTTGCAAACTCCGCCGCGTTTATCCGCGCGAACAAAGTGGAATCCTTGGACAGAGCGATTCAACTCATCGGACTCAAAGAACTCAGTCAGCTTTTATACTCTCTCGGAACAAAACAGATTCTGGAGGATAAGTTCCCCGCCTTTCTTTCCATCTGGGACAAATCCAATCAATGCGCGTTCTATTGTAAATTGATCGCCGCAAAGATGAATCTTCCCAAGGATACGGTCAGCAATCTGATGTCCGCCGCATTGTTACACGACATCGGGGAAATCATACTTCTTTCTTTGGAAGAAAGGACGATGAAGAGCATCGGCAAAATCTCCGCTTCCAAGGAGATCGCTTCCGCGGTTTCCATGGAAGAAGCCGCATTAGGAATCACTCATACGAAAGTGGGTTCTCTCATCGCCGAGAAATGGAACTTTCCGGATATTTACGCAAAGGCGATGGAATTCCATCACAGACCTTTGATCATCGACGAGGAATTCGCGCCGTATATCTATCCGATTTATATCGCGGACATGATGATCAAGATCAACAACGAGGAAGCGAAATACAGCGAGATTCCCGAAAAGATTCTTCAGTTTTGCAAGTTCGGAAGTTCGGGTGAATTTCATTCCTTTAGAACGAAAGCGCTCGAAAACTTTCTCGCGACCGCGAGATAAGGGAAACCGCCTCTCCGGGCAGTTCGAGAACGACGAAAAAAATCCGATTTTTTTTCGAAAAAACGCAAACGATTTCCCGGCGGTTTGTTAAAGTTGAAGCAGAATCCGTAATTTATTATATTTTAAAATTCGAATCCGTTTTCGCCGTAAATAGGCCGTCTCCCCTTAAAAGCCTATTTTCCGTCATTTATTGAAAATTTAATCCGACATCGTTTTATACCTGTTCGCTTAACAAAATACACCGTTCGGACTATTGCCCCCGTTATTCCGACATGCGAGAATAGGTCTCGTTAAGGCGACATGCCGGAGGGGACGATGAAAGGGTTTCAAAAAATAACGGGGACGGTTCTGGCGGGGGTTCTTCTTTTCGGAGCGAACGCTTGCACGAATTCACAGGATCCCAATCTTCTCTGGCTCCTGAGCGCTACGCAGCCGAATCCTTCGGCCGCTCCGGACGGAGAGCAACCGTTCAGCATCGTCATCAACGACGAAACGGCTCCGGTGGATTTCGTCTTCGATACGACCAAAACGGTGAACGTAAACATCCAGGTTTTAAGTCCCGAATCTCCCGTCTCGGGAAGTTTAGTACAAATCTTTAATATAGATAACACCGCTCAGAAATCGATCTTCCGCGCGGCGACCTCCGAAAACGGAGAAGTCAAAGGAAGTTTTACGATCGACGAAGCGACCCGCAAGGTTTTCCTCAAAGTGGAAGCCTTCGGTCAACTCTACGAAGCGGAAGTGGAAATCATCAACTCGTACAGCATTTCCAGAAGAATCACGGTCGTCATCAAAGGAAACAACGTGATTCTCCCCGATACGGACGGGGACGGAATCGTGGATCGGGACGACACGTATCCGAACGATCCGACCCGCGCTTCCACGTTTCGTTATCCTACCGAAGGATATTACACGATTTCTTACGAAGACTTATATCCGGCTCAGGGAGACGCGGACTTCAACGACTACAACGTTCGAGTCGTGTTTGAAGAGGACTGGAACGCCAAGGGTGAAGTCGCGAGAGTTCGCGCCAACTTCACACACGTGGCGAAAGGCGCGGGTTACAACCATACTCTGCATCTTACGATTCCGGGAATCACCGCTTCTTCGTATGCTCTGACTCGATACGGTTTTGACGGAACTACGGTAGAATCCAACACGACCGGAAACGATACGGCGATTTCATCTCTCGAAATTCTCCCCAGATCCAATACGACGATTCAATCCTCGAACTCGGCGAGAAACAACACTACGTTCAAAAAAGGCAAGTCCGCGAATCTGGAAGTCGTTTTACAAAATGCGATCAACCGCGTAAGCTTAGGTCCGGCTCCGTACGATACCTTCGTCAAAGTCATCAACACGAACAAGGAAATCCACTTTCCGAGAAGATACTTCGACGCGCAGGGAAAGGATATTTATCTGGATTCCACAGGATTCCCTTGGGCGCTTTTGGTTCCGGGAAATTTTCTCTGGCCCTATGAAAGCACGGATATCCGTAAATCCTATCCTTCTTTCAAACCTTGGTATGAATCCTCAGGAAACACGAACCAAGACTGGTATCTCAGTCCGGTATCTTCCGAGGTTTTCCCCGCTACGAATTGAACTCATTTCCCCGGGATTTTCTTCCCGGGGCCTCTTTTTTTCTTTTCTTTCTCGCGCTGCCATGAGATTGTTTTAAGCTCTTATGCGGGACTTGAAACTGAAGAATCGAAAACTTCCTTCGTCGACTGCAATCTTAGAATCCGGTCTTTCCCCTAAATTCTTCCTCAACCTTTTGAAAGAAATCTCACCGATCGTCGCGATCGACGACCATAGAACGATTCTTTTTGCGAACGAATCCTTTCGAAAAGAATTTGCGGGGAGTTCCCGCAACCTAATGGGAAAGAATCTGTTTCGGATCTTCGGTTTAAATCCCGTCGATCAGGAAGAGATGGAAGCCAACATCAATCTTTCCAAACGAGGAAAGGTTCAAAACCAAGAGTTTCGAAAACAAAAGATCTATTACGGTTATTCCGTGTTTCGATTCGGCGAAAGCATCGGAATCATTCTCAAGAACATTACGGAAAACAAACGGTTGGAAAGAAAAATCGCCAACCTTCACACCAAACTTCTTCAGTCGCAGGAAGAAGAGAGAATCCGACTTTCTCGCGAATTGCACGACGGAGTCGGACAAACGATTCTCGCGGCCAAACTCAACTTTCAAGCCTACAGCAGAAATCCGAAAATCTACGAAGCTCAATTCGATACGGGACTTCTTTTGATCGACAAAGCGAGTCAGGAACTCAGGGACATTTATACGAATCTGCACCCTTCCACTCTGCGTGAAATCGGGTTGGAAGCGGCGATCCGTTCTCTCAGTTCCGATCTCTTTCCGCCTATGGACGTTCAGGCGGAATTGGATCTGAATCTCAAACCGGATCTTCAACAAACGGTCGCCAATCAGGTGTTTCGAATCGTGCAGGAAATTTTTCAGAACGTGATCAAACATTCGCAGGCGAGAAATATTTATCTAAAGATTCACGTCAAAGGAAGGCAGTTGTTTCTCGATGCGAAGGACAACGGAATCGGCTTTCAAGAAAGAAAGGTCAGAGCCAGGTCTTCCGGTTTTGGACTTGAAAATATACGAAGAAGAGTGGAAGATTTAAACGGTAAATTTAAGATTGATTCTTCGGCCGGAAAAGGAACTAAGTTTATCATTCGGATTCCTTTAGAGAAAAATAAAAATACGAACGCTAAAAAAATATGAAACCTGCAATCACAAAAGTATTCTTAGTCGACGATCACGCCATTCTCCGCGAAGGGCTGAAGATGATTCTTTCCGGACAAACCGGTTTTGAAATTTGCGGCGAGTCCGGAGACGCCGAAAAAGCCTTGGATCAAATCGGCAAATTGAATCCCGACTTGGTCATCACCGATATTTCGATGCCCGGCTTAAGCGGAATCGACCTCGTAAAGAATCTACGCAAATATTATCCGAACATACGCACCATCATTCTCTCCCGTCACGACAACAAAGAATACGTTCAAAAATTATTGGAGTTAGGAATCAACGGTTACGTTCTCAAAGACGACGCGGGGAACGACCTTCTGAGAGCGATCGAAGCGGTTCACAAAGGCGAAACGTATTTAAGTCCGGGGATCACCGCGCACTTTCTTTCCGGATTTGTCGGTTCGGGAAAACCGGGGGAAGAAAATCAAGACGCGAAGAAGGCGTTTTCCGTTCTTTCGGATCGCGAACGCGAGATTCTAAAACTTGTGGCGGAAGGAAATTCCAACGAATCGATCGGCAAAATCTTGAGAATTTCTCCGGCTACGGTCAAAGTTCACCGCGCGAACATCATGAAAAAGCTAGATCTCCATAAGGTTGCGGATTTGGTCATGTATGCGATCCGCGCTGGTTTGATCGAATCGTAACCGCGAAAACGAAACGCCGATTCTAATACATTCAAACATTATAATTTTCTCATTTTCATTTTGAGCGGGAGAATGACGGACGTTTTCTCTTGGATCGAAATTTATGTTTGCCGCAAAGCTGTTTTTTTAAAATCGAACCCCTTTTCCATTCTCTTTTCGTTGTCGTTTAAAAAAAATCCGAAACGACAACGCGGCACGCCAATGGAACATCCGCTCCAAAGCAGGCCGATCCGCGCTATCAATCCGACCGTTTCCCGGTAAAAAAAGCGTTCGCAGGCTGACCTTGTTTGTTATAGGAAGGAATAGTTTTCAGAGGGGAAACTTCGCGTCGTCAAGCACCTGAGTGCTTGGAAACGAACACTCAAACGGGCGAATCTTTCCTGTTTTTTCGGTATATTTGAATCCTACTTAGGAAGGAAAACAATCGTTATGGCGATCGGCAAAAAAATTCAAGACTACTTTTTAGGCGAAGTGAATCTTTTAGGATTCAAAATACACAACAGGATATTGGCGATCTTCGGATTGATCGGGATCATTTTGACTCTGATCGGTGTCGCGTACGGAATTATGGAACTCAGCTGGAGAATTCAATACCACCCTTCGGAGTTCGCCAACTTTCTCTTTTTCGGATTTCTTGCGATCGTATTCTTTTCTCTTTTTTCCCTTCTTCTTTACGCGTTGTTTCCGAGTTACAAACCGTTTTTGATCTTCACTTTGATTCTTTCGGCGATCTGTTTTACCGCGAATTCGTACATCCTCAATCACGAGGTCTTCCCTCCGTTCACGGAAAGAACCGTATGGGCTCTTTGGATTTCGTTTTTTTTGCTGGCCGCTTCGCTGATCCAGGAGCGGATTCATCCGATTGTGTTGTTGTTTTTTCAACCCTTCTTAGTGATGGGCGCGTTTATCTCGCTTTCGTTCGCGCTCGTATTGGCGCCCGTAATGATTTTCAGTTGGGTTTTAGTTTGGATGGCGGGATTAGGTTTTCTTCCCTACGGTCCTTTGTTCGCGATGACCGCATTCGGAAAAGCGGTTCATAAGATTCATTCTTCCTTTCCGAGAGAGAATCTAAAACGAATTTCGGCAGCCTTGATTTTAGGAACGACGGTTCTTCTTTTGAGTTACAGCGTTTATTATTTTTTCCAATGGAAACACGCGGAGCATATTCTTACCAAACCCGAAACGATCCAAGGTCATAACCGCATCGATGCGGATTTACCCGAGTGGGTTCAAAAAGCGGCGCATCTCCGTGTCAATCACGTGACCGAAATGGCGCTGCAGCCGGATCGCAGATCGGCGATGGGTTTGTTCGCGGCGCAAAGTCAATTCGATCCGCTCGCGTATTTCGCTTCGCAGGGTTTTCTTTCTCTCTTTCGCTCCGACGCAGAACAAAGGATCACAGCCGAGGACGCGGGAAAAATTCTCCATCTTCTATTCGGAAAATCGCATGCGTTTTTGGATCGTCTTTGGAGAGGAACTTCGCTCATTACGACGGATATGGATTCGCACGTTCAGATTCATCCCGAACTCAGAGTGTCTTACACCGAAACGACTCTTTCCATTTATAACGAGAATTCTTCCTCTCATACTTGGGTCGGTTTGGGCACTTGGAATTCCTCTCCCGAAGAGGCGATTTATACGATCACCGTTCCTCCGGGAAGCATCTGCACGAAACTTTCCCTTTGGATCGACGGCGAGGAAAGACCGGCGAGGCTGACTTTCAAATCAACGGCGCATAACGCGTATCAGACGATCGTAGGCGGGGAAAGAAGGGACCCTTCTTATGTCGAATGGCTGGACGGAAATCGTCTGCGCCTGCGAGTATTTCCGGTGACCCCGGAAAATTATAGAATGGTCCGTATCGGAATCGTTTCGCCTCTCAAGGCGGAGCTTACATCCGATGGAAAAGAAATTCTTTCCTATGAAAGAATCAAAATCGAAGGTCCGGTTGCCGATTTTGCGGATCAAAAGGTGAACGTGGATTTGTTTTCCAACGCGCCGATCGAACTCGACTCGAACGGAATTTCTCTCAAGGAAAAAGTCGTGTCGGATTCGCAAGTGCGTCAATGGACCGGAAACTCCGGTTTTCGAGGCTGGTCGTTTTCCTTTCCGGCGACAAAACCGGGTGGAACGATTTCCGCCGGAGGCGTGACATACAACGTTCTTCCGGAACAAACCGCGATCAAAGACTTTCAACCCGATCGTGCTCTTGTCGTATTAAATTCTTCGCTTTCCCGTTCGACTTGGAAAGAAGTCGTTCAAAAAATTTACGACTCCGGAATTCCGGTTACGATTCTTACCAACGAATGGTTTTATACGAAAGACGCGGATAAGGCGATGAGGTATTTGGACGAATGCGAAATTCCCGCCTTCAATCTGTTTCCGCTGCACTTGGATTCAATTTCGGAAACTTCTAAGATCGCCGGAAAAAATCCTCTGTGGATCGTATCGGGTGAGAATCAATCGATCCCTTTGGGAGAACTCAGAGGTTCTGCCCGATTTGAAGGGATTCAAAGCGCCGCAGGCAAACGGAGCGAGCCGCATAAGATCGCGATCCTCAACGGAAAACGTTCCGAATACGTCGCGAGCCTAATCGATCTGAATCAAGTCGTGTCGGTCGCGGATAACGAAGACGAACTCTTTGCGGTTCTCAAGAATAAACGAATCCGTTTGCCGATCGAAAAAGAAGGAATCGTATCCCTTCCTCACGCAAAACTCACTTTGGAAACGACGAACGGCTCGAACGTAAAACGTCCCGGAAGCGATCTGTTAATCCGAATGGCGATTCAAAGAAGGATTCTAAAACAACTCGGCAAACGATTCTTTGACCGTGATTTGGAAAACGGGGATCTCGTCGATTTAGCAAGAGACGCGATGGTCGTATCTCCCGTTTCCACTTTGATCGTATTGGAAACGGAAAACGACTACGATCGTTTCGGAATCAAAGCGGGCAAATCGGCGCTCGGACAAAGCAAACTCGAAGCGCCCGGCGCCGTTCCCGAACCGGAAGAATGGCTGTTGCTGGTCTGCGTCGTCTTCGGTTTGATCGTATATTTCAAAACGAGAAGACAATTCGCTTAACAAAAACGATATGATCGCGACTTCAGTTTTCACCGGTTCCGCCAGTCGACCCGCCTTTTACGTCGGACTTCTCGCTTTCGTATGCGTGATTCCGATGTTTAAGGTCGGTTTCGATTCTCTCGGAGCACGCTCGATCGCGGAGTTGTATCCGGTTTTGTTTCTTCCTTTATTCGTTCGTTCGACGAAGGACGGAGAAGGAGGGATCACATCGCTTGCAATTCATAGAATATTCAAAAGATGGAAACTGTTTTCGATCGTATCGGAAAAGGTTCTTTGGTTCGTTCCGGGCTCTTCGTTTCTGGTCTGCGGAATCCTTTTCCAAAGATCGAGTTTGATTTGGATCGGTTCCTTTTGGAACGCATTGGCCGTTTTGCATACAGGCGGAATCCGTTTTTCTTGGCCCGCGCCCTTTTTAATCTTTGCGATTCCTCCGATCACCGGATTCGGTTCCCTTTTTCTGGGATATAAACTTCGATTGATCGTAACGGAAATCTGCGTTCAAGGGATACGCTGGATCGATGCGGGTTCGATCGCGGTCGGGAATCAAATTTTCTTTCACGGAGAGTGGTTCGTAGTCGATCGTGTTTGCGAAGGAATGAAGATGGGCCTCGCCTCCCTTTTGATTGCGGCCGCGCTCGCGCTCCGTTCCGACCGCTTCGGTTTTGTTCTGATTCTTTTGTCCGTTTTCCCGCTTTGGTTTTTTTCGAATTTATTCCGCGTCTTTACGCTGGTTTTATTTCAAGTTCCCGCTTCTTCCTGGAGACACGAGTTTATCGGAATCGTTTTGTTTCTCTGCGGAGTTTTCATCCCGCTTTCGATCATTTCATTGATTTTTCCGAATATTCAAAAATCCGAATTAACTCCAAGCAGCGCCGCCCTTCCCCTACGATTTCCTTCCCGGTCGGCGCGGCTGATTCTCCCCTTACTCGCGACGATCTCGCTGTTTGGAAACCGGATCGCACCCGTTCCAAAACGCGACTGGCCTTCGCAAGTGTCCTCCTTTCGACTCGAATCCGGCTCCACTGCCGATGATCCTCGAATCGCCGTTTATCGTTCGGGAGAGAATTATCTGATTATAAAGAGGGATTTGTTCGCCATCGGAACCGGCCATGATCCGAGAATCTGTTTTGAAGCGGTCGGTTTTGCCTTTACGGAACAAACAGGAGATAAGGGATTGAACAGAGGTCAGCTCAAAAGTCCTTCGGGCGCGGCTCCGATTCTTTTTTGGTGGTATTCGGTTACGAAAAACGAAACCATGGAAGGAGACAAGCTCTCGAACATTCGTTCGTTTGCGCCATTCCGATCGGCGTCCGATTTTCACTGGAGATGGGAACGTCTCTGGGGAGCCGACGCGATTCAATGGAACTTATACGGACCGGACGAGAAGGAACTCCGCGCGGTCATCGAAAAAATTTCCAAAGAACCGATCGAATAGCGCACGAACGAAAAACGGATCCCGACCCAAGGACTTCTTTGTTGAAACACGAAATCACATTCAAACATCATTCTTTTCTAAATCAGATCCCCCAGCCGATTCTCGAGGAATTGGATTTGAACGTTCTTTGGATTCCGAACGAGGAACAAAAAAAGAAGATTCTTCTTTTAGAAAAGAAAACGGGAACGCACATCGTACTCTACAAAAAAGACGTCGAACCGCAAGGAAGACATCTTTGCAAAACGATCCGCTCCGCGGATCTAGATCAAGACCAGATTCGATCGGTTTTGGAATTTGAACAGGAACAGGAGCCGATTCAAGATCTAATCGTTGTCGCTTATCAAAGGCCTGTAGTTTTATTTTAAAACGAAGTCATTGGCGAACGCAGATCAGCTTTTTGGTTGAGTTACAAGGATCCGAAAATCCGCCTGAATTGATTGAGTTTAAATTGCTTACAGCACCAGATCCGAATTCACCCGTAGAACCTGCCGTTCCATCCACCCAATCGCTACAAGTATCACCGACGCTGATTCTCCAATCACTGGTCAATCCGGTCCACCAAATATTAGCGCCATTAGTATCTATCGCCGCTGTAATTGGAAATGTCGCAATTCCAGCAGTGTTCGTAGTAAATACTTTTATAGGATTCGCAACTGTGCCTCGATAATAATCCCGATTGGGCAACAAAACCCAGTTACTATTTTCAGTGGGATCCGTACAATTTGCAGTACCATTGCAAGCTCTTCGAAGCGGTACAGTTGATACGATCAAAGCCTTGTACTCCGTTCCCGTCCCGGGCAAAGAAGCGAAATTGTTATTCTTTTGAGTGGCGCAAGTAGAATCCGCTCCCGTCACATCTCCCAGGGCTCCCGTCGTGCCTGGACCGGTCGTCACAAAAAGAAATTTATACGAAAGAACCGGATCGGTAGTTCCGCTGCCGTTGTTTGAATTAGAGTTCAAAAGTGCGAGCAGTAAAACGCCGGAAGCATCTCCCGGAAACGGAACCGAACAGCCGATTCCAAAAAAACATAGTATAAAAAAAGAATATACGAATTTCAGAATATTCTTTCGAATCATTCGAACTCCTTTCGGAAGCTCAACTCGATTCTTCCCAAGGAAAGAAACGAATTCGGTTGCAGGTTCGGAGAATTCCATCGCGTAACGCCTTCCGACTTCGATTCTATCAAAACGGTTGCGGATTGAAAAGAACGTTTTTCCAACCACACATTCAAGCCGTATGTCAAAAGGGCTAACGCGCTTATGCCGACTTGATTATTTTGATGCATTTTGTATTCTTTTTTATCCTCGTCCCTTTGCTGAAGAAGATACAACGTAACCGGCAGCGGAGCGGTCAATGCGGCTAACGTCAAAAAACCGGGATCGTTCGCTGAGGATTGGGCGAGAGAATTTCCCGCCGTCCTCTCCGCGTTACCCGCAACCGCCAAGGCGCCGAACCACAAAAAAATCAAAGAGGTCTTCGTGTATTCTTTTCGTTCCAAAGGAAGAAGTCCGGGAACCCAGACTTTCCACGATGCGACGCCCACGGCGGCCTGTTTTTTTTCGGCTTCATACACGCTCTTCGGACGATCGTGTTCGACAAGAAACGCGGACCATTGACTCCAGGAGGACGGTTTTCCGAAACGATTGAGCGCCGAGATTCTAAACTCGTATTCGCCCGCGGAAATCAGGAATTCCAAGCTGTTCGTTACGACCTTTTCTTCCGCGACCAAGGTCGTCGGATCGGAAGGTTTTCGTATTTCCACCTTGTATCCGTTGTTTCCTTTGACCTCGTTCCATTCTATGTAAAACGTATACTTTCTTTCTTCCGAATATGCAGAAACGCTTATAAACAAGCAGATCAGCGCCGGAACGAATCTTGCGATCGATCTCAATCTATTCCCCTTTTTTGCCCGTTGTTTTTGTTTCCGGGGCGGCCAAGTCTTCTCTTAGTACGATTTTAAATTCCGCCTTAGCCCGATTGGATTCGTTGCCTTCCTGAATCAAGGCCCAGGAGAATTTTCCAACGTCCAGAACGCTTAGGTCCGTCAAGCGGAAGGATTCTCCGTTTACGGATCGTTTGAATATGGATTCTCCGTTTCCTCCGTAAAGATTTAGACTCCATTTTTGTTCTTTGGAATTCGTGTTGTGTTTCCAGCGGAATACGATCGAGTTTTTTCCGGTCATATCCACGGTTCTTCCTTGAATCGGAAATACCAAGGCCGGGACTGGCGAAGTTTCTTTTTCGGTTTTCTTTTCGGCCGCATCGTTCTTTTTCTCGGTAGTCGTGTTCTCTTCTACTTTCGCCGATGTCGCATTAGCAACAGGCAAAGTTGGAGTCTCGGACGTTTTAACCGGAATCTCCGTCTTTTGAACGGTTTCCGTTTTTTCAACCTGGAACGATCTCGCTTCGGATACGGCTTCGGTTTCCGGTAAGTTCGAAAAGGACTTTACTCTCCAATGATATTTTCCTCCCGATAACGGGATGGAAATCGAAGTCTTAAAAACCGTGAGTTGCCTGAGCCCCGATTTGAAATCGGACGAATCCGAAATTTCCAAAATATAACCCGTCGCCAACCGGGAAGGTTTCCATCGAAACGATTGCAGCTCGCCGCCTTCCAAGCTCGTGTTCTTCAACGGAAACAATAACGTTACGGGAGGGTTGGGGAGAATGCGAAACTTCCTGACTTCGGAGAGTTTCGTTTTGTCCGCTGAGATGAGTCTCCAATAATAGATTCCCTCCGGAAGGCTGGCGTCAGCAAAATCCCCTTTGGATTCCTTTTTGAAAATCAAAGGATGAAAACTTCGGTTTAACGAAACTTCTAATACGACATTGGGAATGGAAGGGACCGGCTTCCATCGGAATAAGATTTTGGCCTCTCCGGTTTCCGGAAAAATCCGATGATTGTCCACGGGTTCGAGTAAGGTCCATTCTTCTTTGATCGGCTGAAGAGATTCGTGACCGACCCTCGCCTTTTCCCCTTCTTTGATTTCCTTGGTTTTCTGATCGGAGCCGATCCACTTCAAGGTTCCCTGGGTGAGTTCGACGAGATTGTCCCCGCCGGTTTCATCCCGCGTTATGCGAAACAGACTGGATTTGTCCGCCGACTTCAGAACCGTTTTGCCGGATGCAAGACTTATCGATCGGGTAGATTGCACTCGAACCGAACCTTCCTCCAATTCCAGAAGTTCCTCTTCTTCCTTGAGATTGATTACGATCATCGATCTCGGATCCAATTCGAATTTGGTTCCCGAAGTCAGCGTGACGACGGCTTCGGATAATTCGTCGGTTCGGACGGAATCGTGATTGAAGATCGGAAAGTTCTGCTCCACGTCCTGCCAGATCATACGATCCGAAAATTTTCTCTGCGCGGTTTTGTATTTGAACGTGATGTTACCTACGGTTTCCTTCCTGCCTTCCCCGAAATCGGCCGCGCCCTCCCTCCAAAAAAGAAAAAGGGAAACACAAAGCGCGAGAAGGGACAGAACGCCCACTTGGATTTCCTTTCGAAATTTCGAATATAGGTTCATGCCAAGGACCGGGAAGGCGATTCGGGGTCGGGAATTCCGCATAACACGCGTAATTCTTCGAGAGATTTTGGGCAATCCTGATCCTCTTTCCAACCTAACACCGCGTAGATGGACTGCGGCTTTTCCTTTCCGCGAATCCATACGGGAGGAAGTTCGACGAAATTGAAATGATCCTTTGCCAGTTGATACGTGCTTTCCGAGATGAGAATGTCGGTTCCGAATTCCTTGTTCAAGTATTCGATTCTGGACGCGAGATTGACCGTATCGCCGATCACCGTGAATTCAAGCTTCTTCTCCGAACCGATCTGCCCGACGATCACCGGGCCGGAATTGATTCCGCAACCGAAACGGGTAAACGGACGTCCGATCTCGTGTCCTTTGTCGTTGAACTCGATCAACGCTCTTCGCATTAACAAGGCGGCGTTGATCGCGTTCTTCGGTTCGTGACCATCGTGAACGAGCGCGCCCCAGTGAGCCATCACCGCATCTCCGATGAACTTATCCACGATTCCCTGGGTGAGATAAATACATTCCACCATCTCCGTGAAATATTGATTCAGGAATTCGACGACTTCTTCAGGTTTCATCTTTTCTGACATTCCCGTAAAGTTTCGGAGATCGGAAAAGAAGACAGTAACGTCTCGGTTTTCGCCGCCGAGCTTGAGATCGGAAGATAACGCGCGTTCGGCGATCTCCTTGTTTACGAATTTACCGAAAGTGTTTTTGATCTTTTCGCGCTCCTCGAGTCCGCGCGCCATTCGTAAGAACGAGTTGGTAAGAACCCCCACTTCGTCGTGCGTCGTTGGACGGATATCAACGTGATAATTCCCCTGTTCCACTTTACGCGTCGCACTTAGAAGTTGAATGATCGGAATCGTCAGAGTTCTTGAAAACACGAACACGACGAAGAATGCCACTGACAAAACCGAAATCATGATGAGAAGATTCTGCTTTCTAATCTTGTAAACCGCCTCGAAAGCGAGATCGGCGTCCAACGTGGAAAGAATTCCAAGCCCTCCGACTTCGAGCTGTTGATACGAACCCAGCATTTCCCTTCCTTCAAAATCGAAAAGCTGCGAACCGTTGTCCGAAGGACTGCGAAGCATATTCTCCACAAGAGGATGTTTTTTATAATCCTTACCGGAAATCGCTTCCTTATCGTTCGAGTGCGCGATCAGATTTCCGGAAGAATCCACGACGAGCATTTGGAAGAAGTCCGTTTGCCGAACGGCCAAAAAAGAATCCAAAAATTCCGTGGCGGAAAAAACCAGACCCGAAATTTCAGCGCCTTCGGACACGGGCAGAAGTACCGCAACAGCGGGGAATCCGAATTCGGAAGAAACATTCAATACTTCTAATGTTCCGGACAAACGGGAAGAAGCCTTTTCCAAAGCTACTTTCAACGTCTCCGGATCGGGAACTCCCGAAACCGAATTCGCCTTTAAAAATTTCAGATTCCAAAAAAGAGAACTAATCTCGCGGACGGAATCTCCGGGTCTGGATCGAAAACGAACATACGCGACCGCGTTCGCGTTCGCACGGAAGAATTTTTCGGATTCGGTCGGACGAAAGTCCTGGATCTTACGAGTGGTTTCCTTCAGTTGTCCACTCAATTGCAGACCGGTCATTCTCGCGAGAGAAAGATTGTATTCCTGAATGAGAATCTCGCTGTATTTTCTGAAAAAGTACGTCGCCATCGTGATCATCAAACTCATGCTGATCATGATGATCGCGGAAACGATGGAGAGAAGTTTTACTCGAATCGTAAACCGGGAAGGACGGAACGGCTCGTCGTAACCGTGCGGATGACGAGGATGTTTTAGAAAATCATAATATTTTGATTCGATCGTGGAAGCGAGTCCGTTGCCCGTCCAAATCAGACAAGGGCTGTTGTGCGAACGGTTTTTCAGGAATTGAAAGAATTTTTCCGAGGATTCTCCGCTGCCGGAAAGAATCTTATCGCTGTCCGCGGAAGAAATCGTGAAACCTCCGTGTTTCAGATCGCGTACGAGTCTTAAAAAATCGCGGGACTTTTTGAGAGTTTCCGCTTCCTTTCCCGGAAGACAAAAAACGACTTCTCTGATTCCGAGCGCGAGCTTTTCGCCAATCAGACTTCGGATTAATAAATCGGGATCGTCTCCGTCGGAATGAAGATTCGGTAGTTCTTCCCAACGAATCGTTTTATCCCGTTTCCGTATGAATCGATCAAGCAGCCTGGACATCCGTTCCCTGTTCTCCTTAATTCTGGAGAAGAATGAAGATGTTTTTTCTCCTGTCATCCTAAAATCAAAAATTTAAACAGAAGACATAGTTAAACCAAACGATTTGAACGAAAATCGACACAGATCGGACAAAGAAAGCCGGGAAGATCTTTTTATTTCGTCTTAATTCCCTCCCATTTTTCCGCGGCTTTCCGAATGAAACCCGGAATATCCTTTTCCCAAAGCCCCTGAGTTTCGTGGTCGTAGTTTAAATACAACTTTCCGTCCACGATCTTCCATTGATTGGGATCGATATTTACTTTTTCGCCGAGTGCGATTCCGTACGCGCAGTAGCCGCCGAACTGAGGAACATATCGTTCGGGATTTTCGCGGAATCGTTTCAAATTTTCGGCCGAAGAAAAATACCAATCCGCTCCCTTCCATTTATAGGAGAATTCTCCCTTTCCTTCGATCGGTCTGCCCGATACAAAATAAGCGACCGGATCATAACCCTCGATCGCTACGCCCTTCAAAAATGTCTTATTGATTTCCGAAGCGGAAACCGCAGAACTTAGAAATAAAATCGTAATCGCTAAAGCAGTTTTCATTACCACCTCTTCGTGTTAATTCGGTTTAAAACGAAATTCGTTACAAAAAACGAAATCGATTTGGTCTTGCCCAATCCCGATCGGAGTGAAAACTGTTCCTATGGATTGGAACGGAATTCAAACCTGGATTTCGAAGGAATTCTTTTTGGAATTCGGAAACGCTTTCGGAATTTTTCTCTTCGTATTATTTTTCGGTTATATACTCGGAGACAGAATCGTTCCGAGACTTTCCGCAGTTCTTTTTCAGAATAGAATCCCCAGCTCTCATCCACTATTTAAAGCGGGAAGAAGAATCATCCGTTTGCTTTTCTTCCTTCTCGCAGCGTTTTTATTTCTAAAACTTCTCAAACTTACCGCGGGTTCGGGAGAATTCGTCTTTTTAGGATACAAAATTCTTTCGATCGTTCTTTTGACATTTTCTCTCGTTCGTCTTTTTTCGGCGGTGTTCGAAACGTATTCCGAAAAAACGGACGGTTTGATTTCTTCCGCGTCGATCATCAGCAACGTAATTCGGATCACGTTATTCGCCATCGGAGTTTTGCTGATCCTTCAATCGCTCGGAATTTCCGTCGCGCCGATTCTCGGAGCGCTCGGAGTAGGAGGTCTTGCGGTCGCGCTCGGTTTGCAACCGACTCTTTCCAATTTATTTTCGGGTCTCAGCATTCTTCTCGGAAAGCAGCTCAAAAAAGGGGATTATGTTCGTTTATCGGGAGAAGGACTCGAAGGTTACGTGCAGGACGTCACGTGGAGAAGCACGACGATCCGCAGATTCAACAACAGCACGATCGTGGTTCCGAATTCGGTCATGGCTTCCTCTGTGTTTACGAACTTCGATCTGCCCACGAAAGAATTTTCGATACAGATCGAAGCCGGTGTCGCTTATCAATCCGATCTCGAACGAGTGGAAACTCTCGCCGTGGAAATCGGAAACGAAGTATTGAAGAAGTTCTATCAATCTCCTTCGACCAAGGACGTTTCCTTCGCTTATCAAAAGTTCTCCGAAAATTCGATCGATTTTAAAGTCGTTCTCCCTTCACAGGAATTTACGGATCAGTTTCCGATCAAACACGAATACATCAAACTTCTCCATTCCCGTTTTCAAAAAGAAGGAATCGAATGGAGGTTGCAAAACAAGAAATGACAGGAGCGATCGAACGCCTTAAATATACTTGCAAACATGAAAGATTCTTTTTTTAAAGACGCGTTTTATTACTGGAACGTATTGAGCGTCGATATAGTATGCGGCGCGGTCGCTTCGGCGTGGTTCGCTTCCTCGCTTCTCCAAACGCAAATGAGAACGGCATTTTGGATTTTATTACCCGCGTCCGTTTGGGTCATCTACAGCGCGGATCATCTGATCGACGGCTGGAAATTGGGAGAAAACAGCGCGAACGAACGGCACGCATTCCATTACAAAAACAGAATTTTCTTAAGTTGGATTACGATGATCGCCGCGGTTTTGTGTTTTGTCTGCGGGATTCTGTTTCTGCGGGAATGGGTCGTAAACGTCGCTTTGATTTTGGGAATCTTCGTGTTTTTGCACGTCGTTTTTGCCTATCTTCAAATTTCCTTCTTTTGGAAAGAATGTTCCGTTTCCGTTCTTTATACCGCCGGAGTTTGGTTCGGTCCGATTTTGCTGACGCAAAAATCCGCCTTCGAAACCTGGACGCCCTGCGCTCTTTTCCTTTTAACGGCACTTTGCAATTCTTTCGTGAATTCTTATATGGAAAAGGAAATCGATCGCAAAGAAAACGTGGAATCGATTCTCAAACAAATTTCTCCCGTCACTTTGAGAAAGACCGTTTATACGTTAGCCGCAATCGGAACTGCCGGAATTCTTTTTTGGTTTTTCGAAAGTTCGGAGCGGATTCTTCCCGAATGTCTGTATTTGGGCTTGGGTTATGCGATTTCTGCCGGGATTTTACGATTTGAAACTTCGTTTCAGAGAAACCGGTTTTACAGACTTTTCGGAGAAGGTTATTTCATCCTGGCCTGTATTCCGGTTCTGATTCGAAGGTGGCTTACGGTTTAACCGCGGGAGGAATTCTTAAAATCCAACGAAGCGCTTCGTAAAACTTCGTAGCTTTTAAAATCGGGTTCAGCCATCCGGTTGTGATGCAGAAATACGTGTCGTGTGGGGCCGTGTGATGAACCTTGTGGTGTTCCGGCCCTAAAATCAGTTTATATTTTTGTAATATTTTTATCACGGGCAAAGGAGAATCCTGATGCGCCCATTTATGAATCTGGTTGGTCGCGAAAATTCCCCACAAAAGGAAAAACCAGAACAACGCGAAAAGCGAACTGAAAACGCCAGCAGATTCCCAAAAGAAAACATAATATACTAATATAGGTAACGAAACGAGACAATTGTTTCCGTTCGTCTCGATAAAATCGTGTCTCGTAATTCCTTTCGGATCCACGTGATGATCGCGGAAAGGAAAGATGAAAGCGGGGCCGAGAACGGGGGTGTTTTCCGAACCGATGCTATCCCCCAAAAAGTGGACCAATCCGGAAACGAAATCGGCTCCAAGCCAGGAAAGGAAAATCACGGCAGGCACGGCCCAGATCAAATACGAATGGGCCGCGAAGTCGTTTTGAAAAAGGTTCGCGAGTTTATAGCCGAGATAAACGGAAAGAAAAACGAACGCGATTATGCTGAGTGTCTCGAAGATTCGATGAACGGTTAAGTCCGGTTTCGGAACGGGAGTAAGTTCGGTATTCATACGATTGCCTGGTGTATTCTTATCACAAGTAAGAATTCAGGCGATATTTTTTCCGTCAGGAAACTCTTGAATCGTAAAAAAATGAAACTTTACAGCCGAGTCCGCGATTCGATCCTTCTTGATATGAGCCCTCTTTCCTTCAATACGCCCGGTCTTTTGTTCCCCGCGATTTCTCTTCTGATGCTTGCTTATTGGATGCGATGGATCGCGGACGAACAAATTCCGATTCGCACTAAAGAATTCTTGAAGTAAGAGAGTTTCTCCGTAATTCTCGCTTTTTAAAAAGAAATCGGAATCCGGAAATCGGCGTACGAAAGCGGGAGTTCAATATGAGCGCAGCGTTTTACAAAGACAAGGTGGTGTGGATCACGGGAGCCTCTTCCGGCATCGGGGAAGAACTCGTAAAGGAAGCGGCCAAACGGGGAGCGAAAATCGTTCTTTCCGCCAGAAGAACCAAGGAATTGGAAAGGGTCAAAAAAGAATGCGGCCTCACCAAAACGAACAGCCTGATTCTTCCTTTAGATTTAGAAGATTATAAAAAACTAAAGAACGTTCCCAAAAAGGCGATCGATCAATTCGGAAGAATCGACGTTCTCATCAATAACGGGGGAATCAGCCAGCGTTCCTTCACGTATGAAACCTCGATCGATACGTACGAGAAGCTGATGGACGTGAACTACTTCGGAAACATCGCGTTGTCCCTCGCCGTTCTTCCGATCTTACGCAAACAAAAGAGCGGAGTCATCGCTTCGATTTCGAGCGTAGCCGGATTGTTCGGAGTTCCTCTACGCAGCGGTTACAGCGCGACAAAGGCGGCCCTCACCGGTTTTTACGAGGCCCTTCGCGCGGAAAACGTCCGGGAGAATATTCAAGTTTCCTTAATTTATCCCGGCTTTATAAAAACTCAAATCTCCAACAACGCCCTTAAAGGCGACGGAAGCAAACAAGGTAAAATGGATTCCGTGATCGAACAAGGAATCCCCGCGGACGAATGCGCCCGCAAAATTCTGGACGGAATCGCGGAAAAGAAACACAAGATCATCATCGCAGGTTCGAGAGAAAGGTTCGGAATTTTTATGTATAAATTTTTTCCGGGGATTTTTGCGAAGATGATCGCAAAAACGAAAGTCCACTGATGGATCGTTGTGTTGACGATCAAGTGTTCGGATTTTTGCAAACGAAATTTCGACTTGGAAATAATTTGTCGGAACAATCGTTGTGATTTTTTTAAAGTTGCAATCGATTCAAAAAAATCTTTAGGCGGACTTCGCATCCATGGCAAAGAATTATATTCGGTTTCAGAAAAAGAAGAACATCGATTGGGCTTTACTCGATAACGGAAGAATTCTCCCGTTGGGCTGCGGAGATCTATCGACAAAAGACTTTCTCGAATTTTTACGGAAGAAAAAGAAATCAACCAAACTCAAATCGATCTCTTCGGAAGGAGTTTCGATTTTATCGCCGATCACGGCTCCTTGTCAGATCATTTGTCAAGGCGCGAACTATAGGCAACATCTGATCGAATCGGGTTTGAATCCGGACGATAAGAATTACAATCTCTTCTTTACAAAATCGGACGCGTCCTTGTTTCCGCCGATCGGCGACATTGTGCGTCCCTTGCATGTAAAACTTCTGGATTACGAGATCGAACTCGGTCTTGTTTTCGGAAAAGGATTCGATTCCGATTTGAATCCGAATCCGGAAAACGTCGCCTCGCACGTAGCAGCGTTCTTTATGGCAAACGACGTCTCTGCGAGGGATGTTCAACTTCCTCAATTGCAATGGTATAAGGGAAAATCTTACCGCACCTTTTGTCCGTCCGGCCCGCATCTTACGGTTTTGGAACCGGGAGATTTCGAACGTTTGGATTCGCTGGAATTGACGTTGACCGTTAACGGAGAAGTCCGTCAAAGGGACAAGGCTTCCAATCTCGTTTTCAAACCGATCGAAAGCATCGTAGAACTATCACGTTTTTGTAATATTGCTCCGGGTGACGTTTTGTTGACGGGAACTCCTTCCGGTTGCGCGCTCCGCGCACCGGGGAAACTCGTACAGGCGTTGGGCGGTTTTCTTTCCGAAAAAACGAAATGGAAGTTGTTCGTCAAAGGTCAAAGCAAACGAAGCCAATACTTACAACCGGGTGACGTCGTCCGTTCTTCGATCCGCACCGTTGACGGCAAGATCGATTTGGGTGAACAGGTTTTGAACGTGATCGCCGAGTAAGACGAACGTACGGATCTCCCGCGGAGCTCCGAATGTGTTATACCAACGAACGGCAGCGGAAAACGTTAGACGAAATCACGTCTTCCGCAAAGAGCCGTTCGCCGTTTTGTCAACGTAATTTTGTGCCCTTTTGTTTGTCGGACCAAACGTTGCGTTCGAAAGAAAGCGTAAGAGTTCCCACACTTTTAGGATCTCGGTGAATCGCCTGTTTTTCCGGTTTGCGGGAGTTCCCACGACCTTTCCGATTTCAATAAATCATCCGTATTTCCAGTCCGAAGGAGTTCCCACACTCTTTCGAAAACGGAAAGATCCCGGATAACGGCCCGCAAGCGACACGCACGGCTTGGTCCGAGTCTTCGAGGACCGAGCGGGACTCCGCGAGCCGGAAGTGGCGCGGTCCGCGTGGGAACTCTTACGAAATTCAAACGAACTCGTTGCGATTCCAACGCGGATGCGGCCAAAAATATTTCCGAAGGAGTTCCCACACTCAAGGAGCACTGTAGATTTCCGCTCCTTGATCCAAAAACTCTTTGGATTTTTCATCCATTCCGACCCGGAGCGCTTCCTTCTCGCCGATTCCTTTTTCCTCCGCGAATTTGCGGAGTTCCTGCGTTAGATTCATCGAACAAAAATGAGGACCGCACATGGAACAGAAGTGCGCCGTTTTCATACGATCCTGCGGAAGGGTTTCGTCGTGAAAGGACTTTGCCGTTTCCGGATCGAGCGAAAGAGCAAACTGATCCTCCCATCGAAATTCGAAACGTGCCTTGCTCAAAAGATTGTCCCGTTCGATCGCGCCCGGATGTCCCTTCGCCAAATCGGCCGCATGAGCCGCGATCTTATACGCGATCACTCCTTGTTTTACGTCTTCCTTATCGGGAAGTCCGAGATGTTCTTTCGGTGTCACATAACAGAGCATAGCCGTTCCGAACCATCCGATCATCGCGGCTCCGATCGCGGAAGTGATATGATCGTAACCCGGAGCGATGTCCGTGACAAGAGGGCCTAACGTGTAAAACGGAGCCTCTTGACAGAGTTTCATTTGAAGATCGACGTTTTCCTTGATGAGATGCATCGGAACGTGACCCGGTCCTTCGATCATCACCTGAACGTCCTCTTCCCAGGCGCGTTTGGTCAATTCCCCCAAGGTTTCGAGTTCTCCGAATTGGGCTTTGTCGTTTGCGTCCGCGATCGAGCCGGGACGCAATCCGTCCCCGAGAGAAAACGAAACTCCGTATTTTTTCATCACCTTGAGAATTTCGTCGAAATGTGTGTAAAGAAAATTCTCCCTGTGATGCGCGAGGCACCATTTCGCGAGAATCGATCCTCCTCTCGATACGATCCCGGTCACTCGGTTTGCCGTAAACGGAATATAACGCAGCAGAACTCCCGCATGAATCGTGAAGTAATCCACTCCTTGTTCGGCTTGCTCTTCCAAAGTTTCCAAGAAAACCTGAATATTCAAATTCTCCGCTTTTCCTTTTACCTTTTCGAGCGCCTGATAAATCGGAACCGTTCCGATCGGCACGGGAGAATTACGGAGGATCCATTCTCTCGTTTCGTGAATATTCTTTCCCGTGGAAAGATCCATCACCGTGTCCGCTCCCCACTTGACCGCCCAGTGAAGTTTTTCTACCTCTTCTTCGATGGAGGAACCGAGCGCGGAATTTCCGATGTTCGCATTGATCTTTACGAGAAAATCCTTTCCGATGATCATCGGTTCCAGTTCGGGATGGTTTCGATTGGAGGGAAGAATCGCGCGACCGCTCGCGATCGCGGAACGAACGAACTCGGGATTCATATTCTCCCGAAGCGCCACATAACGCATCTCTTCGGTGACGATCCCTTGTTTCGCATAATACATCTGCGAATGATTCGTATCGCCTCGGTCCATACGTTTTTGGATCCACTCTTGTCTGAGCTTCGCGATTCCGTTTTTGTAGTCGGAAGGCTGCTTATCGGAAAGCGCACCTTCCGTATGATACGATTGATATTCGGTCCCGTCGGTGAGACGAATCGTTTTGAGCGGGACTTGAAATGATTGAGCGGGTTCCATACTTTCTCCTGACCGCGGGTTTGGAGATGGAACTGAGGAAGGACGTTAAAAAACAAGAACCGATTCGCGATTCTTCCTTTGAAACTTCCTAGACGACTCGAAACGAATGGGAACAAAGATAGAATCGTTTGTATGATCCGTTTTCCTACGCAGGCCTTATCCTGATCAGGTTCCGGGGACTCTCTCAGAGGCTATATTGTTTAGCCCCACCCCCAACGGTTTCAAAAGTAGAATCGCATGACAAGAGTTCGATGACAAGAATAAAAAGAAGCTCCCGGTATTAAAATCAAACCCGTTTCTCTTTGAGGAATTCCCGTCTATAACGAACTTGAAACGGAAGGTTCTAAAACTGCCGATCAAAAATCGGTGAGTATAAATCACCGAACGATTTTTCAAATTCGAAAATCGGCGTCGTTTTTTGTTCCGCGTCTTAAGGGATGTTTAAAAAATTTCGTCGCTCCGATGATCAAAGATTTTATACAAACTCATAACAAATGTTATAAATAAGTTAAAATTTTTTTCATTCTACTTCGGAATTTTGGGAACTTTTCAACCTTTTCCCTAAATCCTGTTTGACACTAATCCATGAACTTCTAAAGTTTCACCCTGTGTCCGGGATTCAGGAAAATAGAAACAACCTCCGGAAACACAATCAAATCAAAATTGAATCGTGAGTAAGGAGTTATCAATGGTTCGTAACATGAGTAAGGTGTTGCTTGTCCTTGCCGTATTGTTCGCGTCGGCTGCAAGCTTAAGTGCAAAATCATACGCAATTGTAGGATTCGGGTTACAATTAGACCTGGGTCAGTTAGGTGGAACGATCACTAAGGACGGTCTGGATGCCGCTAGTTATTACGGTCCTGTAAGATCTTCCAACACTTGTACCGTTGGAACGGATGCAGGTTGTATCCAAGATCCTTCTAAAGCTGCTGGAACAGGAACTTACGTAGGAGTTGCTCCGAGAAGAGCGATCCCTGCTGAAAACAGGCTGATCACCCTCGACAGAACTACCGGCGGTCTTGTAAACGCAAGAACTACCAAAGGAGCTATGGTCGGCGGTAACTTAATGGTAGGTTACGAATCCGATTTCGCGAAATATTTCTTCTGGAGAGTTGCGGCCGAGTACACTCAAAAGATCTCCGGCGGGGTTACCAAAGCCGATATCGCAGGTTACAACATCGTAGACATCACTTGGGGATTCAGCGCAATCATTATCCCGGCAACTGTAGGTATCAAACTGAACGTTACCGAAGACGCTGCGGTTTATATGGGAGCGGGTTTGAACTACTTCAACGGTGGTTGGTCTTTGAACGGGATGAACAACATCAAAGGCGGATACGACATGTTGAGTGCTGCAGGTCTTACTTCCGTCGCAAACCTTCTGAGCGATGGAACCGACCCAGTAACTACTCGCGAACATACAAGATTTAGAGCTTCCGGAATCGCTCCTAACTTCCTGATCGGAACTCAAGCAAGAGTAACCGACAAAGGACACGTATTTATCGAGCTTGAAACGATCATGTCTGCGGCTTATTCCGTGGGTAAGACTCAGTCCGTAGGGGGAGCTTCCAACCTTTCTCCTTACCCTGCATATCCGATCGTTGTCGGTGGACAAATCTACAGATTCGGATACAAACACGAACTCTAAGATTCTTTCCTAAGAATCGAATTTGCAAAAAGGCTCTCCTTCGAGAGCCTTTTTTTATACCACTCGCTCCAAAAAAGTTTGAAGAACCTTGACAGCAACCGATTCGAATTTAGCGTCCTAATTCAACCATCCGTTGAAAGAAGCGTAAATGATCTTGGACCCACGTCGATTCTCCGTAACAAAGCCTTATTGGCTGACGCTCTGCATCTTACTCTCCTTCTCCCTTTGCGATAACCTTTCTGCAAAATCTTATTTCGTTACAGGCTTAGGTCTTCAATTCGATTTGGGAAATATGGGAGAAGTCATCACCAAAGACGGGATCAACTCGGGACAATACCATACGGTTCAATCTTCGAATGCCTGCGACCCGAGCGTTGCAGTCTGTAGTCAAAACGGATTCGTAAACGGCGTCGCGCTCCGAAGATTGGTCGTTCCCGAAAATAGACTGATCACGATCGAGCGCACTACGGGCGGAGTATTTCAGGCAGAGAGCGCGCATGGCGCGATGGTTGGCGGAAATATCATGACCGGTTTCGAAAAGGATTTCGGAAAATATTTTTTCTGGAGAATCTCCGCAAACTACACACAGAAGATCGCAGGCGGCGTTACAAAAGCGAGTTTCATCGGATATCGTTTTATCGACGCAAACTGGAACTTTCAATCCTTGGTTGTTCCCGCGACGATCGGGATCAAATTAAACGTCAGCGACGATGCGGCCGTTTATATGGGAATGGGTTTAAATTATTATACGGGAGGCTGGGGTCTCCGAGGCAGAAACGATTCTAAAACAGTCGCGGACACGTTAGACGCTCTTATCGTCAGCGTTCCGCAGCTTGCATTGGTTCGGGATCTTTTGAAGGACGGTCCCGATCCTCCTTCTGTTCGGGAAAACACTCAGTTTAGAATTTCGGGATTTTCCCCGAATTGGCTGATCGGAACCCAAGCCCGGATTACGGACAAGGGTTACGTTTTTTTAGAAGTGGAAACCGTGTTCGCATCTAAAATGGATTCGACTACAAGCCAGTCTTTAGGAACCATTCTCAACCTTTCCCCTACTCCGGCCTTTCCGATTCAAGTCGGGGGTCAGACGTATCGGGCTGGTTACAAGCACGAGCTTTGAGCCGTGAGAGTTCCCGCATTCGGTGCGAAAGAGGGCTGTGCACGTTTTGTAAGAGTTCCCACAAACGAATCACCGAGCGATTTGAAAACCGCAAACTTTCAGAGAACGTCCGCAGGAGTTCCCACAAACGTTCTCTTTCGTTCGACGGTCGCGCGGTGAAACGCTCACTACGGGTCGCGTTAACTCAGCGAAACGCTCACTACGGGTCGCGTTTCAAGGAGCCATTTCGTACGCGTCTTTGTAAGAATAAACCTTTTCACAAACGCGGTTAAAAAGCGCTTCATCCTCTTCCGGTTTAAAGATCATCGCGAGACATTTTTCCATCTGTGCTTTGGTACTGCTTCTCTTTGAATAAAGTTGAAGCGCGTATTTCGAAAAGTCGCGGACCATAAAATCGAAAATCTGGCTCAATAGATCGTCCTCTACCTTCTCGATCGCGGCGTTTTCAATCAAAAGCTGACCATAAGCGACTAACGTAAAAAGTTCTCCGAGAATAAGCATAAAATCCAGATCCTTGGACTGTTTAGAATCCGGCGGAGTGTTTTTCAGAAAGTCTTTCAAAACCTCGATCTGTTTTCTGAAAATCTTTACGTTCGGAAGATTCACGCTCGCATATACTTCGTTGTAATCCGGAAAAGTGATCTTTTCAAAACCTTTGGAAGTCGTTCCTTGATTGAAAAGGAAGTCGTCATTTTGAAAGCCGTCCATCTTCGGAATTTTCGGAAGCGAAGAATTCGGTTCGAAGAAATAATTGTTCATGAACTTAATGATCAAGGCCATGTTTACATGCGCCGTTCCTTCAAGCTTAGGAAGACCGCGGATGTCTTTGGCGGCCATTTCGAAATACATGTTCTTCTCGAAACCTTTCGCTGCGATCACGTCCCAAAGAAGATTGATAACTTCTTCTCCCTGCATCGTCACCTTCATCTTCACCATCGGATTGAAGAGAAGATAACGTCTATCCGTTGCGGACGCGGATCTCATATAATCCTTCGCTCTTGCGGCAAACAGTTTCATGGAGAAAAGTCTGCAATACGCATCGACGAACATTTGTTTGATTTGGGAGAATTCAGTCACTCGGCGATTGAATAATTTTCTTTTAGAAGCGTGATTGAGAGCCTCGTAAAAGGAATGTGTGCAGATTCCGATGGAAGCCCAACCGAGATTGTATTTGCAAACGGCGATCGTACTGAGCGACGCGTCCCAAGCTTCTCTGTCTTTGGAAAGAATATCCTTTTCCTCGATCGGATAATCCTTGAGACCGTATTCTCCCACATAGCTCTGCGAGTTGACCACGTTCTGAATCAGTTCGTAATTCTTGTGTCCCGAGTTCACGGCAAAGAAAACGTAATTTCCCGTGTCCTTCATCTTACCGAAGGTGGAAACAATCGCGGCTTTGTTCGAATTTCCGATATAGTATTTTCTCCCGTTGGCGACGTAGTTTCCGTTGCCTTTGTTTTCCAAAGACATTTCGCTGGAGATCAAATCGGCTCCGTGATCCTTTTCGGAAAGTCCGAACGCGAAAATTTCGCCGTCTTGCAGAAGTTTGGCGGTCTTGTGTTTGATTTCTTCGTTCTTGCTGTTCCAGATCGGACCGAGACCCAACATAGAAACCTGCCAAGTATACCAATAGCAAAGACCGTAAAAGCCCGCGATCTCGTTGAAGTCGCAGATCCGAGTCGTATCCCATCTGGAATCGCTCGGTCCGTATCCTGCGGGCGTCATCAACGTTGCAAAAACCTTTTCCTGTTTTTGAAACTCGAGAAAATCCGCATACCAAGTTTGATTGCGATCGTCTTCTTTTAACTTGTTCTTCCCTTTCTTTTCGAAAAAGGCAATCGTACGTTTCATAATGTTTCTGGATTTTTCATCCAGATGTTTGTATTCCGTTTTGTTTGGGTTTAATAGATCCATTGATTTATCTCTTCATGATTTTCATTTCGACAAAAAGCGTTTCCGAAAATAAATACGAAGGTCGGAAAGGCTCTAAAGGAGAATCGAATCGGTGAAGGAGAAGTAAATCAGAAATTTCCATTCAGATTCGATTTCGATCAAGAATTTAATAAGAAATCGGCGATTTAAGGCAAAATAGAAACTCGCTTTTTTTACCGAATTCTGTTTGTTAGCGGAATTTACAGCTTGTCCCAAAACTTATTCCTACTTGGTTCGAAAAACAAGCGCAAGGTTCTGTCTCTGACGCTGCGATTCATAGAGAGCAGTGGCGCTGAGTTTCCCGCTGCGATCATAGAGAGCAATGTCATTGAATTTTCTTCGGGACAGGTTTTATCATTGAAGCGAAATCATTCCTAAAAAAGAAATCCGCCGTGTCAATCCGGCAATCATCCTTGATCGAAACGGCGATCCGACCAAAGGACAATACGGATAACATTGGTATATTATTATTTTCTTAATTTAAAATCGCCGAATCGGCGGCAACCGCAAGAGAATCGAGATTTTAAACGATCTTTAAAAAACACCGCACCCGGAACCGAGGTGCGGCTAAAAGAGCGTGCTTGGAAACTAAAACAGAGGCACGAAAAGAGACGGTTTCGAAAAAGGTGAGTTATGAACCGCTTCCGGATCGGAAATCGTGATCGCATCCAAACCAGCCTTCAAATATTGGGCCAATCCTTGGGTCTCCGATTGACTAAAGAATAAATCCTTATCCAACCATACGACTTTTAGATTGAAACCGTTCCAAATATTTTGAGAAACTGGCAATCTCGGAACCGCCGTTGTTGTGTTTCCGGTTGGATCCAAACCCACAATATTCGCTGCGGCGGGATACGGTTCCAAATTGCTCATGGTTTCCAATTGCGCGGGCGTCGGCGCTCCCGTAACGGGCACTCCATTGACCGCGTATTTGGTGTTGATATAAAAATCATCCGGTGTTTGCACAAAAAGACCCGTAATCGCATAAGGTGGATATGGAAACACATCTAGAATGATCAGCGATTTAAAATTCCAAACGAAACCTTTCGCAGAATTCGGATCACTCATCGGAGTATCTCCGCCGTACCAGGGTAAAGGAGAAGGAATATCGCTCGCGATGAGAATCGTATTTTCGATTCCGTATGCGCTTAAAAGACTCGAGCCCGTGCTTCTAAACCTATTTTGAATCAACTGTATCACGAGACCGCCGATACTATGACCTACGATGGTTGTTATCTTTCTTTTTTCCGTGTTGACCATGACGCTCAACAACGCTCGGAGCGCGTCTCCATAATTTGTGACGGTTAGCTCGCTCACGTTTGACGGCGTTGCGGCGGTCCCTTGATACATCGTACTCGCACCATGGCCGGGCAGATCCATAATATAAACGTGATGTGCTTTTCCTTGATTGATCAACTCCTTGGCTAAGGGTTCAAAGAGCGTGCTGTTATCGCCGAAACCGTGAACGAACAAAACGGTTTTCGGAAAAAGAATAATCGGACCTCCGCTCGGACGACGATAGTGTACGACATTGATCGTATAATACGTGGTGTTCAGCGAATAAAATCCTCGTCCGACCAAATCGTATGTAAGAATTTCTCTCTCATACGCAGCGCTGACGGAATTTGCCCCAAAAAAAACGACTGTAAAACAAACGATCGAAACGATTCTTCGAATCCGATTTCGAACCTTTTTAAAATCCAATTCAATCTTCATCACTAGCTTCTCCTTGTAATTTAAGGAAGAAAACCCGATCTCTATTCTAATTCTATAATTCTCTAATTTATAATTTTCGAATGGAACTGATTCACTTTTTTAAGATTGTGTAAAGGAATTTATCGATTCAGACCCGGAAAAGTAGATCTTTATTATAAGATAACTGTATTTGTTTTGAATATGCAAATTTTAGAATTTTATATTAGACTCGCCCCCCTAGACTCAGAAACCTTATGAACTTTTGAAAAAAGAATATTGAAAAAAACCTTCCCAGAATGATGAATGCGGCGGTTTGTGGGAACTCATACGATGAAATCAAAAAAAGAGCCGCGCCGACGCAACGAACTTGGTGCGTTCCACGGAAGTATTTTACGAAACTAAAACAGAGGAACCGAACATAAAAGCAACGCATTGTCTGCAAAATTGCATGCAGCCGAGAAAAATTTGAACGCCGCCTTATCAGAAAATGGTCATCTTAGAATATAACTATTTTGTTATTTAGTAAATTATATTTTGATAACAAAACTTTTTAATACTAAAAAATATCGAAAGAGAGGAGATCCTACGTCTTTCGAGAAGACACGGAATCCTGGATGCGTAAGAGTTCCCACAAAATAATAAAGACTTCTTTTTCTAAAATTCTTTCAAAGCGGGAACTCCCCATCAATCGAAAAAGAGTAGAAGTGCCGACCAAACGCTACCGCAAAGAAAACGAAACAACGAAAGAGAGAACGATTTTTACCTTACGTCATTACAGCATGTCTCAAAACCTAATTTTGCTGTACCAGAAAGACCAGCAGCAAGGTTCTGCCCCGGTTTTGGGACAGGTTCTTATATCTTAAGGATCTTAGATCTAAAATAATCAAATCAAACAAAAAGAAGGATTCAAGAATACCGACCTTTCAAACCGTGACGTCTAAATGATAGAAGGCTAAAGGCTACTTATGAAATCATTACGCATCACAGCCCATTTATTCTTTTTGGCTTTTTTTCTCATTTCGAATTCCCATTTTGCCGTTTCCGAAGAGACGGAGCAAAGGCTGATGGAAAAAGCTTTGATCGAAAGCGCGGTCACCTCGGAGCAAAAAACCGCAGTTGCCAATTATTTGCGGACAATGGCAGCGCAAAAAGCGAGCCGTGCGGAAGAATTGCGGGAACTCTCCAAACGTTCGACAGGAGGAAAGTTTCTCGCAAACAAGGCGCAATCGGATCGTTATCGCAAACAAGCCGAAGCCTTAGAAAGAGAAGTGGAACGGTATCAATTCCTGCTCAACAATTTGTAATCAGAAATTCTCTTTGAAAAAATCTTAAAAGCCCCGACAAGAGAGCGGGATTTCACTCGACTCCATGCAACTTTCCTGATATATGCGATTCCCTCGAATTCTTTCACGCATTCAGAGCGTCTTTCGAAAGCATCGTTTGAGTTTGCGAAATTAGCGTCACCGGCACGAACGTAGCCCGGCGCCTCGTCTTTTACGGATCCGTTTCCGCCGATCCCGGATGAATCCATTTCGGACCATAACAAACTTGCGACTCGGTTTCTTACGTTTAGGTCCACAACCTCTCGACGACCTACAACGGAATCAACAAGACGACAAATCACAACAAAGGAACGAACTTCACGCTACCCTTCGTTTCAAACGACCAGTTATGCAAATTTCTTCTTGCGATCATCAAAAACTGTTCTTCTTTTCCCAAAGGAAAAATAAAAATCCCGCCGGGAACCAAGGACTGAAAGTAACAACTGTCGACTCCGGGAAGATCGGGAAGCGCGGCGCAAGAGATCATCTTATCAAACTGCAGCTCAGGGGTGAGAATTTTCGGCGCACTTCCGACCAGAAAACGATTCGATTCCGTGCAACGCGGCTTCCAACGTTCCAAATTTTGAATCGCATTTCGATGCAAAGTATCGAAGTATTCCACGGAAAAGAGTTGAACTCCGAGAAAAATCAAGACCGCGCTTTGATAGCCGGAACCAGTGCCGATTTCAAAAATGCGATCACCCTTCTTCACATCCAAAAGCAAAGTCATCCAAGCCACCATAAACGGCTGCGAAATCGTTTGATGACAACCGATCTGCACTGGCTTATCCTCATAAGCCTGTGCAGCGTGAGAATTCGGAATAAAACATTCTCGCGGAATCGAACGCATCGCGGAAAGAATCCGTTCGTCTCGGATTCCTCGAGCTGCGATTTGAGAATCGACCATCTTCTTCCTTTCTTCGAATCGAAGAGAAGGATCGCAAATTTTAAGGGGAGAAGACATTGGAACTCTCCCGGAAACAAATCGGTGAGAGCGAGGAGTTTACGATCTTTTTCGTTGACAGTGAGGACTGTTTTTCTATGCTGTCCATGAGTTCGGCCTTGTAGCTCAGTCGGTAGAGCAGAGGACTGAAAATCCTTGTGTCGGGAGTTCGATTCTCTCCGAGGCCAGAACTCACTTCCTTTTCTACTTTGCCGCCTTTCTTTCTTCCCCTAATTTCCAGAGTTCCGAGAAAACGACCTCGTCGATCACCTTACAAAGTTCCGGTTTATACAATTTCTTGACCGGAGGTTTCGGATAGATATGAATTTCGTCCGTGTTGGGAATATAAGTCATCATCTTTTGAATCTGATCCTCGCCTTCCACTTCGTACATCGTGTAAGACATTCCTTTCGAAGGAATAATCTGCTCCGTTTCTAAATATTTCATTCTGCTCCTATTCCTCTTTGTCGCCCCCGCTCCTTGATGAGCGAAAGAATTTCCTGCTGGATGTTTCCTATAGGCTAATCAGATTCAACGTATTTGTAAAGTAAAAGAAATGAACGCAGACAAGTCCCTCATTCTGCTCAGAGGTCTTCCGGGAGCCGGAAAAAGCGCACTCGCCCAAGTCTTATCCGAAAACGGGAAATATCCCGTCTTGAGCGTGGACGACTATTTTACCGATCCGCAAACGGGAAAATACCGTTTCGATTATAAGAAGAATCACCTCGCTTATAAGAGCTGCGAGGAACGTGTACGAAACGAAGCGAAGAAGGGAACGTCCAAGATTTTTTTGGACAATACGTTTACTCTCGATTGGGAATTGAAGCCCTACTTTCAAATCGCAACCGAATTCGGTTATACGATTTTCGTGGCTACCGTGGAAAACTATCACAACGGAAAAAACATTCATTCCATCGACGACGAATCCTTACGAAAGATGGCATCGAAATACAAGGTTCGCCTACTTCCGGAAAACCTATAAACAAACGGAACGTTCCGTTGTTTCGGATTCGGGGAAGAATCAAGATCGGACGATCTCAGAAATATTTCCGGATTTTGTGGGAACTCCCTCACTTAAGTAGAAAGGTCATCTAACGCATCACCTATCAAATTATCGAATCTATAATTTGAAAAGTTTGTTAGGAAATTTTATATTTACCAAATTAGCATTCCATTCTATTCTTAGTTGCTCATATTGTATGAGGAAACGAGGTTCTTGGGGTAAGTTCAATGAATGGAATCAAGTTGAAAAATCGAGAATTAGATGTCATAAGTTCTGCAGAACAAAGGAAGCATATTATAGAAAAACACCTCCTTAAGCAAAGCTTAATTATAAAAGGCGACAACGACAAGGAAACGGTTCTTATACAAAAATACATCGACGACGGAGAAAAAATCATCGTCGAATCCGATAGTGAAAAAGATTTTCCCGAAGTCGGAGAAATCATTCTTTATAGAATTCTCGCGAAGTATGTGCAGATCGAATGCACTTTCTTAAAACGAATCAGCCCGAAAATTTTCGAACTCAGCATCAATCAAATATCGATCGCGAAATCCAATCGTGCGTTTCCCCGTTATCCCGTCGCGGAAGACTCGGCCCACGTAACCAATATCAATTCTTCCAAAACCGTTATAGACGCGTCCCTCTTCAACATTCCGACTCTTGTGAAAGTCAGCTTTGAGGACTACAAAGCCAAACTCAAGGCCGATCAGCTCGGTTTGATCGAGATCGACGTTTTTAAATCCGATCAGGAGGAAAAATTCGAACTCGTTAAAAGATCCAAAAAATACATTCATATTGAAAATACTTCTTTGGAAAAATCATACAACTCAACGAACGAAAATCAGATCGACGTGGAGGATCAGATTCAGGAAGAAATTCCTTCGCTGATGAGAAAGTATAAGGACGAGAAAATCGTTTCGGAAATCATTTACCCGATCATCTATATCAATCATTCAAGACAATCGATTCCGCTCGGTTATATCTGGGTCAGAAGCAAAGAGAATCCTCTCGGCAAAGATACGATCGACAAACTCTCGGAGTTCTCCAAAGAGATGGTGGCGCGCATCAAAGAATCCAATACGGTTTTAACCGCGGAAAAATTTCCGATCGTGGATATTTCCAACAATGGAATTTGCATTCGCATTACGGATCAACATCTGATCCAAACCCTACCCAAACATACGGGTTTCGTCTTTGACATTTATATTCGGATGCAGGGTTACTTTAAGGTCTTCGGAGCCATTCGCTGGTATTCGTACGACGAGATCGGAAATCTCATCCTCGGATTGGAATTGGTAGGCAAGTCCGCGTTTCCCGGTGAACGGGAAAAATTTCACCGAAACGTGGAACTTTTGGGTCAGGGGAAATTCACGGGATTAAAAACGCACGCGATCTAAGTAGGGAGATTTTGTGTTTCGATCGCCCTACCGAATACTAACACATTAGAATTCTTTAATTTTCGAATTGAGAATGCTGCGTTCGATGTTTGATTTTTCGGCTTTCCAACGTTCATGTTTCATAGGATTGATTCTGATTCTTTCTAAATTCGGTATTCCGATTGTTTTATAATCAGAATGGATGATAAGCGAATCCGAAGATCCTAATCGTTTTTAGAACTTATTCAAATACGCGGATTGTAAGATCACGTCGCAAATCTTTCCGTTCGCTTTCGGATCGATTTCCACGAACGTATTCGCGTTGTAAGGCATTCCATAAATCCTCCCGTTCGGAGCCAAAACGCCTCCGGACCAAGCCCCGCCTCCGGGCGCCGTTCCGAAATAGTTTACGGTCAAGGTATCCGGATCAATCTCCACGAAAGAAGTTGCATTGAATGGAATTCCGTAGATCTTTCCGTTGGGAGCAAGAACGGCACCCGAATAGGCGTTCGCCGGTCCAGGCGCGGCTCCAAAGAGAAAAAAACCGGGAGTGTTCGGATTGATCTCCGCAAACATGGAATAGTCGTCAACCATCGTATAAATTTTTCCGTTCGGAGCCAATGCGCCGCCGGCCCACTTGCCGCTGAAAGAAATAAGGAATGATCCGAAAAAAGTGGCCGTATTGGAATCCGGATCAATTTCGACAAACTGACTCGATCTTGCCGGAATTCCATAGATCTTCCCATTGGGTCCAAGAACCCCTCCCGCAAACGACGGATCCGTAGGAACCAAACCGAAGATCGCGCCGGTTCTCGCGACAGGATCGACCACTTTGTAATTAGGCGCCGAAGCCGGCATCGGATACAATTTACCGTTAGGCGCCATCGTACCGCCCACATAGGAGTTAAAACCCGGCGCCGTTGTATAGTTCGTCATAAGATATGTGGAAGAATCCATCGATGCAAAACTGGATCGAAACGAAGGAATGAATTCTACGTTTCCATCAAAACCCAATACGGCTCCGGACCAATCATATAAACCGCCGGGAATTCCAACAACGGTCGTAGATAGAGTATCGGGGTCCAACTCGATCTTGTTCGCGGCCCCATAAGGAATCGCGAGAATCTTTCCATTCTTCATAAGAACGGCCCCCCGATATGCGTCCGTAATCGGACCGATCGCTCCGAACGTATTCGCAACGGGCGGGCCGCTACTTCCCAAAGCGGCCTGCGCTTGCAGTTCCGCTTGCACCTTCGGCCATTGGCTCGGTTGAATCACCTCTTCCAAAGAAGTCGATGCACATGCTCCCGGCGGAGCGGGAGGCAAATCCTCGTTCGGGGTTTTCGGGAAATCGCCGGAACCGTTGCATCCAACATTGATTCCGGATCTACAAGTGTAGATCCATAAATTGAGTATGGAATTGTTGGTCGGATCGGAAGGCGCTATACGACAAGCGCCCAGGAAATAAATTCCGAAAAAGAAGGGAAGAAATCGGTACATTCAAAAACACTAATTGAGTGTATACGATGGAGAATGTTTTTTGAAGAGATGAGCCTCTCTGAACTTTTTCGGAGACATTCCCGTTTCACGTAGAAACGCCCTGTGAAAAACGGAATTCGAATTGAATCCCACCGCGTTTCCTACCGAGATCACGGAACGGGTCGGATCGTTGATCAGAATCATCTTCGCTTCCTCAACCCTGAACTGATTGATGTAGTTGTTGAAGTTGATTCCCTTATGATCGTTCAGATAAGAAGACAACTGATGCACCGAGACGCCGAGTTCTTCCGCGACGTTCGGAAGGCGAATATCCTCGTCGAGGTAGATTCGTTCCTCGTGAATCAGGTAGTTCAGCTGTTTGTCGAGCGCATCCATATCAATGTCGCCGAGGATGGACTTTTTTTGCGTGTTCTTCTGCGCTTCTGAAGCCGAGTCGTCGCTTAACAAATCCTGAAAGTAGACGCTTATAAAGTAAAAGTAGATAACGTCGATCGTAGTCATCACCCCTGAAAGAAGCACGAGAGTCTTATTGTCTAAAATGATTCCCATGATTTCAAGAAACGCGCAGAAGGAAACGGAGACGACCAAACCGGCCAACAGCTTCGACTTCAAACGTTTGAATTCGAAAACGTGATTGGCGACCATGTGATAAACGGCTATGCCGACGTAAACCAATACGAACATATCCGTAAGATAGAGAAACATTCCGAATTCTAATCTGCTCTGCTGATCGTATAAGCTTGCGATCGGAATCGATAAGACGATCGGAGGAATCAGGTTCCAATAGTATTTGGAAGGAAGATGGCTGTATTTCGAAAAAACCATAACGGAACAAAGATAAACGAGAATTCCCGCGGTCGACAACGCGATCAGATCGATCTGAAACAGAAACCTCCTCATCCAATTGTATGAAATCGCGTTAATCGAATATTCGTCGAAATACTGAAAGATCGCAGTCAGTATCAAAAGCGCGGAAAGAAAATAATCAATCTGTCCTTTCGCTCTTATCAAACGTCCGATCCCGACAATCAATGCAAAAAATGCGCCGAACCGCGCGATTTCAATCAACAATTCTTCCCTAAGGAACCAATCTACCACATTCAACATAGTCTCAACTTCCACACTTGAATTTCTTCTTTTATAATTCGATTTTCATTTCATGAAGAATTTCTAAATCATATCAATCGTTCTAATCAATATAATATTTCCCTTCACTCCGCTGTTCCATTCAATTGACCAACAAAATATTACCGGTTTTTTTTCACCTCAAAGACGACTGACGTATACGACATGGAACCATCGACATATATTCGAGAACGAACTCCAAGCTTTGCTCCACGATCGTTTTATCCGATCTTCTCGCTAACGGCGTAAGAGCCGTTTAAAAGAGGCATAAGAAGTTCGATTTCATTCTGAATCCTCTTAAACAACAGGTCCGTAAGTTCGCTCGAATCCTTGATAAAGTGCGAAGGTCTTTCTAAAATCAAGGAAGGAAGAGACCACATAGTGACGTACGTGCGAACTCGATTTCTCAATTCGTTTCGAGCTGGCTTCGTACAGAACTCGAACTGTTCTTCACTTAATATTTCCTCCGGAATCTGTTCCATCAGAATCAGATTCGATTCGGTCATCATGTGTTCGCTTAGCTTCGCGTTCAGCGTCGCCAAAATATCCAAAACCTCGCTTACCCGATCCGCAATCGAATCGCTTCTTAGGATCCGGATCAACTCGACGACGAGCCTCTTCAGAGAATCGTTTTGTTTTTTATACGCTTCGGTTGGCATGCTTCTCTCTCACCTTTAATCTTCTTTATATTTGAACCGGTTTTATCTTTGTTTAAATGTTCGATCCTTAGGACCGTTTTTTCTTTGTGTAAGTTTTACTCGGAGTTCGTCCGTATAAATCTTTTAAGGACTTGGAAACCCTATGACTTTCCGGAACGATTCGAAAAACCTTCGAAACACCGGACTCCATTTCGACGTTCGTGTCTTTATGCCGTTTGATCGCATTATAGATCTCGTCCGATTCCCGATCGATTCCGCGGGTTTGAATCGTTTCAGCCAACGAGAGCAAAACGGCGCGCGGATTCCCGGCATCTCTTCGCATTCTTATGAGAATTTTACCTTTGAATTTCGTTTTCATGTATAAGAACCGGGCCGCCATTATCGGAAAAATTTCTATCGGAATCTTGCTAAACCGAAATCAATGTTTGGTTTCTACTATTCAGGTGTCTTTTGCCCGTGTCTTCAATGACCGGAATTAAATTGGAAAGATCTCCCAACCCGGAAATCAAGGTTCTAAGCATCAACATCAACTTTCTTCCCTACTCTGTCATGTCGCCCTTAAACATCGCTTTATAAGTTGGTTCTAATTCAAAAAGTTTTTTATAAAATAAAACAGAAACTTCTTCCTTGTTCCCGTATACTTTTTCAAAGCTCGACCTAACCATTCTTATTTCATCATTTCCTAATATCATTTTGCTCTCCATTTCCCCGGATTCTATACGAAAAATGAATATTACCAAGCGGATTTTGGAGTTTTCTCGGTTACAAAACTTTCAACTTAATTTAATCGGAACTGTAAAATAGAAATAGTATTGATTTATAATCTGTTATCATAATTGTTTTATTTATCACAGCCCGGAATCATTTTACTTTTTCTTGTCCGCAATTGAATACGAATGGATATTTCCTTATAGATCTCATATAAACGCGGTCAAAAACTTGTTTTTCATTTTTTATTGTATTTGTAGATCGCGATAAATAACGTGAACAAAGACGCCTTCCGGAGATAATTTATGGATACGAAAGCCGATACGATCAGTTACAAAACGAATGATATAAAAATCACTGTCGAGAATATTTCTTCCGGAGGAACATTACCCGGCCCTGCGGCAATGATTCAGCTCCAAGGAGACATCAACATTTTCTCGGCTAAAAAGTTGAAGGACACTTTCAACGAAGCGATCGAAAAAGAAATTTACATTCTTCTAATAGATGTATCAGGAGTCAAAGGGATGGATTCTTCCGGGATAGCGACTTTTATCGGAGCACAGACGCGTCTCAATAAGATTCCGAACGCAGGACTTGTTCTCCATTCTCTTACTCCTCAGATCGAGAAAATGCTGGAACTTACAAGACTCAAAGCTTTGTTTCGCACTGCTCCGGATTTATCCGCGGCAATTCGTTTGTTTTCCGCCTAATGAAATTCCGCCGAATCCTCGCGACTGTGCGAGGATTCGAAACTCCTTCCTGTCTTTTTTCCGAGCTACTTGTAATTCCCGCCATAAATCATCCGATCCGGTTCCAAAACTTCGTTATAAAAACGCAATTTACGTAATTCCTAAGGATTTATAAAGCCGATCCGAAAATTCTATAATTCCGTTTTTCATCGTTTCAGCGCTTTGATACACTCTAGAAATATAGGCTGGGTAGCAAAGTGACGAACAACGTGCAAGTATCTCCTCTCATTTTAAGAAGAGCCATTAAATTCTGCTCGGACAATTCGAAAGAAGGAATCATTCTATTCTCAAAAAACTGGGAATTACTGTATTCCAATTCGACATTCGAACATCTGATTCAATCTCCGAATTTCCAAACCATATACGAGGCGCTTATAGCTTATTTTAAAACGACAAAGTCGATCGTATACGAAAAGGAAACGGGGTTGTCCAGCCTACTTCTGGAATCGGGCGTAATCGATGTCGCCTATTTCAACGATATGACGCTGATGTTGAACTTCATCGTCCATGACTTGGAGGAAATCAACGCGGTTCGTTTTCTTACGGTAAGACAAAATCTTTCCGTTGATACGAAAGAATCCTTTTATCAGGACCGTTTCACGGGGCTTCCGAATAAGAATTACTTCCTTTCCATCTACAGCAACAACCGGATCTACAATAGCAACTCCAAGAAGGAATACTTTCTTTTTCTGATCTCGCTTTCCAATCCGGATTCGATTCTAAACAAAGAGGATAATTTTTATTACGAGTCGATCGCTCTTAAAATCGCGGATCGTCTCAAAAAGTACATCTCCAAAGGAGATCAGATCTTCCGGCTCGGTTCGGAACGGTTTCTAATCGCGACTTCGAACATAGAATCCGAATTGGAAGCGGAATGGTTTGCCGAATGCATCATACTCTTGTTTTCGTTCCCATTCACGTATCGAGAACGCGAATTTCATTTAAACGCGAACGTCGGTTACGCCCAGTTCGACCAACAGGTCAATACGGACTTAAATTCCCTCCGAATTTTGGAGGAGGCCGTTCAACAATCCGCCCTTATCGGGCCGAATTCCTTTTATCATTACGACCGCAACACGATCGAACAAAACGCGACACGCGCAAAGATAGAACTCGATCTGAGAAAGGTATTAAACCGAAATGAACTCGAACTTGCCTACCAACCGATCCTGGACCTAAGACAGGATTCGATTCTTTCCATGGAAGTTCTTTTGCGCTGGAATCATCCGGAAAAAGGAAAGCTGATGCCCGCGAGCTTCATCTCGATAGCGGAAAGTTCCAGCTTTATCAAAACAATCGGAGAATGGTTGATCTGGGACACACTTAAATCCTACAGCACTTCCATCCTGAGGGACAATCAGATCTGTATTTCGCTTAACATTTCCGCGAAACAACTGAACGACAAACAGATCTTCAACGTCCTCAAGGAATCCACCGATTTTTACGGCATTTCTCCCGATTCCATCATTCTGGAGATCATCGAGGATTCTTTCGATTCGAACCTCGTCAAAGTCAACAAAGTCATCACGCTTCTTAAGGATTTCGGTTATCGTTTTGCGATCGACGATTTCGGCAAAGGTTATTCTTCCCTTGGACGACTGCAGACTCTTCCGGTCGACTACATCAAACTAGACAAAGTCTTTCTCTTCAATTACTTCAAATCGTCGAGCAAGACCATCATCTCCTCTCTAATCAGCCTGATTCAAGCGATGGACAAAGCGATCATCGTGGAAGGAGTGGAGAATCCGAGTCAACACGAACTGTTAAAGGAACTGAACTGCAACTACGCGCAGGGATATTTTTATTCTTATCCTTTGGAGTCTTCCAAAGTGGAAGAATACGTGAAATCGAAATTCAACCAAAAAACAGCGAGGAGTTGAACGTGGAACTAATCGGAAAACTCAAAAAACAACACCTGATCGTGAACGAATACGCGCATCAGATCGAATCGGAAATCGATAAGGCGAACCCGAATATAGGTCATCTCGTCGAATTGCTTTCCATTTTTTCGGCTTCTCTCCTCTTTCACCTGAACGTAGAAGACTTGGAGCTCTATCTCAAGATGGAAAGTTATACGTATAGCTCGCCTACTTTGGTTTCCCTTTTCGAACAATACCAAAAGACCATGTTCGGTTTAAAGGACACCCTTTTGGATTATGCGAGCAAATATTCCGATCCGCTTACGATTGAAATGAACTTTTCCGTTTTCCGGGAAGAAACGGAAACGATCCTCAAACTCCTCCGGAGAAGAATCGAACGAGAAGAATCGGAATTCTATCCTTTGATCGAGGAGATTCTCAGAAAATTCGCGAACGAACCCGAGGCGGTTCCGTGAGAATAGAAGCGAAACGATACGCGAAAGAACTAAGAAATTCGGCCTGAAATTTCGGAATCGACGACTCGATTCGGAAATTTTGATACGGGGAACGCAAATTCGCTACGATCAATACGGCTTTATAATTCCTTTCGATTTAATATAAATGCAGACTATCCATTTTCGAGCGGTTCCGCATATAACATTAATTATTTATAATACTTTTGAATTTAATTTAATAAAGTACTTGAAAATTTAAACGGACATTGATCGGAATGAGCGAAAGAATACGGCTTTGTTCCGTTTTTTAATTTTTATTCGTAAAAGGTAAAAAGGAATCAACGGACGTTTTTCCGGATTCAAATAGGATGTTGGAGGAATGATCGACGCCGACGCGGAAATTTCAAAATGGAAACTTCGCGCGTAATTTTTCGGCCGAGAGAAAAAATATGAGAAACAAATTCAAATTCTATAAAGTATTGATCGCGATCGTTTTATCGACGTTGAATTGTCTCGGAGACAGACATTCTTCCAGTCTGTCGGTCTTTAATATTCCCGGATTTGTGACTTCAACAAACATCGACCCTACCTACGCGACGATCAGCGGAGACGTGACCGGCTTAGCGGGAACGGGTTTGATTCTTTCCAATAACGACACGGATTCGGTTACGATCGACGCCAACGGAAATTTCAGTTTTCCCGAAAAAGTTAGGGGCGGCGATTCTTACAACATCACGATTCGGCAAAATCCGGTTTCTCCCTCGCAGATCTGCTCGGTGAGCAACGGCTCCGGAATCGTATCTTCACAAGCGATTTCCAATATTCGTGTGGTCTGTTCCGCGATCGGCTTTTCGATCGGTGGAAACGTTACGGGACTGAGCGGCAGCGGACTCGTTCTGAAAAACAACGGCGCCGATCCGATTTCGATTTCGGCCGACGGTTCGTTTACGTTCCCCGCTTCGATTGCAAGCGGCGCAACCTATGCGGTTACGATTCAGCAAGCTCCGACTTCTCCTACGCAGACCTGTACTCTGAGCAACGATACGGGCACCGTTTCCTCTTCGAACATCTCGAACGTTTCCGTTTCCTGCGGACCGGCGATGTATTTTGTGGGCGGAACGATCACGGGACTTTCCGGGAATCTAATATTAGAAAACAATGGTGGAGATTCCACGACGATTTCGGCGAACGGAAGTTTTAAGATGACGACTCCGATCGCAGATGCTTCTTCGTTTAACGTTTCGATGACGGGGCAGCCTTCCGGTCAAACTTGTTACATCGCATCCCCCTCGGGAACGATCGCGACCGCGGATGCGACGAGCGTTCTCATTAACTGCGTGAACGGAACATCTCTCGGAACGTTGGTCAGCGGAAACAGTTTGGTTTCCTCTTTGCCTCTCGCTCCGTTCGTGGAAAATCCGGCTACCGGCAGCGCCGATTGGTTTATGGGTGATCCCGGAGGCGACCCGGATATAATCGCCGACGGCTACGGATTCGCAATGTCGTCCGCACCGACGGCATCGTTCGCGAACATGTATCATATCACCACGGACGGTATCCATCTTTACGCAGGAGATTATACCACCGCAAGTCCTACGACCGGAACGGTGAGAAAAATCAACATCGCTTCGAGAACCGCCACTTCTCTTCCGATTACGATCGATAGACCGAGAGGAATTACGACCGATGGGATCTTTCTCTACATCACGAGCCAAAGTCATTTTATCGTGAAATACAACCTCATCACGAACACGTATTCCACGATTGCAGGTCTTGCGGGTTCGAGCGGAAGCACGGACGGAGTCGGAACTGCGGCGAGATTCAGCGCTCCGAAAGGAATCGCGACCGACGGAACCTATCTCTACGTCGCGGACACGGGAAATAATAAGATTCGCAGAATCAGAATCTCGGATAACACGGTCACTACGATCGCGGGGAGCGGAACCGCGGGAACTCTGGACGGACCGGGAACTTCCGCGGAATTCAATAAACCAAGTCATCTCGTTTATGATTCCAACACTCTGTATGTGACCGACACGAACTCGAACAATATTAAAAAAATCGATCTTAGTTCAACGATGGTGACTACGATCGCGGGAAGTTCCGCCGGAACGTCCGGAAACGTAGTCAACGCAACGGGAACTATGGCGCGTTTTACCGGTCCCGTGGCGGTTTCACTAGACGCAAACTTTCTCTACGTCGTGGACGGAACAACGCTCATCAAAAAGATTTCAAGAACCGCTCCGTATGCGGTCACGAACCTTTTGGGTTGTTCTCCGATTCCGCCGACCAGCGGCACTACGGTTTCAGGCGGACCGGACGGAGGAACGATCGGAACCTGCCAGGCAAACGAAGGAAGCTTCTTTGCACCGAGGGGAATCGTGACCAACGGTCGGAGCCTCTTCGTAGTCGAAATGCATCCATACATGCGGTTGGTTCGAAAGATCGACTAAAATTCCCAATCCCTCTCCGAAAAGGGATTTTCGAAAGGAAGTCCCTTTTCTCTTTTTTGCTTGTACTTTTGTCCGACGTCTCTATTCTCAACGAATGCAGAGCGTGCAGCCCGGTAAAAAAGCCTTTTTGGTCGGAATTACCGGAATGATCGGGGGCGGCAAAAGTACCGCGGCAAAGATCTTGGAAGAATTGGGCGGCTTCGGAATCAGCGCCGACCGTTTAGCGAAACGTTATACGGAACCGGATTCTCCCATTCTCGCCGAACTGACGGAACTCCTAGGAAAGGAAATTCTCGATTCGGAAGGTAAGCCGGATCGGAAAAAAATTTCCGACATCGTGTTTCGAGACGCCGATAAACTCGCGGGACTCAATCGACTGATTCATCCGAGGGTTCGCAAGGACTTCCAAAATATTTTGGAGACCATCGCTCAAGGGAGAATGGTGATTTGGGAAGTTCCCCTTCTTTTCGAAACGGACGCTCACACACTCTGCGACGCGACCGTGACCGTGGATTCCGACCCGGAAGAATCGATCGCAAGAACGGTTTCCAGAGATGGGACCACGAAAGAGGACGTTTTGGCGAGAATCAAAAACCAACTTCCTCTTACGGAAAAGCTGAAAAGAGCCGATTATATCATTAGAAACAGAGGGGACTTGGAATCTCTCAGAGAAGAATGTAAAACTCTCTACTCCGTTCTGTTGGGAAGAATGTCATGAAAGAAAAAATTTTTTACGTAATCAATCTGGACAATAAGAGAATTCTAATTCTCTCCACGTTTTTAATCGGACTTCTGTTTTCGTTTTTTTTTCTGGGAGTTTCAGTCGGAAAAAAACGCGCAGGCGGCTCCGCGGAAGAAACGCTGACGTTAAACGACATCAAAAATCAGGAAGTGCAAAGTTCGATTCCGTTTTCCGAACCGGGTCAAATTCCGAGCGAAGGAAACAACACGGTCGCATCTGCTGAAATTCCGGCGGCGAACGCGAATTCTCCGTCTAACGCAAACACACAGGAATCCGTTACGTTCAAAAACATTCCTCCCGCAACCGAAGTCGTGGAATTTAAAAAATCGGGAACGGCCCCTTCTTCCGCTGAAAAGGAAAACAAAAACGCTCCTGAAACTCTTTCCGTAAAAGAACCGGAAGGTTCCAAGGATTCCAAAAAATCCAAACGAAACGAAGAAAAAAAATCGAAACGAATTTCCAAATCCTCTTCCGACGAAGAAACGGAAGGATTTACACTTCAAGTAGCCGCATTTAAGGAAAAAGAAAAGGCAGACGAATTAAAAAAATCGATTTCCGGAAAAGAGAAAAATACGAAAGCAACCGTCAAAAGATCAAGAAACGGATATTATACGGTACGATTCGGGTCCGCTTCGTCTAAAAAAGAAGCAGAAAGTCTTGCAAAGTTATTACCTGCGAAATTGAGATCCGGAGTCATCGTAGTCAAGGATTGATTTTTATATTGACCTCCGTTGTGGAGCCGACGAAATCTGTTTCTGAATACGAATGGATCAACAGGTGTTAGAGCTAACGCGTAAAGCAGTTGTACGCGCGACGATCGAGAGGCTTCGCACAACGTATTCGGATCTTCTCATCATCAAGGGATACGACGGCATTCCCGATTTTTTCGAATTCAATCTTTATTCTCCCGCGAACAAAGAAGAGCGCGACAACGCTTTAGAAAATCTTTATGAAAAGCTGAAGACGGTCGCGGGTAAATCCATGACGGACAACATTCATCAGATCATTTTGCTGAATCGCCTAACGGATTCTTTGGATTACGACACGGCAAAGATCGTGATCGAAAACAATCTGATGGAAGACGGAGTGATTTCCAGAGACAATCTTTACGCCGCGATGGGCGAAACCGATCGTTTCGAGGAAAGAAAGAAACAGATCCAGATGGTCGGAAATACGTTGAAATTCTTTTTTTCCCTTTCCAAACTTCCGATGATCAAACTTGTAATGGCTCCGATCAAGGTCGCAGCTTCCATGGTGGGCGCTACGTCGCTTGTCGAAACGATGGAAGCTGGTTACGAGTTATCGAGCAAAATCAAGGATCTCAATCCGTTTATCGAGGCATTTCTCGATCGTGAAACCCGTCTTATTTCGAAACTCGAACTGGGAAATCCCGTCGGCGAATTGTCGAACTGATTCTTCGATAAAATAGCGTAGGAACTATTACAAACAAAGAGGGATTTCGGCCGCATCCGCGCGTTGGAATCGAATCGTAAAAATTTGATTGTTGTGTGAGTTCCAACGCCCGGACCGCGCCACTTCCGGCTCGCGGAGTCCCGCTCGGTCTTTCAGACCAAGCCGTTCGTGTCGCTTGCGGAGTTGTAAGTCGGGAAATTTCTCCGTTTGCGCAAGAAAATGTGGGAACTCCAGCATTCATTGAGTTTCAGAAAAGATTTACTCTGGATATAAAATTGTGTAGGAACTCATACCTCTGCGCTGTTCTACGAAACGATTCCGCGGTCAAAACAGAGATTTCTTTTGCAGTTCCGCTCGGAATACCGCCGTGTATTCGGCTTTTCCTAAAAGATTGAAGTGAGAAGCGTCAAAGAACAATTCCGGTCTTGTTTCGAAACGTTCCGGGTTCAAGCGGAGATAAACCGCGCTCGATTGTTCCGCGATCTTTTTGAGTTCTTTACGGACGATTTCATATCTCTGATCGTCTTCTTTGCTAAAAAAATAATTCGGAGTTTCCAGAAGAACGGTTTTAACTCCGTGCGTGTGCGTTAACTTTAGAATTTCATAAAGTTCTTGTATGAGTCTGGGATCGAGTTTCGGCGCCAATCCTTCGTATTGTTTTTTCCATTCCCCAATCCGGACGTCTTGTTCTGCGACTTGTCCCTTGTTTGAATCGATGTTTGCGGATTCTTGCGTTTGTTTTTTCGTTTTGTTCGTCGATTCCGCGTTCAGTTTCCAAACGAAAACGGAGGATAAATACTTATCATACAATTTCGAAAGAATAAAATGAGAAAAAGAATTCAGAGAATACGAATGAGAAATACGAAAAGTCCAGTATTCGATCGGAGATTCTTGCGGAACCTTTTGATCCAGAAAGTCCACGAACAAACCTTTGTGATAATATCCTTTCACGGATTTATACGCGGAATCCGGATAACGATCCGGGTTCAAAGCGAATTTATCGGTTTCTAACACAAGCAAAGAAGGAAGTTGCATGCGGTTCTTTTTCAGATATTCGCTTACGATTTCCTTTCTGAGAGAAAGGTTGGCGCCGGGCACGTTGAGAAGAACGACCGGCTTGCCGGTTTCTTTCGCAAGAACTTCCGGGTCCAAATCCCAAAGGATATGACTCGAACCGACGATGAGCGTATTTGCCGGCTTGAAATTTTTAGACATCGAAAACATCTTATCGTATTGTCCGAACAAAAGGGCGTACCAAACACGATCGAACAAAACTACGGAGACCAGAAGAACGAGAGAAAGACCCGCATAACGCAGAATTTTAGAACTGGAAGTAGATGAAGCTGGATCCATAGAACACTCCTCCCGTAAAAATCAAAGTGATGAAAATTCCCGCAACGGCCCAATCTCCGTATTTCTTCCAGCCTTCTTTCGTTCTTTCCCAAAAAGGAAACAAGGCTTCCAAAAGTAAAAAGACCGCGATCGCAAAAACTCCCGCTTTTTTCTGAAACTCTACGATCAGATCGAGTCCTTCTCCGTTTGTGAAATCGAAAATTCTTCGGAGAATCAAATGGGCGGTTGATACCGAATTCGCGCGGAAATAAACCCAGCTTAAAAGTACGAGATGGAACGTGACGATCACTCCGATCCAGCGGAACCAAAATCCTTTCGGAGTTTTTTCGGTGACATACCGCTTCCAAATCACTTCCGACGCGAGATAAATTCCGTTTAAAACTCCCCAGATGACGAACGTCCAATTCGCACCGTGCCAAATCCCCGAAAGAGCGAAGACGATCAATAAATTTCGAATATGACGAAACGTTGATACTCTGTTTCCTCCGAGCGGAATATATACGTAGTCCCGAAACCAGGAAGACAAAGAAATGTGCCAGCGTCCCCAAAACTCGGACACGCTCGAAGAAAAATAAGGACGATCGAAGTTTCGCATCAGATCGATTCCCAAAATTTTCGCAGTTCCGATCGCGATGTTGGAATAACCGGCGAAGTCGCAATAAATCTGAAACGCGAAAAAATACGTTGCGACCAAAAGATCCGTACCGGATTTTCCGGCAGGATCGTTGTACATCGCATCGACGAAAACCGACAGCCGATCCGCGACCATCAGCTTCATTAGAAATCCATAAACTATGTATTTCAATCCGTTTTCGATATTCTGAAACACGAGCTTGTGTTCCTGATGAAACTGAGCCATCAAGTGATGCGCTCTTTCGATCGGGCCGGCGACCAACTGAGGAAAGAACATCACGTAAACCCAATAATATCCGAGGTGCCTTTCGGCCTTAATTTTGCCTTGATAGACTTCCACGATATAACCCATGGACTGAAACGTATGAAAGGAAAGTCCGATCGGAAGTATGATCTGCAAAGGCGATACGGGAAGATCGGCTCCGATCAGAAATCGATAGAGATAACCGGTATTCTCCAGAGCGAAATTGAAGTATTTAAAGAAGATAAGAATCCCTATGTTCGAAGAGAGACTCAAGATGAGATAGGTTCCTCGTTTCGGCCCTGTCGCATTTTCGATCCAGATCGCAAGGTAGTAATCCAATACGATCGTAAACGCAAGAATCAATATGTAGGCCGGAATAAAGGCCATGTAAAAGTAGCAACTTGCGACCAGCAGAAGAATCCACCGGAAACGGAACGGAAGCAGAAAGTAAAGAACCGCGACGATCGGATAAAATACGAGAAAGTGAATCGAGTTGAATAACATAGATCGGTTCTTTTGCGAACATTCCTTCGGTTGGAACCGCGTTTTGTTCCCGGCCGATATTTCGATAAAGTAAAATCAGATTTTGAGATTTGCGGTAATTGTAAAGTCAAAAGCGGCGCCGGGAACGGGACGATTCTGTCAAGTTTCAAAGGACGATCTTGTCGGAACAGTTGGAGAATTTCGGATTCCAACTGCAAGATTATTCCGTGCCGGGTGAGAGTTCCCACATTGCCTGCGATTCAAAATGATATGCGAGGATCCGCCGAGTAAAAGCCCCCGACGATTTCTTTCAGTGTTCCGACAGGATTTATAAAAAAGAATGGATGAGGAATTACTTGCGAGTAGAGGGACGTTCGAAAGTAGAAGTTTCTCCGGGTAATTAGAATCTGTGAAAACGCGGGACTCGCCGTTACGCAATCCGTCCTCGTGACGGATTCGGCTCCACGGCGTCTCCCTTTGGCCTCGGAACATCCTGTTCCTCGGAAGCGTTTCTTCGCTTCTAGGGTCGCTCGAAACGCTTTACCAAAGCTCGCTTCGAGTCCCTCAATTTTTTGATAGACAATTGATTGAATGTAGATTCGAGATTCGGATTTTAAAAGAGGAATTACTTGCGAGTAGAGGGACTCGAACCCCCACACATTACTGCACCAGAACCTAAATCTGGCGTGTCTACCAATTCCACCATACTCGCGTGGTCTTTCCAATGTTTGCGAGTGTACGTGCGAGTCAAGCGGAAAGAATCAAAACGCCGTGGGAAAAGAGTTGCCGCGGCCGCAATCGAACGTCGTCATTCGGTGTCGTCCTCGTTGGAAAGCGTCTTTAAAATCGGACAACTCGGACGATGATCTCCTTGGCAATGATGTGCGAGATGTTTAAGAGTGGCCGCCATCTCCTGCAGTTCGTTGATCTTATTCTCCAGAGTTTTCAGATGCGTGAGCGCGAGCTTTTTTACGTCGGCGCTCGCACGGCTCTTGTTTCTCCAAAGGCCAACGAGCTTTTGAATTTCGGAAAGCCCGAAGCCCATGCTTCGCGCGCGTTTCACGAATTTCAAAATATGAACGTCATCGGAAGAATACGTTCTATAACCGGAATCTTTTCTTCTCGCCTTTGGAATCAAACCGATCGATTCGTAATGACGAATCTGTTTCGCGCTGACTCCCGATTCTTTGGAAACGTTTCCGATGTTCATAGCTCTTCACCGTTCTCTTTCTTTTTTAGTTAGACTGCGGTTCGATTCTGCGAAGAGAAAGATCCGATTTCGGAACGGATCTGCAAGCCAAAATCAATCCGTTTTCTTTTTCTTCCTCGGTGAGAGCAAAACGATTGTGGGATAAATGTTCCACTTCTCCCTTTAAAAGAAGGATCTTGCACGCGCCGCATCGACCCAAACGGCAGGAATAGGAAAGATCGATTTTCGATCGTAAGGAAGAATCCAGTACATTCTCGCCTTCCAAGACATCGGCGCTGCGATTCCAATCGGGAAAATAAATTTTATACATCATACCGCAGATTCTAAAGCTTCCCCTAATGGGAAGGTCAAGGAGCCGATCGCAAAAAAAAGAATGCGAAAAGAAAAAAAATCGAAATCGGCTATTGACCTTACCCTCGTGGGAAGGTTTAAGCTGAGTTCCAAGATCGGTTTTCAAAACCGTTTAAGGAGAATCTTATGGTGGAATTTCAAGTGGAGAATATGACCTGTGGAAGTTGTGCAAACGTTATTTCCAAGGCGATCAAAACGATCGATCCGAACGTTCAAGTGAGCGTGGATGTCGCAAGTCAAACCGTTCGCGTCGACAGCGGGCGTTCGGAAACGGAACTCGCAAATCTAATCGAAGAATGCGGTTACCCCGTTTCCAAAAGTACTGTCGTTCAATAAAAGAGGAGAATCAATCGATGGAACATTCACAACCGAATCCTAAAAGCCTGGCCGTTTTCCAAAAAACGGCCTTCCCGAAAGCGGAGGTCGCAAAACTGACGCTTTCCATTTTTCTTATATTCGCAAGTTATGGATTGCGAGCGCACGGAGAACACGAAACCGGACCGAACGGAGGAACGATTCGGATGCCGGGCGGTTTCCACACCGAGCTGGTTCTTTTAAAGGAAGGTCTGAAAGTGTATCTTTTGGATATCGAATTCAAAAACCCTTCCACAAAGAACGGCAAACTTCAGGCCAAAATCGTCCAAGGAAAATCCGAACAAAAACTGGAATGTCAGGCGCATCCGGATCATTTTTTCTGTCCGGTTTCCAAGATTCCATCTTCGGGTAAAATCGTCCTGAAGGCGACCCGGGAGAAAATGGAGGGAATCGACGCGGTTTATGATCTGCCGATTTCCAAAAAATGAATGGAATTACAAAAGCGTTTCATACATACTTTGTGTATGAAACGCACAAATCTTGTATTACAGGAAGATTTATTGGAAAAACCGCTTCTTGTTTCAGGTAAAAAAACGTATTCAGACGCAGTCAACTTCGTCGAGAATCCGATGCGTTTAGAAATTTATGAAGAAGCTGCCGATCTATTTCGATTTTGCAAAAGCAAAGGAATTTCGATTCGATCCGGCATCGATTTTCAAATCGCAGTTTGTGCGATACGAAACCGACTTACGGTATTCCACAGAGATCCGGATTTTTCTCGGATCGCAAAGTTGACAAATCTCAAACAAAAAGAAATTCTAACCTAACTTCTCGAACAAACCGCCGTATAACTCAGCAAGTTCCAAATCTTCTTTGCGTGTGATTTTTAGATTGAAAGGGTTCGATTCAACGATGGCCGATTTTTTTCCGCCGCTCAAAGCCCAGGAACAAAGATCGGTCGGCGTAGAATCGGAAGACAAGGACAACAATTCCTTCAACACGTCGCCTCGAATTCCTTGCGGGGTTTTCATAAACCAGATATGTTCCCGATCCAAAAAGGAAGCGGTTCGTCCATTCGATTCTTCTAATACGGTTTCGGAGGTTCGGGAAGCGAGAGTCGCGATTCCGTTCTCACGAACGCTGTCGCATAACAAATCCAATTCTTTCGAAAGAACGAACGGACGCGCCGCGTCGTGAATCAAAATGACGTCCTCGCTTTGAATTTCAAGCGCGGCCAATCCCCTCAGCATGGAAGCGTGTCTTGTTTCGCCGCCTTCCACGATCCGATCGTTGTCTCGAAGGTGCGGCCCGCAGATCGATTCCGTTTTCGGAATGGATTCGAAATGGGAAACCAACACGATTCGTTTTTGTTTCCCCCAGGTCTGAAATTTTTTGAGAGTGTGAACCAGAATGGGTTCGCCTGCAAATTCCAAAAATTGCTTCGGAATCTCCGAACCCATTCTAGTGCCGGTTCCTCCGGCTAAGATCAGAACGTAGATTTTCTCAGAGAGAAACAGGGATTTCATTCTGAAAGATTTGTTCTAAATTTTGGCGTTTCCGAATCAGCTGAAAACCTCCGTCGAGTCCCACAAGAACCTCCGCCGTTTCGGGAAACGAGTTGTAGTTCTTCGCGGACATGGAGGAACAATACGCCCCCGCTCCTTCCATTACAACATAATCTCCTAATGAAGCTTCTCCGGTCGTTCTTGTAATCGGTCCGCCGCCCTCAGCCTGCGTGAACAAGTCCCCGCTTTCGCAGCAATGTCCCACGTAAACGTAGTCCGCCGTTTTTCCGGAATGCGCGCCTTCTCTGGGAACGACGACTAACGGATGTCTTGCGGCATACAAAGAAGGTCTTGTGTTCACGTCCATTCCGGCATCGATCTTAACGAACGTATAACCGCCGTTAGGTCCGGTGGTTACTACGTCGTCCACTGTGGTTATGATCGCTCCGTTGTTGACCATCATAAAGGAACCCGGTTCGATTTCCATGTGAAGTTGGGTTCCGTGCTTCTTCGCGAATTCCTGAAAGAGTTCGACGACCGGCTTGCCGATCGTCTGGAAGTCGGTCGTTTTTTCGTCTTCCATTCTCCCCACTTTGAAACCTCCGCCGAGATTCAAAATTCTACACTCGGGAAACTGTGCCGCGATGTCCAAAGAAACCTGAGCGACCGTTTTCCAAACCGCGGGATCGCTTCCCGATCCGATATGAGTATGAACCTTAAAGATCTTGAGATCGTATTTTTTCGCGAGCTCTTTCACCTGATCGATGTCTTCGTGCCAAACTCCGAAGGAAGAAGTTTTTCCTCCCACGTCCGTCTTTTTCGTTTGTCCCGAACCGAGTCCCGGATTAAAACGAACGCTGACTTCTTTGCCCGGAAAGTTTTTTCCGAACGCTTCCAACTGACGGAGAGAACAAGCGTTGAAGATCATTCTCTTTTCCACGAGTTCCTTCAGATTTTTCGCAAGCTCTTGAGAAGTGAGCATGATTTGTTCCGGTTTGAATCCGTAGTGGATCGCCCGCATCGCTTCGTATTCGGAACTCGCGTCGATCTGAATTCCTTTTCGTTTCATGATTTCAAGAATGGTTCGATTCGGATTTGCCTTCATCGCGTAACGAACCGTTAAGCCGAATGCGTTCGGAAACGCAAGAGCGGTGTCGCAACTTTTTTCGATTCTTTCCCGGGAATAAACAAAAACCGGGGTTCCGAATTGTTGTGCGATCGATCGCACTTGGGATTCAGTCAAAAATTTTAATTTTTCTATTGATTGCATAGTGAAACGGGCATTTCTAAATGGTTTTAGAACAGGCTCCGTCAGAGTCCCGTTTTTTTAAAGGCATTTTCATTTATGGCTGGCAAAATCACTCATCTCGAAGTCCTTTCTCAGGTTTGCAAACATCTGGATCACGGAACCGCCGAGCAAAGAAAAATCGCCGGCCTCATGCGCGCCGAATCCAACCGCAAGTTCGCGAACATCGGAGCGATCGCTCCGGATATATTTTATTTTTATCATATTCTTTCTCCTCGCAAAACGAAAAAGGCGACCGTGTGGGGAGACATGAGTCATCACAACAACGTCGCCGAACTCGTTCTCAGTTTTCTCGATCTGATTCTTCAGACCGAAGAAGGAATCCACAGGGACCGATACATCGCGTTCACTCTCGGCTACATCTGTCACTGCGCGGTGGACATCGTCACACACCCGTACATCTTTTATATCTCCGGAGACTTTTACAACAAAGACAAAAAGATCAGCAGCCTCGCTCAGTACAATCACATGAGAGTGGAGAACGCTCTCGATTCCTGGCTGCTCGATTACAGATGGGGAATGACTCCGAAGGAATACGATTTCGTTCATCACGTAGACGCGATCTTCAAGTCGGACAAAAAAACCTGGAAGATGGACCCGATGCTCTGGCACTTCTGGCTCAGAGGACTCAAGGAAACGTTCTCACAAGAATTCAAAAAACATTATATAGGTTCAGAGGACAAAATCATCCCGGGCGATTTGTTGAACGAATCCTTTCTCGGTTATCTGGAATTTCACCGCGTTCTGGATTCGAGAAGCAAATGGATGCGCGGCGCCTTAAAACTGCTCGACAACATCACGTTCCACAAAGTGCGTTCTTCCGTGTTGATGCTCCCTCTGAAAGAGCACATCGACAAAAGAATCATGAACGAAGAACATAAGAAGTGGAACTACCCGGCCGATCCTTCTATCGTTCGCGAAGATTCTTTCGTGGAACTCATCAACCGTTCCGCGCAAAACGGGAAGGACGCGTTGACGCACGCTTGGAATTATCTGGAAAACAAAATGTCCCGCACGGCGTTCTTAAAGGAATACCAGGGATACAATTTGGATACGGGACTCCGCTTTCAAGGAGTCGACAGCATGAAAGAATTTTCACCGATAGAAGAAGTTTAATCGATTATGAAACACGAACCATCCAGTTATCTTTTCCGTTTTTTTGTGATCCACTTCCGCGACAGGATTCTTCAGAGAATTCTCGATTCGGAAAATCCCCTCAAACAACTCGCGAAGGTCTGCGCGGGGCTTTTGTTTTTGAACGGATTTCTTTTCGTTTTCTCGATCAAAGATTTATGGAGAGTTCCCGATTCGAATCTTTATGAAAAACCTTCCGTCTTATACGGATTAAACGATAAAAACGAATACGAACCGATCGCCGAGTTCTATCGATTCTCCCGCGTCGTATTAAACATCAAGGAACTTCCTCCCGAAGAGGACGGCAAACCGAACAAGCTGATCCGCAGTTTCGTTTCGACCGAGGACAACAATTTTTATTCCCACTGGGGCTTGGACCTGCGGGGAATTTTCCGCGCGTTTATGGTCAACCTTCTCGCGGGAAGAATCAAGGAAGGAGCGTCGACGATCACGCAGCAGGTCGCGCGTCTTAAATTCTTAAACACGGAAAGATCGTTCTTGCGAAAAGCGAGAGAAGCCTGGCTCGCACTTCTTCTCGAAGCGGTGTTCGACAAAGACACGCTCATGGAAATCTATCTCAACGAAATTCCTCTCGGCCACGGAACGATCGGGGTCGGAGCCGCCGCGAGATTCTACTTCCGCAAGGACGTCAAAGAACTGACTTGGGGAGAATCGGCCCTTCTCGCGAGTTTGACCACGAGACCGACGGAATTTTCCCCCTTGGTCAACCCGAATTCTTCCAGCGCGAAAGTCCGAGTCGTTTTCAAAAAGTTCGTCGAGAACGGAATCCTCGACATCAAAACGGCGGAAAAAGAATACGACGCGTTTTCCGAATATTACATTACTCTAAACCGTTCTCCGAACGACTCCGCGTTTTCCGATCGTCTCAACCGCTTTCCGTATTTCACGGAATACGTTCGTAAAAACTTAACTCGTTATATCCCGAAGACGACTTTGTACAGCGGCGGCCTCAAGATCTATTCCACGCTCAACATTCAACACCAAACGCAGGCGGAAAAGGCTTTGTATGCGGGACTCAAAGCGCAGACGGCGCTTTCCAATCAAAGAACGTTCACAAAGATCGACGCCTTCGACGACGCGTACGGAGAAATCTACGACATTCTCGCGATGATCCACGACGTTCCCGAATTCAAGTTCAAAATTTCCAGATCGGTGCGGACGTTCAGCAGAGCCTGGCAGGAAGACTTACGCGACGAACTCAGCGCGCTCAATCTTTTGAGCGGAACCGAATCGCTGGGCGAAGCGATCGAGTGGAGTTACCGCAGTCAACAAACGGAAGACTTTCTTCTTCCCGTGGAAGGGGCGTTGATCTCGATCCGTCCCGACAGCGGTTATATCACGGCGATGGTCGGGGGTTCCGGTTTTCGGTCGGACAACCAACAGATACGAGCGTTTCAAGCGTACAGGCAACCCGGCTCCGCGTTCAAGCCGCTCGTGTATGCGGCGGCGATGGAATACTACAATCAACATCCCGATCCGAAAAAGAACGTAACGGCCGCTTCTCTTTTTTCCGATTCTCCGCTTCAATACGTATTGGAAGACGGCGATGAATGGAATCCGTCCAATTACACGGGAGAATATTCAGGATTTATAAAGTTACGCGAAGCGCTTGAACTTTCCCGAAACAGCGTCGCGGTGCGCGTTCTTGAACACACCGGAATCAGCAACTTAATGCCGAATCTGGAAAAAATTCTCCAGATAGAAAATAGATCCATACCGAGAAACTATTCGATCTCGCTCGGAACCTTCGAAGTGTCTCCGTACGAACTTGCAAGAGCGTACGCGGTACTCGCGTCGGGAGGAAAACAAGTCTTCCCGTTGAGCGTTCTTTATGTGGAAGACGGTTCAGGCAACGTAATCAAAGACTTTCGAGAAGAAGCGGGCAAACAGGAGAAGAAACAAATTCTTTCTCCCGAAGTTTGTTTTATTCTTACTTCGATGATGGAAGACGTGATCAAAAAAGGAACGGGGACCGGAGCTTCTTCCTATGGACTCAGCCGACCCGCCGCCGGTAAAACCGGAACGACGAATAACTTTCGGGACGCGTGGTTTGCGGGTTATACGGCGGATCTTGTGAGCGTTGTCTGGCTTGGTTACGATACGGGAACTCTTTCCATGGGCCGGGGAATGTCGGGCGGGGTCGTTGCGGCTCCGATCTGGGGAAGATTTATGTCCAACGCACTTTCTCGCGAGAAGTCAAAGTCCTTTCACTTCGGAGAAACGGGCGTGGTCCGCAAAACGATCTGTTCCATCTCGGGAAAACTTCCGGGGTCTCATTGCAATCAAACGGAAGAAGAATACTTCACCAAGGATACGGTCCCTAAAGAAGTTTGCGACGATCACAGAGGAGCGGGTTTTATTCCCGAACCGGAACCGGAACATCATTCTTCCCATCAAACCAAAGTTAAAAAGAAGCAGAAAACCAATATTTTCCAGGGCGACGATGATTTGATTCGGTAATTCCGAACAAAAATACTTGTCGTTTTGGGATTGAATACACAAATAGATTTACGGCGTGTCCCGAAGAGCAAGGGGCAGGTTTGGATTGCTAGCAGGAGTTTTAGATGGCCATCGGCAAGGAAAATAATAACAGCGTAATCGGTCCCGGGTCCATTTTTGAAGGGAAATTTTATATCGCGGGTTCTCTCCGCATCGACGGAAAATTCGAAGGGGAGATCAAAACGGACGATACCCTCTACATCGGAGAAACCGGTAAAGTAAGAACCAATATCGCCGCTCGCGAAGTGACCGTTTCCGGAACCATGATCGGAAACATCAAAGCCGAGAACGAAGTTCGTCTGGAAGAAACCGGAAGACTTTTAGGAGACATCATTGCCCCTGCCCTCCACTTAGCCAAAGGCGTGGTAGCAAAAGGAAACATAACGATCACCGGCGGCCAAAAGAAAGACGTAAAGAAAATCGTGGAAGAATCTTTCGGCGGAACCCGCACTTTGGATAACGGAAAGGACGAATAAGTCCTTTTTCTTTACTATAGGAAAGGCTCTGAACGGGCCGATAATCTTCCTGTATGATCTTCAAAAAGCCCAGACAACTGAATGCGGGGAAGGAACTCCTTAGAACGGACAACTTCACCCTGATCTATCTGGGTGCCTTTCATTTTCATTATTCCTTTTATTTCAGAGGCAATCTTTATCACGGGAATCTCGACTTTCGCAGAAAAAGGTTCCGTCTCATTCCCATCTTCGCATCGGCCGCTCTCTTTATCGCCTTCTTAGGATTCGGAATGAATCCGAGCAACGCGATGATCGATTCTTCCGGAAAAGAAATTACGGAGAACGATTCCGAGGATCTCAAGGCGAAATCGGGTGATGAAAAGTTTCTCGAAGAATCGGAAAAGGCAAAACTTACGATTCTAATGGCGAAGGAACTCAAAAATCCTTCGGAAAAAAAGAAACAACTCAAGGTAACGACTTACCGCGTAAAACGAAATGAAACGTTAGCCGAAATTGCGACCCGATTCAAGGTTTCCATGGAATCGATCGCGGGTTCTTCGAACATCAAAATCGACGACACTTTGTATCCGGGTCAAATATTAAGTATTCCGAATAAACAAGGGCTTCTCTACAAGATGAAAACCGGAGACACAGTCGCGAAAGTGGCCAGTCTCTACAAGGTCAACTTGGACGAGATCATGCTCGAAAACAAACTGGACGATCTCGACATTCTCCGACCGGGACAAAAAGTATTCTTACCCGGAGCGGTCATTCCCGATCCGGCTCCGAAGTGGGTGATTCCGGTCGCTTCCCGAATCGTGACTTCCAACTTCGGATTCAGAACTTTCCCGAGAAGAAAGTTCCACGAAGGTCTGGACTTAAAGGCCTTCTACGAACCGATCGCGGCCGCAAGAAACGGAAAAGTCATCTACGCTGGATGGATGGGCGGTTACGGAAACGTGGTCGTGATCGAACATACGGACGATTTCAAAACTCTTTACGCACACAATTCCAAGTTGTTCGTACAACGCGGCGACTACGTTTTAGCCGGAAAGAAAATCGCAAGATCCGGTTCCACCGGTTATTCTTTCGGTCCTCACCTTCACTTTGAAGTCATCAAAAACGGTCAACCGGTCAATCCTTCTAAATATCTCAAAGGTCTTACGTTCCGCAAGGGCGGACCAACCCACTAAGCTTCGATCCGGATTCGTTTGTCGTAACGAGGAAGTAGGAACTCCTGCGCGCTACGGCGATTTCTGTAGAATGTGGGAACTACCGCTTTTTCTTGGAGTTCTCGACTTCACACAAATCCTTTGTTTTTCGAAAAAAAGTAGGAACTCATACGTCATCCGGAGAGAATTTTTGATCGCGCGAAAATTGTGGGAACTACCACAAAAACCGATTTCTTCCTCGGTGGGAGTTCCCACATTTCTCACTGCAAAACATTCCTGAAAGCGGGAAATATCGTTTGCAACTTGTAAGAGTTCCCACACATCTCTTCCGGAAAATTCTCATTCACAACTCGAGAATTTGATTTCCATTCTCCCGACTTTTTCGAAAGATTCTCCCAAATGAAGAATTTGATTTTCTTGTCCCCGATTCTACTTTTGTTTTTCAGCTTCGGCTGCAAAACCCCTTCCCTCGAAGAATTACTCGATCAACGTCTGATCAAAAATTACGATCAAACCGAAACGCTCAACTTATACTACGCGACGCTTCGCGCGCAAAACTCGAGCGCTCAAAATTCATGCAGCGATTCATACTTCTTAACGACCGGAAATCAGGAACTCAAAACCGGATATTGTATCGTAAACGTTCCCGCCAATCACGAGGTAGGAGCTCTTCCCGCCGGACTCGGAAGTCGGGAGAACTACTTTCAATTTCTCGGCCATAAACCCTTTGAAAACCGGGACGCGCTCGTCGAGGATCTCAAAAAAGATCCTTTCGACGAGGTGCTCGTCTTCGTTCATGGATTCAACGTAAAGTTCGAAGAAGCGATTCTGCGCGGAGGACAAATCCGATACGACCTGAAATTCCCCGGAAAAATCGTAATCTTTACTTGGCCCGCGGGAAGCGAAGCCGGTTTGATCAATCAGGTTCTGCTCAAAGGAACCTACGAAAAAAATCTCTCCTCCGCGAGAAGCTCCCGAGACGAATTTAAGAATTTTCTAAAATCCCTGCAAAAGGTCGGTAAGAAGGTTCATCTCATCGTACATTCCATGGGACATCAAGTCGTTCTACCTGCGTTAGCCGAAATCGGGAAAGAATCGAAACAACCCGCCGTCCAGGAATTGATTCTGAACGCACCCGATTTCGATTCGGGAGAATTCAGACTTCTTTCGGATTCGCTTTTGAAAGCCGCAAAACGGACGACGCTTTACTGTTCGCCCGGCGACAGCGCGCTTCAAGCGTCCGCATCGGTCAATCAAGGAGGACGTCTCGGTTCCTGCGTGATCCTTCCGGGGATCGACGTAGTCAATGTGAACCCGGTTGATTCTTCCCTAATTTCACTCGGTCATGGATATTATTCTTCCAAACCGCTCTTAACGGACATCTATCAGATTCTACTTGGAGTAAAAGCGGAGAAGCGATTGTTTATCCGCAAATCCGCCGGTAACGAGAACTACGTTTTGCGGAATTGAAAAAACGAAGATGCGGAATCGAAGTCGAAGTCGATTCTGCCGATTGCAGACGAATCGAATTGCGCGGGATCGGAACCCGATTCGATTCCGGAAGAATGCGGACTGCGCGGATATTACGGACCGATTTTTTTTCGAAACTAAAAACGCGCGCTCCACAACCTTCGTCATGAAACACGCGTTCAACGAAATGATTTTACTTTTTTCAACGAGTGTTCGTCGTATTCTCTCTATGATACTTTAACAATCGAAAAATCGCATATCCTCCCGGAATCATCGGAAGCACCGCGGTGTAAAGACCTGAAAAATAATATTCTCCTACGGTCTTATAATAATAATTCGGCATATCCCGAATCAAGACTCCGTTGATCACCTGCGAAAACGGCTCGGGAGAATTGGGTTGAATGCTCGGCTCAAGAAGCGGAAAGATAAAATGTGTGAATTCCGCGCACCCGGGACCGATAAAGATAAACCACGCGATAAAACCCGCCAAAGGAATTCGAAGAAATAAACCCAACGCGGTCAACATATAGATCATCGGACCGAGCAAAGTGAACACGATCACGAATCCTTGTTCGCTCCAAGCGATCCCGAAAAGACGGCTCATCGCCGGACCGAAACCGGTTAGATATTCCTCGATCATATGAATCTGTAAGCAGACTACGGTAAGCACAAATAACGGGAGAATGACCCGAGGTTCCACCGGCCGTTTCAAATACGTGAAATACCAAAAGATACCTCCGATCAATCCCGAACCTCCGACTATAATCACCGGAGGCAAACCGATTTTAAGATAACCGAGCGTGCTTACAACAATCGTAAAAGTGAGAGCGGCGACCGCGCTCAAATGTTTTTTCCAAGTTTGTGTTTCCATCCGTAACACCCCTTCCGTATTTTTTATTCCGTTTCCGATTTTGTTTTTAGATTCGCGAGATTTTGTTCGATACGCGCAAGAACCTCCATCGTAACCGTAAGCTGTTCTTTATTCAGACCGATCGCCACATCACCTAACAATGATTTAGCGATTGGAATCAGCTTTTCCTTGAGGCGTTTACCGCGCTCCGTCAGAAAGATAAGCCGATTTCTACGATCGTTTTCAGATACAACCCTCCGAATCAAACCGTCCTCTTCCATCGCGTTCAAGAACCGCGTGACCGTAGTTTTATCCTTCAAGGTTTTTTGGGAAATTTCGTTCTGGTTCATTCCGTCCGATTCCCAAAGCCGATTGAGAATCACCCACTCTTCAGGCGTGATCTCGAATCCCGCGTTCTTAAAACGATCCTGCAGCTCCAACTTCATCACGATCGCGGCGCGATTGATCCGGTAGCCGAGAGTATTCTCGATCAAAAACTCTTTCATAATTAGATGCATAATACAACTAATTCCAAATTCGTCAAGCACGGAATTGGATCGAATTCGATTTTTTTTACATCGACCCTGTCCTGATTCAAAGCCGGACATAGACTTGTTCCCGAACAAATCCGAACTCGATAGCGGATTCGAAATCCGCAAGGGAGCAGAAAAACGGTTACCGATTCCCTACTTCCATTTTTTCGCGAAACAGGCGTTACCTGAAATTCACTCCCGCTTAAGAGATATAAAAAACGAAAATCAGCAAAAAGGAAACGGGATGCTTGTTCTTATCGTTGAAAGAGAAACCGAAACGGAACGGCGCCGTTTTGGAAGTCCGAACGCTCAAAAGGCCAGGGAATAAATTAAAAATCCGATCAGGATTCTCCCTAAAAAATGAGTCTAACGTAAAAGCTTGTAACAGGATCGAAATCGTTTCGCTCCCTTTTTTTTCTTTTCCGGCTAGGGGCTCGGAGAAAACTGGGAAGAGCGTTTGGAATTCCCACGAGGGGAAAACATAATTTTACCATAACTTTTTCCGTCTTTTGACAAATATCTTGTTGAATTCGGGGTTATTTTTAGTAACTAATGAATATGCTTCAGAAACCCAAAATTTTGGTCGTTGAGGACGAGATCATCGTTGCAGTCAACCTAGGCCAAAAGCTCAAAAAGTTGGGTTACGAATTGGTTGGAATTACTTCTTCGGGTGAAGAGGCGATCCAAAAGGCAGAGGAAAATCACCCGGATCTTGTCTTGATGGATATCAATATCGAAGGCAACCTGGACGGGATCGAAACCGCCGAAGTTCTCCGAAACCGCTTTCACACCCCCGTTATTTATCTTACCGCTTACGCCGACGAAAACACCTTAGACAGAGCCAAAAAAACACAACCCCTCGGATACATCGTAAAACCTTTCGAGTCGGATCAGCTTCGTTCCTCCATAGAAGTAGCACTTTATAAAAACGAAATCGAACAGCGCTCCAAACAAACCGAGGAAAAACTCAAAGGCGCGTTAGACCAGCTCGGTGCGGGAATTGTAACGACCGACGAAAACGGATCTCTTCTTTTTATGAATCCTGCGGCGGAAAAACTCATCGGTTGCAAATACGAAGATTATCTCGGCAAACCGATTCAAGACATTCTCTTTTTCAAAGACAGAACGGGCGACGCAGTTGGAAACGTAGTGGAAGAAGTTTTGAAATCCAGACTTCCGAAAGAAAACGGAAATCTTCTTCTTGTTTCCAAAAACGGAAATAGCCAGGAAGTACAGCTCCAAAGTTCACCGATCTTAGGAACCGAGGAAAAACTGACGGGAACGTTCAACATTCTCCGGACCAAAGAACAACATACGACCGCCGGAGAAAAAGACACCTACCTCAAAGAAATTCATCATAGAATCAAAAACAATCTCACGATCATCTCCTCCATCTTCAGCTTACGTTCGGGCCAAGCCAACGGAGAATCAAACGACGTCCTCCGTGAAAGTCAGAATCGTCTGCGCGCCGTCGCGCTTCTTCATGAAATTTTATACGAAAGCAAGGATCTCTCTTCGATCAGTTTCGAGCTGTATGTGAAAAAACTCACCGACGCGCTTTTCGAAATCTATCAGGTGGATCGGGAAAAGGTTCGACTCGAACTGAACATCCGCGAGGGAAAAGTAAAAGCGGAGATCGGAATGAATCTCGCTTTGATCATCAACGAACTGATCACGAATTCTTTAAAACACGGATTGGCCGATTCCTTATCCGGGTTGATTCGGATTCATTTCACGAGGGAAAACGAAACGCTGACGCTGGAAGTTTCCGATAGCGGTGCGGGCCTCCCGGAAGAATCCATCCGAAATCGGAATCCAAGCTCGCTTGGCCTATCACTTGTGGAATCTTTGGCGAAACAAATCGGCGGAAAAGTCGATCTTTTGAATCGGGAAGGCGCCTGCGTTAAGCTGCATTTCCCTGCTTCCGCTTAAAAACGCGGGAACTCCCCACTTTTTTTTCTCCATAGAGGCATCTACGTCCTCTAAAAGCCTCTTCCATTCTTCCTTTGGATGTTGATGGCGAATCTTTTCCCAGCTGATAATCATCCCAAACCCTCTTTAAGATAATGAGAATCATTCTCATAATTTAAAAACTGTCCAGCATTTCTTGAGCTCAGGAATGACTTGTAAGAATTTTTTTCCCTCCGAAACTGACCGGGATGAAAACCCACTTTGAATTTTTTGAAATCGTCGCAAGGCCCGAAGACAAAACCGCCATTCTTTATTTGAACCGCCCGGACAAGAGAAATGCTATGAACTGGCCTTTCTGGAGGGATTTACCGGACGCCGTTGAGGAAATCAACGCGAACTCCGACATTCACGCGTTCGTCATTGCTGCACGCGGAAAATCCTTTTCCACCGGTCTCGATTTGGATTCGTTCATCCAACAATTCGGCAACGTGATCCAAGCGCCTCTCGGCGGAGACCGCAGAAAATTCTTCGATCTCATCTTAAAAATGCAGAAAGGAATCAACGCGGTCTACGATTCACCCAAACCTTCGATCGCGGCGGTTCAAAAACATTGCATCGGCGGAGGGCTCGATCTCATCTCCGCTTGCGACATCCGTTACGCGACCACAGACGCTTCCATCTCGCTTCGCGAAGCGAAAGTCGCGATCGTTGCGGACATGGGTTCCATCAATAGACTTCCCGCAATCATCGGACAAGGTCATACGAGAGAACTGGCTCTTACAGGTAAGGACATCGACGGGATCGAAGCCGAAAGAATCGGACTCGTTACTAAGGTTTTTCAAACGGAAGAAGAGATGATGCAAGCCGCGCTAGCGACCGCGAAAGAAATCGCGGAGAATCCGAAGATCGTCGTGTCGGGCGTTAAGGATGTAATGCGCTTTGCGGAAGGAAAACCGCTCGAAGCCGGTCTGAATTATGTGGCACTATGGAACTCGAGTTTTCTCGATTCCGCGGATTTTAGAGGAGCGATGCAATCTTTCAAGGAGCGCAAACGCCCCGTCTACAATCAAAACTGAAGTTTCGTCTTAAGCGTAAAGGTCCAGGATTCTTCTTTGTCCCTCTTCCTTGGAATTCTGGACTCCCGCTTCCACGGCGAGATGCAACATCTTTCGATTTAAGTCGCTTTGAGCCTGAAAGATTTCCTTAGGTAGATTCGCTACCCTTTCCAAAAGTAAACTCTGGTTTGTGTTTCCGTTGATGTTCATAAATTCCCTCTTCCGAGAATTTCGGGGTTTTCTTTCTTTTTCCCCCAATTCTATTCTCGGTTGATAAATAGAAAACTTGATTATTTTTTGAAAATTTTTAACCTGTCCAAACTGTGAGTTTCCCTACACTGATCAGATCTGCGATTCAGAGGGAGAATCAAAGAGAATTCACGAAAGCTTTCAACCTCTACAAGGAAGCTCTTTCCTTCACCACAAGTCCGAAAACGATCTTAAAGATCCGAAATCGTCAGGCTTGGTGCCAGTATCATATCGGAAATACTCGAGAGACATTGAATCTCTTTCACGAGATCATCACTCAATATCCGAACGAACCTGGCAGCTATCTCTACTATTCCAATTATCTCATCAAGGTTTCCAATTTCAAACAAGCAAAGAAGATTCTTACCAAAGGAATCGAACTTTATCCGGATCAACTCGAGTTGTATCTGACTCTCGCTTCCCTATTGAAAGACACGGACCGTTCGAACGAAGCGATCGCGGTTTTAAAACAGGCGCTGGCTCAGGAAAAACTTTCGAGAGGAAGGGGAATTCTCCGTAAGGATATCTGGGCGGAACTCGGACATCTTTACTATCAAAGAGGAGATTACAACTCCGCTTTGGTTTCTTTGAAAACTTCCATGAGAATGGACAGCGACGAGAATTTTCTGCACTACGACATGATCGCCCAGTGTTATCTGAAAGTCGCCGATCATAAAAACGCGTTGAAGTTCATCGACTTATACATACAATATTTCGGAGAGTCTGATTCGGACATTCTCATCATCAAAGCGAGAGCGCACGCACAACTCGGAGAAAGTCATTTGGCCTGTGCTTCCCTTTTACAGGCGTATTCGATGGAAAACGGATTGAAACTGAACGCGGAAGATATGGTGGACTTTGCCCCGCTGCTCCAGACCGGGTTTTTCGATACATTAGAGAACGTTGAAATAGAAGAACCCTGACCGTTTTTCCGAGAATTTCTTGACTCCGTTCCTCGTTCCTGTCTCATATTAGGTCCGGTCCGGATACAACATCCGGATTTATACGCACGGCTCTTAGTTCTTGAAAAAGTTTTCGCCGATAATATCGGGAAATACAGATATTTGCAGAAAACCTTGGACAAGCTAAAGCAGATCGATTAGCCGAAACGTTTTAAATCAATCCACGCGGGAGAATTCTATGAAATTGAAAATCACGGCGACGATTCTACTCCTCTTATCCTTCGGATTGCTCGCGCAACCGAGCCCGGAAGCGATCAAGATCGTCAATTCTTTGAAATACAAAACCGGAAAGGTAACGTTGGGAGACGGGCTCGCAACCTTGAACGTTCCCTCTAACTTCCGATACATCGACGGGGCGCAGAGTAAACTCGTTTTGGAAAACGTCTGGGGGAATCCGCCCGGAGCGGAACCGCTCGGAATGTTGTTTCTAAAGAATGAAACACCGATTAGCCAAAACTTCTCTTATGCGATCAGCATTTCCTTTTCCGAAGAAGGTTATATCAAGGACGACGACGCAAAGGACATGGACTACGACGACCTTCTCGACGAGATGAAAGACGACATGAAGGAAGCCAACGAAGCCCGCAAAAAGGAAGGTTACGAAAGCGTCGAATTGGTGGGTTGGGCCTCTCCTCCGTTTTACGATGCTAAGACCAAAAAACTGCATTGGGCAAAGACCTTGAAGTTCGAAGGTTCTCCGGTCGATACATTGAATTATAATATTCGAATGTTGGGGAGGAAAGGCGTTCTGATCCTGAACGTAATCGCCGACATCGACAAACTTTCTTTGGTCAATGGAGAACTCGACTCGATCGTAAACTCGACCGAGTTCAACGAAGGACATCGTTACGCCGACTTCAATCCGGGTCTGGATACGGTGGCCGCGTACGGGATCGGAGGTTTGATAGCGGGAAAAGTTTTGGCGAAAGCGGGCTTTTTCGCTCTCTTATTAAAATTCTGGAAAGTGATCGCGTTAGCCGTAATCGGCGGATTGGGCGTGCTGAAGAGGTTTATCTTTAAGGAAAAGGAAACTGCGGCTCCTCCGAGTAACGATTCCAACGCTTAACGGAATCTTTGCGTTCACGAATAAAAACCCTTTCACGGCAGGGCTTCCGGAAGGGTTCAAGAATCTTAATATTTGCCTAAAATGAGATTCTACGGTTCGGAGAACGCAAAGTCACTGAGGAATCTTCGGCCCCAACTCGATCACGAGTTGTTCTTCCGGAACGGTAAGATCGATCTTGTCGATTTTCTCAGGCATTCTTCCGGACAAAACGTCCTCGGTAAGATTTTTGATCTTAGGAAGAATCGTCTCGTCCGTGCAGTTCGAAATCGAGATGATGTTCGGTAGATCTCTTCCCCAAGAAAAACGAATTCCGGGGCTGTCCACAAAAAAGGATTCGGTAATACCGTCTCCTTCCTTATCGATCATGGTGAATACCGTGGAATCTCCCGTAACGACTACCGCCTTTTTGCCGTTTTTCATCTTCTCCGCTTTGACGCGCGTGTTCGTCATCTCGCGGTTCCAAAGATAATAGTATAATTTCCTAATTTGAGAATCGATCAGTTTGTCTCTCGCGGACTTAAACAATTCCCCGTATTTTTTGCCGACCTCTTCCTCTCCTTTCATCTGACCGTCGGGTTCGCGCGGAGTCGTGGAATGAAGATAAAAATCGGGAACACCGTTGATCGTATTCGTATAAAACGCCTGATCCTTTCGATCGCCCGGATACGGATTGGTGGATGAAGCGGGGTTCCTTAAGAATTGAATGAGAACGTTTCTTCTTTCGTTTACTTTCTTGCGGAGTTCTTCCGCACGGAAACGAATCGAAGTCGTTTTAGGTGAATCCTTTCCGTAAAACCGTTCGGACCGTTCCAATTCTCCGCTGACCGCACGTTCGGAAGAATAACTTTTCAAAAGTTCCTCGTCGTATTTCAAAAGAAGATCGAGCTCCTTCGTCTTTTTCAAAGGTTCCGCCGAAACCTGACTCGCCTCGGCGTTGTTAGTCGATCCATTTCCGGAAACCGCGGCGTTTGAAGAAGAAGTCGCGTTCGAACTGGAAACGTTCTGCTGACCGGAACCTTGCGGACTTTCGGAGGATTTGTTCGGACTTACGGTCCGTTCCGATTCGGGAAGTCTGTAGTATTCCGATTCCAATTCCCGGAGTCTCGCGTAATTGGAAATCTTCACGAGATATTCCTTTTCCTTCTCCCGTATCTTGTTCGGATCGTCGTATCCGTCCTTAAGTAACGTTAGTTGTCCTTTGTAGATGATCATCAAAGTCGCTTCGGAAGAATCGCGGTTGGGATTGGTTTGCGGAAGGGATTTTCCCTCTTTGTCCACGAGCTGTATAAAATGAAATGCGAGTCGATCGGTCCGAAAATCGGTGATATTGAGTAGATCGGGAGAAATCTGCAGATCGGAAGAAGACGAGACGCTTCCCCCGAGAAAAAACAGGGTGAGAAAACAAATCGTGAGCGGCTTCGTTTTGCCGATCGGAAACAAGCGACCCATAAAATCGGATTTCATCTTGTTTCTAGTATCGGCTAAAAAACGGACGGAAAGAGCGAATCAGTTCCTTTTATGGGTTAAATTGAGAGAATATTCCATTCCGGGAATGCTCTCCGATAAACCGTCGAGCCTATATTCTAGGCTTTGAATATCCTGAAAATTCTCGAAAACGGTTTTTTCCAGAGCAAGAAACGTGGAATCCAAGAGGGCCATCTTTTTACGGGCGATTTCCTTTTGTTTTTCTTCCTCTTTCATGTTCTGTTGAACGTAAGTATAATCGATTCTAAACTTCATCCCGGAAAGGATTTCCTGAAGCGTCGATTTTCTGAAATCCAAAATCAAAACGTTTCCGGTCTTCCAGATCGCTTTTACCGCGTATTGTATCTCGGGCAAACGCTTTAGGTTTTTATAATGTTCTCCCTTTCCGCTTTCAAGTGTCTTATCGAAATACGAGGATTCGCTGATTTCTCCGATCAGGGTCATCGTCTTGTGACGGTATTCTTCGTCTTCGAGAAGAACCTTTCTTTGAACCGGAAATACCTGACGTTCTCCGTCCGATCCGTAGATCGTGATCGTCGTTCTCGGATCTCTGTTTCCCACGTCGTAAAGGGAAAACGGAACGAGTGTGACGAAAGGGCTATTGCCCGCGAGAATAAAGGACGTAAAAAATAATACGACTCCGATCCAAGCGTAGGTCAGAAAAAGGGTTCGTCTGGAAACTCCGTCTTCGGTGGCGGTGCGGAACAACCAAAGATATCCGAGATTGATTTTTACTCCCGCGGCCTTGATCGCTTCCCATGCCGCGTCTCTGATCGCGATTGCAGATTCTTTAATTTTTTGCCAATTCATATCCCCGGATTCCTTCTACGATACTTTTCGCTATCTTTACTTGCAGACTTTTGCTTTGCAAAAGTTTGGATTCTTTTTCATGAGAAAGATAACCCATTTCCACGAGAACCGCGGGCATGAGACTTCCTCGGAGGACCGAAAAATCCGCCTTTTTCACTCCCCTGGACAGAATTTGAGGTTGGAGCTTTTTTTTCATCTCCGATTCCAGGGACCTGGCTAAGATTCTGCTCCTTCTTTGGATGAGGGAGGACATCATTCCCGCCTGGATTCTTTTCACGGCTGAGGTTCCTTTGGGCTTGAGAATCCGGTTTTCCAACAGCGCGGTTTCCCGCGCGGATTCTGTGGAGGCAGTTTGCGAAAGATAATAGATTTCGAAACCGTTCACATCCTCGTTGATGGAGGAATTGCAGTGAAGACTGATGAACAAAGCGCTTCCCTTTTTTTTGAGTTCCCGATTGGCGATCGCGGATCTTTGTTCGAGTTCCACGAACGTGTCGTCCGGTCTCGTTAATACGACTTCGATCGACGGATAAACCTTTTCGAAGAACTTCTTGAGAATTTTGGCGACTTGAAGAGCGACCGTTTTCTCGTTCGTTCCGTCGTTCGAGGCAGTCCCCGGGTCCTTTCCTCCGTGTCCAGCATCGATCAGAACGGTCTTGATTCCGAGTATTTCCGCGCCCGGAAGAACCTCCAACTCCAACACGTTTTCCTTATATTCGTAACGAACGTCCTCGGACATGAGTTGTACGAACAAGGCTTCCACGATTTCGGGTGGAATCAGAAAATCCTTTTCCTTATACAAAATCGGAACGGAGATTTTTTCGATCGTTTGATTGAAGGTGTAAAAGGAGGAGCCTACCCGAAAACGGATTTCTCCGGAAGGATGTTTGATCGAACCGACAAAGGTCGCTGGATTGAACGAGGACTTTAGGGAAGGAAATTCCTTTTGAACGTCCTCAAAGCGCACATAACGTTCGGAAGCCTGCGTGGGAATGGAGACCTTGGCCGCAAGTCCCCACGCGTTGGAAAAGAATAGGATCAGCCCCCAAAGATAGATTTGATTTTTTGCCAAATCGAACCTTTTTTCTTTTTGGAATCTTCTCTTTGAGTGTCGTTGATATCGAACAGATTCCGTTTGCTCTTGTCGTAATTCTTATTCGTCTGTTGGTTTCTGTTCTGATTGCGGTCGCGATTTTGCTGATTGCGTTGTTGATTTCCGCCGCCCTGTTGTTGACCGCCATTCGGCTGACGTTGTTTGTCCTTGCCGCCTTGAAAACGATGTTGATTCTTATTGCCTTGTTTATTGCCTTTCGGTTCGGAAGATAAAACGGAATCGGCTTTTTGCAGAAAAAATTCCGCCTCTTGAATCGCGGCGGCCGGTTTTTTCTTTTGGGAAGAATCTCTTGCGGGAGAATGAGAACGGGTATGACTTGCGTGACGTTTGTCCCCTCTTCTGTCCCGATCGTGTTTGTGAGGAGCGCGTTCCCCTCTTTCGTGAGGACGTCTCCCGTTTTGTTTGAAGTGAGTTTCCTTTTCCCGATCGTAGGAATCACCGCCCACGAAAGGCTGAAAATCACCCGCAGGAAATTGAATATATTCTTCCTGAACGTCCAGAACGTCGATCTTTTGTTTCAGATATTTTTCGATCTTTTCGAGTTCCACGTAATCGGACTCGGAACAAAAACCGATCGCCTTCCCTTTTCTTCCCGCTCTTGCCGTACGTCCGATTCTATGAACGTAGTTTTCCGTGTCTTGCGGAAGATCGTAATTGTAAACGATGTCTATGTTTTCGACGTCGATCCCGCGGGAAGCGACGTCGGTCGCGACCATATAACGGTATTTGCCCGATTTGAAATCCCGTAAAAGTCTCAGTCTTTTTTTCTGATCCAACTCGGAGGAGATTCCAGTGACGGGAATTCCGTATTTGCGTAGAGTATGAACGATCTTGGGAATATTCGCTTTATAATTCGTGAATATGATTCCCTGACCTTCTTCCTCCGAGTTGACGATCAGATTGGTCATGTAAGGAATTTTTTCCTCGCGTCCCAAGTGGACGATCTTCTGATCGATTCTTTCGGTGATGATCTTTTCGGGATTGATCTGAATTTCAACGGGTTCGTTTAAGAAGCGATAGGCGAGACGCATCACTTCCACGGATAAGGTTGCGGAGAACAGCAAGGTCTGCTTGCGATTCTTACATTTATGAAGAAGCCAACGGATGTCCTGGATGAATCCCATGTCGAGCATTCGATCCGCTTCGTCTAGAACGAAGAACTCGACGTTGGATATGTCGATGGAACCGGACTTGATCATGTCGATCAATCTTCCCGGAGTCGCGACGATGATTCCGTTCAATCCTTCCAAATCCTTGTTTTGGGATTTGTAATCGGTTCCGCCGATGATCGGCACCGCGCGGATTCCTTCCGAATGTTTCAGAAGTTTTTTGGCTTCGTCCGAAATTTGCATCGTAAGTTCTCTTGTGGGAGCCAATACGAGAGCGGAAACGCCTTGGATTTCTTTGGTAAGAATGGTGTGAATGACCGGCACTAAAAAGGCCACGGTCTTTCCGGTTCCCGTTTGTGCGAGACCGGTGATGTCTTTTCCTTCCAGCCCGTGCGGAATCGATCGTTCCTGAATCGGAGTGAGTTCGGTATAACCGATCTCTTGAATGGCTGAAAGTAATTTAGGATGTAGCGAAAGTTCTTCGAATTTCATGTGTGCAGCTTCTGAGCGATTAAGTGGAATGTATCACCGTAACAGGTGAGGTCTGAGAGACGTGCAAAAAGGCGGTGACTCAGTGTTTTTCCTCTCCAGCCCCGATCACGGGACGGGTGGTAGGACATCGGTTTCTTATACTCAGTCTTAAAACCGTATCCTTTCAACATTTTTTTCAGGGAGGCTGGGCTGTAATCCCAAAAATGGTCCGACGGATGCGTGCGGAACCATTCTTCCGGATTGGTTTGAAAGGTCGGACCGTATAAGGAAGGCAGTCCTAAGAACAGAAATCCTCCGGGTTTGACAAGACCGGTTAACTTTTCGAACACGAAGTCCGCGTCCGGAAAATGTTCCACTACGAAGAAAGCCGCAACGACGTCGAAAGTAGACCCTTGTAAAACCTTCTCCCCTAAAAAAGAATCGCAGAGAACGTCGAGCCCCAAAGTCTTTCGGGAATATTCGACCTCTGCGGGAGAAATTTCCAAACCGCTCACCTGATAACCGACTTTCTTTGCTTCGTCCAAAAAGAAGCCTGCGGCCGAACCGAGTTCGAAAAGAGCGGACCCTTTCGGGTCGTGGAGCTGACCCAAGATCGCGAGCCGTTTTCGGGCAAGAGCGCGCAGGGAAACCTCGTCTTCGTAGTAGGTCTTTTGATACTGATTTTTATATTCTTCTAAAAAATAAGAATCCTTGTATTCCCGGGTTTTGGCCGGTTTGTAAAAACAAACTCCGGTTCGTTTGCAGATCTGATAGTGTTCGGGATACTGCGGATGAGGAATCAGCTCGAGTTTCGGATACATTCTCTGGATCTAGTGAAACCGGAGGGGAAAAGAAAGAAAATTCCTTTTTTCGAAACTGCTTGAAAAATCGAGTATGACAATCTTTTTGGAAGGATCTTCCCTATTCGGCAAGAAAGAAGCACATGAGCATTCAAAACAAAATCGAATCCTTAGGTTACAAACTTCCTCCCGCTCCGCAAGCGATCGCGGCGTATATTCCCGCAAATCGTTCGGGAAATCTCGTATTCACTTCGGGACAACTTCCTCTCAAAGACGGTCAACTGATGCAGGTTGGAAAACTGGGAGAAGGTCTTTCCGTCGACGACGTCAAGGAAGCGACGATCCAAGCGAGTCTCAACGCAATCGCAGCGGCTGCGGCAGTTTGCGGAGGTCCGGACAAACTCGTTCGAATCGTGAAGATCGGAGTCTTTGTCGCTTGCAGTCCGAATTTTACCGAACATCATCTTGTCGCGAATCACGGAAGCAACTTTCTTCTTTCCGTGTTCGGAGAAGAAGGACGTCATGCGCGCTTTGCCGTGGGAACTCCTTCGCTTCCGCTTGGATCGCCCGTGGAAGTGGAAGTCACCTTTCAGGTTGCAGATGCTCCGTAATCTCTGGAGAGACGTTCAATGGAGCCTGCGTTCCGTCCCTCTTCTCTTGAGAGAATGGCTCACATTTTATCTTTCGTTTACGGGGAGGTTCACCGAGTTTTGGAAGGAAAAATCCGTCTCGGAAAAAGCCCTCTTTGTCGCTGTAACTCTTCAATTGTTATTCAGTCTTTCGACTTGGATCGAATACACGATCCATTTAGGCGGAGAAGAAACGGAAGGACTTCGTGTTTCGTCTAACTTCTATTTTATCTTTTTGTCGGCCGGGGTTTTCTTTTTCGGATCGTTCTGGCGTTCTCATTGGCTCGGATCGTTGTTGTTGAGCGTTCAATTTCTTTTGGGTTTGGGCGCGCTTGCGGGAATCTTTTTTCCCGAAGCGTTCTTTGTGAGCTTTTTGCGCGAAGAAGATTACGTTTTCAGTTGGAAGTTCTACGCGTTTTTGGGCGCCTGGGGAATTACGACTCTTCTTTCACTCAATCAATTCTTTCAGAAAGATTAGACGCGTGGGCTCAAGGCTCGCACTCTATGAGATCGTTCGACTGGGCGGTGCCGCGTAGCGGCCCGGGCTCGCAGCTTCGGTCAATAAATTGAATCCGTTTTTGAATTCGCGAAATCATTCAGGAAAATCAATTTATTGACCACGCTTTGATCCCTACCGCTTCTCCGTAAGAGAAGCGGTGCTGAGTTCAGCGAACGAAGTGAGTGACCGCGTGAGAAGCGGTGCTGAGTTCAGCGAACGAAGTGAGTGACCGCGTGAGAAGCGGTGACGACTTCAGCGAACGAAGTGAGTGACCGCGTGAGAAGCGGTGACGACTTCAGCGAACGAAGTGAGTGACCGCACAAGTTGCGCGAACCCGTATGAGTTCCTACATTTCGGATTTTCACAAGTGTTCCGACAAGAGATTCGGAAAAAGCTTGTATCAAAAAACTTTTTAGACCTGCACTGTTCCGAAAAAAATCCGAAACCAGAGGGGTATGTATCCACGTATTCCATTAAGGAAAACTAATATAATCCCAAGCCGCCTGTTGGGAGGGAATCATCGTACAGTTGTGTTTGCTGTTCTCGTCCTGACCCGCGCAGCGATTCGTAGTCAATCGTTGTGTTCCTCCGAACGGAGCGGTTCCGCTGTCGGCGTCGGTAAGGGCGCCGTTCATCCCGAAGGCGCTTTGCCACGTATCCGTAGCCTGATTCGAATTTCCGGAAAAATTCGTGACACCGTCTCCGACATGGATCAAACCGAAAAAGAACGCGGAAGAGGTCAGGCCGCTCTGAGCCAACCAAGTCGCGGGAGTCGCCGAAGCGATATGATAATCCCCGACGCCGCTGTAAATCGAAACCCTTCCGATGGCTTTGATCTTTCCTTGAAACGCGGCGTGTCCGCTTCCCTGCGAATGGCCGCCGAAATAAACCTTGTTCCAGTTAACGGAATCTCCGTTTAAAAACTGTCCCCAACCGTCGTTCGGACGTTTGACGACGAGATATTGAAGTAGCTTCAACAAACGACCGTCGATGGAATTGTTCGTATCGACGAAAACGACGTTCGTCTTATCGACTCCCGTAATGATTTCCTCTCTCGCATTCCCGAAACAAGCGGGAGAACTTCCCGCACCGTTACAAAGAACGTTGATCGGTTCACCGTTCGGATACATCAAACCGACGCTGTGATAACCGCGGGCCGCGCCTTCCTGAATGAGTTTGGAAACGCCGATCGGAGTTCCTCCCGAACCCGGCAAAAACACGGTAAGAATATTTTTTACGGAGGAAGAAGGAACAAAAATCAAATGCGGGTCGTTGTATCGCGGCACGCAGGGAAACGTAAAACTCGGCAGAACGAAAATCCGAGTCAAACCGTCGACCGTATCCACGCGGGGTGCGTTCTGATATTGTGTACATCCCAATACGCTCAACAATGCATATCCGGTGAAAAGATCCGCATTCGGATCGTCTTCTTTGTCTTGAAACCGTTTACAGGAGATCGTCGACGAAAGAAAAAGAAAGGAAGAGAAGAGAAGGATTATGATCGTTTTTTTATATTCTAAATGATTCATATAGGTAAGTTGTTGAATCGAAACTCCTTTCGAACTAAAAACCGTATTTCCGTTTGAGAATAGGCGCCGTCAAATCGCTCAAGCGGACTTTTTGAAGCCCGTTCTCGTCGAAATTGCCGGGATTTAACCATTTCAAAAACGCTTCTTGAATCGCCGGCCATTCCTCGTCGATGGCCGAAAACCAAGCGGTATCGCGGCTATGACCCTTTAGAACATTGGCCTGTCTAAAAATTCCTTCAAAGGACAATCCGATTCTTTGTGCCGCGATCGCGGAAGGCAAGTTGAGAGCGTTGCATCTCCATTGATATCTTCTATATCCGAGTTCGAACGCGTTCTTCATCATAAGATACATCGCTTCCGACGAAACCGGAGATTGTCGCATGAACGGAGAATACGCCAGATGCCCGACTTCGATCGAACCGGCTTTCGGAGAAATCTCCGCGTAACTAGCAAGTCCGACGGCCCGATCGGAAGACAAGTCGAAGATCGCGAAAAACAACGGATCTTCCGTCAGACACGTATTCTTCATCCATTCTTGGTATTCGTCGAACGTTTTAAAAGGTCCATAGGGAAGATACGTCCACATCGCCCCTCCGGCGTCCAACGAATTGGCAGAATAGAGCGATTCTGCGTGCCTTTCCGGATCGAGAGGTTCCAAGCGGCAGAATCTTCCTTGTATAGTTTCCTTTTTCGGGAGCGACGCAGGTTTCCAATCGGGAAGCGGGGTTCCGATCGGTTGTCCCAAAGAATTGGCAAATCGTGTTTCTAATTCGGAGGATTGGATTTCTTTCATTTAGAATCGGTTACAATATTCTTCTTTTGAAAGGAAAAAAACATCGGCGACGTTTTTCCCCTTTCCTTCATTCAAACATTCAAACTTTATGATATTTGCGGTTCAGTCGAAAATTCCGAGATCCATCTTGGCTTCTTCGGTCGCCATTTCGCGCGGATCCCATTTCGGAACCCAGACCACCTCCACTTCCGCGTCGGAGATTCCTTCCACACGAAGCGCATGATCCTTGACTTGTTGTTTCATTTGAGGTCCGGCTGGACAGGCCATGGAGGTGTAAGTCATGTCGATCTTCGCCTTATCGCCTTCGACTTTGATTCTATAGATGAGACCGAGTTCCGCGATGGAGATTCCGATTTCGGGATCCTCCACTTTTTTTACTTCTTCGTAGATCTGTTCTTCCAATGCGTTTGTGGGGGCTTCTAACATTTTCTCACTCTCCGTTTTTCTATTTCATTTTCCCGACAAACCGTGTGGGAACTCTTACGATCCGAAGGGGACGGCGACCAACGGTGACTTGTGGGAACTCATACAATTTATCGACGACCGCCGAATCCCGTCGAAGCTCATACAGTCGTTTGTCGACCCGATTCTTTGTATGAGTTCCCACAAATTGGATGGTATGAATATTTGCATTGTGGTAGTTCCCACACTTTTTATCGGGAGAAAATCCGCACGCAAGCAAACTCAACCTCGTTTGGACGCTCGCTCCAACGCGCGTTCCAAAGTATTCCAAGGAAGGACCGCGCATTTGATCCGCGCGGGAATCTTTTTTACGGACTCCATCGATTCAAGATCCTCGAGTTCTTCCTCGAACTGCGGATCCTTATCTTCCAAAAACATATTCTTAAATCGGCTGAGAATATTCTCCGCTTCCGCCACCGTTTTTCCTCGGATCGATTCCGCCATCATGGAACCCGAGGCCTGGGAAATCGAACATCCTTTTCCGGTCACGCGAACGTCCGAAATCGTTTCTCCGACGAGGTTGATCGTCAACTCGAGTTCATCGCCGCAAAGGGGATTGATTCCGTGTTCGAAAAGATCGGCCGGTTCGAGTTTGCCTCGAAATCTCGGATTTTGATAGTGATCGAGAATGACTTCTTTGTAAAGACTATCGCTTAAGGACACGGGAGAAAATCTCCTTTACCTTAATTAGACCCTCGATCAATCGATCGATGTCGTCTTTTGTATTGTAAAGGTAAAGACTCGCGCGGCACGTTCCCGGAATATTCTTAAACGCCATAAAAGGCTGCGCGCAGTGATGTCCGACCCGAATCGCGATTCCTTCTTCGTCAAGAATCGTTCCCACGTCGTGCGGATGAACTCCCGGGAAGTTGAAGGAAATCACTCCGCCTCGTTTGGAAAGATCTCTCGTTCCGTAGAGTTCGAGTCCGCCGAAATCGTCCAATCGATCGAGAGCATATGTTAACAATTCGACTTCGTGATTTCGAATTTCCTGCATCCCGATCGTTTCGAGGTATTCGATCGCCGAACCGAAACCGATCACTCCCGCGATGTTCGGAGTTCCCGCTTCGAGTTTGGAAGGAAGTTCCGCGTATGTGGATCGTTCCTTATAAACTTGCGCGATCATATCGCCGCCGCCCATCCAAGGAGGCATCTCTTCCAGGATTTCTTCCTTTGCGTAAAGAACACCGACTCCGGTCGGGCCGAGCATTTTGTGCGCGGAGAATACGTAGAAGTCGTAATCCATTTCCTTCATGTTCACGGGAAGATGGCAAACTCCCTGCGCTCCGTCTACGAGCAGTTTGGCGCCGACTTGTCTTACGCGTTTTTGTATGGGGAGAATGTCATGAATCGTTCCGGTCACGTTCGACATTTGCGAGACCGCGACGAGTTTCGTTTTGTTCGTGATGATCTCGTCGATCCCGCTCAGATCCAAAGTGCTGTCCTCGTTCAGAGGAATGAATTTTAATACGGCTTTTTTTTCCTGAGCGAGCATCTGCCAAGGAACGATATTGGAATGGTGTTCGAGTTCGTTGAGAACGATCTCGTCCCCCTCTTGAATTTGGGTTCTTCCCCAGGTTTGTGCGACAAGATTGATCGACTCGGTAGCGTTTCTCGTGAAGATACAAACCTTCGCGCATTGCGCTCCGATAAAGCGGGAAAGACGGATTCTACTCAGTTCGTATTTTTCAGTCGCTTTTTGGGAAAGATAATAAATGCCTCGGTGAATGTTCGCGTTTTCTTCGCGATAATACTTTTCGATCGTATCGATGACCGTAAACGGTTTCTGAGAACTAGCCGCGCTGTCCAAAAAAACGAGAGGTTTCCCGTTCATCGTGGTTCCCAAAATCGGGAAATCGGTTCTGATTCTTTCGGCTGAGAAACTCATATATGTCAATCCTCCAAGTCCACCTCGACGGAGTCACCCACGATTCTTACGGGATAAACCGGGAGATCTTCCACTGCGGGCATACAAAGCGCTTTTCCGGTTTTGATCGAAAACTGCGCCTCGTGTCTCGGGCAGGTGATTACGTCTCCACACAATTCCCCTCCGGAAATCGCCTCTCCGTCGTGTGTACAAACATCTTCGAATGCGTAAATGTTTCCGTCCAAACTCGTGATCCCGATTCTATTATAGCGGGTCTCCACTACTTTGACTTTCCCGTTTTCGATTTCGGAACGATTTGCTACCTTACGAAAGCTCATGCGGAACCTTCCACTTTACGGGCGATCAGCTCGAAAAGCTCTTGTCGTATGGAATCGGATTCGATTTCCCCAATCACTTGACCCAAAAATCCGTCCACGATCATTCTTCTCGCCTCGTCTTCGTCGATTCCTCGGGAAGCGAGATAAAACAACTGTTCTTCGTCGATCTCGCCTACGGTCGCCCCGTGCTCGCACTTTACGTTCTCCGCATATACTTCGAGTTTCGGAATGGACTCGGCTCTCGCGGATCGGTTGAGAAGAAGGTTGTTGTTGATCTGAATCGCGTTTACGTCTTTGCAGGAATTCGGAATATGAAGATTGCCGGTAAAGATATGATGCGCCTTGTCCTTAAACGCGCCTCTGTAAAGGATCGAACTTTCGGTATGACTTTCGTTGTGAACGATCTTCACTTCGGAATCCTGAAATTCGCGGGCGGCCATCGGAGCGAGTCCGATCACGCGCGCCCTCGCGCCTTTGCCGGAAAGTTCCACGTTGAGAAGATTTTTTCCTTTGTAACCGCCGGGAGTTACCTTTGCGATCTTTACGTCCGAATCCTCTTTTTGATCGGAAAATAGATTTTGAAAATGGAATACGCTCGAACCGAAGGATTCGATTCCCGCATAGGAAAATTTTGTTCCCGCGCCCGCATGAATCACTGTCAAACCTTGGAAGAATTTAAAATCCTGTTCTTCGGGACATTCGTATCGTTCCGCAAAAAACGCCTTGCTGTGGTTTCCGATTTTTGCAACGACCAACGGAAGAATTCGATTCTCCGTTTCGAGGCGAAACTTCACTTCGATTTCTTCCTTGAGGACGCGATCGGATTCGACTTCGAGATAAATCCCGTGCGTAAAGGAGGAAAGGCTCAACAACGTAAACCATTCTTCATTCTGTTTTTGGAATATAGTTTCCAGACTTTCGAGAAAGAATTCGAGTTCTTTTCCGGAAAGGGATTCCGCCTTTTGCAGTTTTACCGATTCGGGAAGTTTCCACGTAACCGCGTCTGCCGCATCCGGAGTTTCGTTGAATTCGTCCGGATGAAAATTGGATAAGGGGATTTTTCTCCAAGACTCGTTTTCCGATCTCGGAATTTTTAAGGTCTGAAACTTTGCGAATACCTTCTTGCGAAAATCCTTTAGTGCCTGGGGTTCCCCGCTGCGGGAGAGCAGACTCGAAAATTGAGTTTCTAAAGACACTTGGTTTTTAGTCTCCAGATTCCGCAAGGATCCAATCATATCCTTTTTCTTCCAATTCCAACGCGAGTTCTCTCGTTCCGGTTTTGAGAATTCTTCCTTTTGCGAATACGTGAACGAAATCGGGTGTGATGTAGTTTAGCATTCTTTGATAGTGCGTGATGAGTAGAATCGATCTATCGGGAGTTTTGTTTCGATTGATTCCTTCGCTTACGATGCGGAGCGCGTCGATGTCGAGTCCCGAATCCGTTTCGTCCAACACGGACAATTTCGGTTTCAGCAAACTCATCTGGAGAATTTCGTTTCTCTTTTTTTCCCCGCCGGAAAATCCGTCGTTCACATAACGAGATATAAACGACTCGGGCATGTCGAGAGCCGCCATGGATTCTTTGAGTTCCTTTCTGAATTCTTTAACGGGTAGTTCTTTTCCCCGAACGGACTTGACGATGGTCTTTAAAAAGTTTCCGATCGTAACTCCCGGAATGCTCGTCGGATATTGAAAGCAGAGAAAGATTCCGAGACGGGCGCGTTCGTCGGTCGGGAGATCGAGAATGGATTTCCCTTCGAATAGAATATCTCCCGACAATACTTGGTATTTCGGGTGTCCCATGATGACGTTGGATAAAGTGCTTTTGCCGGAACCGTTCGGGCCCATGATGGCGTGAACTTCTCCGGGACGAATCGTAAGATTTACACCTTTTACGATCTCCTTGATTTCTCCGGAATCTCCGACTTGGATTCCCGCTCGCAGGTCCTGGATTTTTAGAATCTCGGTCACAAACGCACCTTCCCCTATTCTACCAGTGTTTTTTTTTGTAAGGAGAGATCAATAGTTATCAAACGAATTGTCGGAGGTACGACAATGAGTCCGTGAAACTTGCGCCCCACCCTTGTTTGGGCGGAGGGGTGAGGAGGCGGGAAAAATTCCTGCGAAATTTCTATATCACGGATTTCTTAAATTTTCAATCGAAATTCTTTCCCCGTGTTTGTGGGAGTTCCCACAAAGTCTACGGATAGCCGACATAACTCGAAAACGGATCTTAGACCCGTTCCCAATCCATCTTGATCACGAGAATATAATTATCGCGAAGAGTGTAGGTAAAGATCACGACTTGTTTGTGAAGATCCATATCGTAGACCGGTTCGGTCACGGTCCATTTGGCTCCGCTTTGAACCACCTTTGCTTTGTGTCGGATAAAGAACGGTCTCCAAGCGTAATTGTTCCCGATCTCGGTCAGATCGGAATCCCATTCTTCGCCCGGATGCGAACGGAAATACGTTGGAGTGATCTGATAACCGAAGATATCGCAGGCAAACACGGATAGAATTTCCGAGGGCAACTCGGACAGCATCAAATGAAGAACGAGAGGCAGATCCTCTTTTCCGTTGTGACGAAGGGCTTCGAGTTTTTCTCCGAGGGCGTCGATGACAGCTTGGCCTTTTTGAAATTCTTCCAAGAGTTCCATAAACCGAAGACCGGAAAACTTCTCCAGAGTATCGCGAAGAGTTCTGTTGAACTGCTTCTTATCCTGAAACTCCACCTGAGGTCTTGAAAAATAAAATCCCTGGAGAAGGTTCGCTCCCATCGAAAGAGCGAGATGCAATTCTTCCTCGGTTTCGATTCCTTCGAAAAGAAGATCCGATCCGAGTTTCTGCGACATGTCCGCGATCGCGCTCAGAACGTTTTTGAACGATCTTCTGTTCAAGCTCTCGCGCATGATCTTGATATCGACTTTCATGATATCCGGATGAATGTAACCGATTCTTTCCAAGTTGGAAAATCCGACTCCGAGATCGTCGACCGCGATCTTAAAACCGTAGTCCTTGAACACGTTTACGATCGAGAGTAGTTTTTCAATGCTTCCGTCGAATTTGTCTTCCGTGATTTCCAACACGACTTCGGAAGGAGATATATCGTATTTTTCGATGAGATTGAGAACGTGAAGTCTCTTCAGATCCAAAACGTCCCCCGTATGAATCATCGAAAGAAAGTTCGGCATCATGTTGAGGAACAACTTGGTTCTGAGTCCCGTATCTTTAAGATGGCGAATCGCCTTTTCGCGGATCAGCCGATCGATCTGGATCAATCGAATCGTATCGAGTTCTGGATTGTGGAATTGATAACCGAGCGAACGATATTCGTTCTTTTCCGGAGAATAAAATCTCCCGAGAACCTCGTAGCCGATGATGTTGCAGTTCGTAACTTCCAGGATCGGTTGATAGTGAGGTTGATAATAATTCTCCCCATACGAGAGAAGGTTGCTTGTATCCTGGCTGTACAACATGTTTTTTTAAGAGTTCCTATACTGGAATCCACAAAGCAAGGTCCGGCAAGCAAAATTCCGGACAAAAAGCGCCAAATTAAGGAGAAGAGAAGACCACATTCTTCTTTTTTTTTTGAAACCTCTGGAAAAACTGACAATCCTAAAGGTATTCTTCATGAAAGAGGCGATCGGCCATCTTCTCAACCCCTCCACATTAGAACCCAATCTCGGTCTCTATTCAGGAACTCTTGGAATCGACAACTCCAGAGAGTATAAAACTTCTTTTTTCTCTTCCTGGAAGAAAATAGACTCCGTTTTAGTCGATTTGATTACAGAAGATTTTCTTCTCGGGTTGCGAATTTTCCGAGGCCCGGGGGCCTGTAAGGCCCTTCTCCATCTTTGGTTTTTCGAATCCGACAATTTCAAGGACTTCGAATGGATCGGCAGCCCGGGCAAAGAATACTTATCCCGAGGCACGTTTCGAAACGGTTATTGGAGTTTTACCCAAGGCAATCAGAGATTCAACTTTCGTCTGGACGATACGATCCAACAAGGGTATACGCATTCATCGATCTTAGCTTCGAACTTGAATCTTCAACTCGACGCACTCGTAAGCACCGTTGAAAAAACGCATAAGCCGGTTTCTTCTTTGGAAAAATCCGGCAAGGACTGGCTCTTTCGTTTGATTTCGCCCGATCTCAGCGTGCGGGGACAACTCGCCTTCGACGATCAAACTTGGAATTTGGAATCTTCGGAAAAACTTTCCTACAGCATCACCACGGGTTTTGCCAACCAATCCTTTTTTCCGGAATCGAGAATCTACGGATGGGGTGCGGGAAAGAATTCGTTTCGTTTGAACTACAACCAGAAGACGGGCATTCTACTTTGGAGAAACGGAATTCCTACGTTTTTGGAAACGGCGAGTTTCAAAAAAGAATCCTTATCGTATGTGCTTCATGATCCTTCCGATCAAATCGAACTTACCGTGACTCCGGTGCGGACTACACATTCGACGATTTCGGGTTTGTTGGGGAAAAAGATTCCGATGGAACGGATCGAAGGAAAGATTTCCGGTAAGATTCGCATCGGAAATAAAAAGGAAACGATTAAGAAAGGATTCGCGATCTTAGAAGTCTGATTCGCGCTTTGATCGAAGTTCTCGAAACGGTTCGGTCAATTCTTCCTTTCCCGTTTTGAAACCTTTCCGTTCGCCGTTCGTTTTTTACGCGTCCGTGTCTGCGCTTTTAGATTCCGAACTCTGGTAAGAATCGCCTCTCTAAATACGGGATAATCGTTCAAGGCGTTCAGAAAATCACCCTTACTGAGAGTGTACGCCTGAGAGATTCCCACGGATCGAACCGTAGCCGATCTCCTTTCCTCGGTAATCAAAGCCAACTCTCCGAAAAATTGTCCGCCTCCGGCTTTCGCGATCACTTCGTGATCGTTTTCTCCGAGGATTTCAACCGTCCCTTCGCTCAGAATGTACAAGTTATGACCTATATCACCTTTCCTGAATATGATATCGCCGGGGAGAAAAATCTGATGTTTGAGGGAAAACACGAGCGTCGTAATGAACGAAGGCTCCGCGCCCTTAAGAAACGGAACCTTTTCTAAAAGTTCCCGATGCAGATGAATCTTGACCTCCCTTTGCAGGGGAATTGGCAAGTCGCTTAACAATTCCTTTTCGTTTTGACCGAAACCTTTCTCGATAATGTAAATGTAGAACTCGCGGATTTTCATCCTCAAATCCGAGGGAAGGTTTCTCGCCTTTAAAAAGGAATCCACTTGCGACATTCTTTTGATGCGGGCCGAACGTTCCAAATCCAGATTTCCGAGAATACTCGCCACGTTCCCGATGATGGTGGCGTAAACCGCCGCTCCGATCATCATCACCAAAATCGAATAGATCCTCTGTTCGGTCGTTGCGGGAAGCACGTCTCCGTAACCTACGGTGGCAAGCGTCATCACGGACCAATAAAGAGCTTTGACATACTCGTTCCATCCGGTTTTCATCCTTTCCAATTGGTCCATATAGAGCCAACCGACCGCAAACCAATGGGCCACGATCGTGATCCAAAAGCCGAGCAATCCTAAACGAAGAACACCAGGCGACGGCTGGAATGCGAGATTCAGCCTGCGAATGATTCCCGGAATCCGAACCACCTTAACGATACGAGTGATCCCGAATAAAAGAAACAAATACGGATGAAAGGTGAGTTCGATACCGATCGCTTTCTGAGCGACCAATTCGAAAGGGAATGCGGCGATGAAATCGAATACGAACCAGCTTTTTAAATAAGGGAGAATCATCTCTTTTCGGAAAGCAGGCCTGCGTTCCGTCCGCGCGGATTCGGGAAAGAATAGATTCACGAAAATATCGCCCAAAAACAGCAAGTCGACCAAAATGTATATGCCGCTCAAGGTAAGACCCTTTTCATAAAAAAGGACTATTCGAAGCGGAGACTCGACGGCAGCGAACAAAATACAAAAGAATATTATAATATCCCAAAATATTCGCGCTTTATTTTCGGCATAAAGAAGGCTCAACGATCGTATCTCTAAAAGAGCCCCCTTCAAAGGAAGGCGTATAGTTTAGACGACGATACGATTGCCTGGGTTCCAAAGGAAGCAAACCCTTTTTTATTCAAAGAAAAGTAGAATCGAAGAAAGGATCCCTTAAGTATTCGATCGCGTTGATTCGGGTTCCGTTCCCGAACTCGGCGAGTCACTCTATACGGATCCGTTTGTCAGACCTTAAATTTTTCCATCAGGCGTTTTACTTTTGTCGATTGTTCGTCGATCTTTTTCGCGCCCTCGTTGATCGCCTGAGAACCGGAAGAAATTTGAAGCGCGCCCTGCGAAAGTTTCTGCACCGATTCCCGTATCGAACCGTAAGCGCTTTTATTTTCCAAAGAAGAGGATTCCAAATCCGTAATATTCGATGCGACCTCGTGCATTCGTTGAGAACATTGATTGAGGCCGGACTCCTGAACTCTCATGTCGTCCAAAAGACGGAGACTGAACTCCGCAACATTCACGGCGTTCTCTTGAATGATTTTGAAAAAATCGGAGAACTGATCCATTTCTCCGTTTCCGGAATCGATATTCGTCCGGGTAAACTCGATCAGTTCGGTGATTTCCCTCGTGTTTTTCATCGTGTGTTCGGCGAGTTGGGAAACCTCTTCCGCGACGACTGAAAAACCTTTTCCGTGTTCTCCGGCTCTTGCAGCTTCGATCGCTGCGTTGAGGGCAAGCATATTCGTTCTTGTGGAAATTTCTCCGATCTTGACGAGCGCGTCCTTAATCTTTTGTACGGTTCGTTTAACTTCGGCAAAGGACTTCTGAACCGCGTCGACTTTTTCTCTTCCTTTCAAGGCCGTTTCGGAGGATTCCTTCGCACGTACGGTCAAAGAGTTTAGGGACTCGGTGACGCTCGCCAAAGACATTAGATTTCTTTGAATTTCGCGTTCGAGGTTACGGAGATGTTCTCCCGAAATCAAAATCGTCTGCGTGTTCTTTTCGACTAAGCGGCTCAGACGATCGATATGGTCCGCGACCTTTTGAGAATCGAAGGCCTGCGTTTCGGAGGTTTGCAGAAATTCCTGTGAAACTTTCGCGAATTCCTGACCGGCTCTTTCCGAACTTTCGACCGAGTTGCGCGCCTCAACGATGATTTCGCGCAAAGATGTTTCCATTCTTTTTAAGAATTCGAGCAGCTCGCCCATTTCGTCCAAACTATCGATATCGATTCGATTGTTCAGATTTCCGTTTTGGATTTCGGACGCAAAGTCGATCGCCCTTTTTAAAGGGAACATCACGGACAGAATGATGGATCTGGAAAACCACACACCCGCGATCAGGGAAAGAACGGAAAGAATGCTGATCGTGTATAAGGATAACGTTAGTTGCGCTTCCGCGGTTTCTTCGCTTTTGCGCGATTCCAAGGCTTCGAACTCGATCAACTCCTTGATAACGCCGCGCATCGATGCGCTCAACGGATGAATTCCCCGCACGTAAAGGATCTGCGCTTCCTGTCTGCGGTTCTCCATTCCGAGAAGGTGAATCGTATCCGTGTATCGCAGAAGATCGTTCAAACCTTCCTTCAAAGAATTCAACTTTTCAACTTCCGTTTTTTCCAGATAATAACCGTTCAAACGAGTTAGGTTCGCTCGAATCTCGTCGATTAGAACCTTTACCTTCTTGTATTCTTCTTCGGATAAGACGGCGTCGATCGTGGAAACCTTGGAAGAAAGCGTAAGTTCCGCGAGAATCAGTTTTTCCAAGGTCAGGTTCATCAACTGAAACTTAGGTTGAGAATGGTCGATCATGGATCGAATCGCCTTTCGATACGTGAACGTATTGTAGACGATCAACGCGGACGAAAGAATGAATACGCCGATGATCGCCCCGAAGCTGAAGCGAAGTCTCGTTTTGATGCTGATCCGATTGAGTAGGTTCACCGATTATTTGTTTTTGGAAAGATAATTGATATACGAGATCACGTCTTTGATCTGTTCTTCGGAAAGTTCGTCCTTCCAAGGCGGCATAAACGCAGAACGGTTCACGCCTGCTCCGCCTTTTCGGATGATTTCCTCCTTTTGAGAATCGCTGAGCTTCGTGATCGTCAAGTTCGCCGGAGGAGGAACCTTACCTGTGGCAAGCCTTCCTTTTCCGTCCGCGGATTCGCCGTGACAAAGAACACAGTACGTACGGAACACGATACTTCCTCGGATCACGGACTTTTCCTTGGGATTCTCCGCATTCACGTCGGCGAACGCAAAAACAAAGAGAAAGAATATCAGAATATTTGAATATATTTTCATCATTGAACGTCGATCGTCATCTTCATATCGGGATGAATCGCGCATTGAACCGTAACTTTTCCGGCCTTTTCGAATTTCACCTTTTGAGTCTGTCCTTTGGCGTACGATCCCAAGTCGAAGATCTTAACCGGAGAAAGAGAATAAACGTTGTGGTAAAAGGAATCGTAATTCGGAAAACTTACGATATCTCCCATCTTGATCTTGAGGGATTCCACCGTGAATTTTTTATTCTTTTGCCCCACTTCGTGTTCCGCCGCGGACAAACTTCCCGCGGAAAAAATTAAACCGAACAGAATAACGTTCCATCGAATCGACATGTAAAACTCCTATAGTATCTTTTTTAATCTTATCTCGGCAACTCGGGAATGGAGACGATCCGTTTCTTCCCGGTCAATGATTTCATAAACGCGACTAAGTCCGCTTTTTCCTGAAAGTTCAGTTTGAGCGGAGCCATGTTCGGATCGAGATTCGACGTTTCGTCCCCTCCCCGATCGTAGTGCTCCACGACTTCTTCCAACGTCGCATAACTTCCGTCGTGCATATAAGGCCCCGTAAAATCGACATCCCGCAACGTGGGAGTTTTAAACGCGCCTTTCATGGATTTAACGGGAACGATCTTAAATCTTCCGACATCCTTTCGATTCGATTTCAGACCGATGTTATGAAATCCGTTGTCCGTAAAATGCTCCCCTTGATGACAAGACGCGCAGTTCGCCTTCCCGTTAAAGAGCGCGAAGCCGCTTTGCGCCGATTTAGAGATCGCGTTCGTTTCCCCTTTTTTCCAACGATCAAAGGGAGAATCGGTCGAGATGATCGTTCTTTCGAAATTCGCGATCGCCTTGGCGATCGTATTCGCACTGATTTCTTCTCCTGGATAGGCTTTTGCAAAAAGATCTTTGTATTTTTGAATATTCTTTAATTCTAATATTACTTCGTCCAAATCCTGATTCATTTCGTCGGGAGAAGCGATCGGACCGAGAGCCTGCGCTTCGAGATTGTCGGCACGTCCGTCCCAGAACATCTTATTTCCGAAAGCTCCGTTGAGAATGGTCGGAGTGTTCTTTCCTAAAACCTTCATATTATGGCCGACCGCGGTTTTGAGTCCGTCCGACCAGCCGAGTCCCGGATTGTGACAAGTCGCGCAGCTGATCCAGTTGGAGCCGGAAAGAATCGGATCAAAAAACAATGTTTTCCCGAGAAGAATCCGATCGGGCGTCGGCTGATTGTCCGGTGGGAAAGGATATGCTGCGGTATCCACAGGATTTGCGGTCGTTTCACCGGATTTATCCGTCGCCTTAGAAGTTTCCGTCTTTGTATTCTGTTCCTTTTCGGATGTACAATGTGTGAAAGTAAAAAGACTGAAAATAAGAATTGGAACAAACAGAATGCAAGACAAGACATACCTCGAAAGGACATTTGTTCGAGAAACGTCCTAAATTTTCGTTGTCTTTATCATACAAGAAATGTTGGAACTCCTTCCACTTGGTTTATAATTTGAAATATTCTCAGTTATAACTGCAGGGGAATTCGCAAATTCTAATGTTTTGAATGAAATATTATCCTTTTCTACTATTCAACGAATCAATTTTCGAGTCAAATACACTCGAATAAGGGATAAAATTCGCGGTTATCCGCGAAATCTGTATTCTTTAAATATAATATAGGAGTTCACGGAAGAATTCTTCATAAATCGGAAAGGAATCGAGCTGCGATATGCGTTTTAGCCGGGACGCGCGGACTAAATCCAAATTTCCTAATATACTCGCGACGTTCCGATCGAGACTTATTTTATATCAAGCGCCGAGGATAAGATCCAGAACGACCTTGCCGTCCACTTCTCCGGTGATCGAATTCATGGCGCGCTCCGGGTGAGGCATCATACCGGCGACCTTGAAATTCTTAGAAGTGATTCCCGCGATCGCGTCGAGAGAACCGTTCGGATTCTCTCCGGAATAACGAAACAGAATTCTCCCCTCGTCGTCCAATTGTTTGAGAACATCGGATGTCGCATAATAACAACCGTCCGCGTGGGCGATCGGAATTCTCAATTCTTTCGAAGCGTCCAAGGAAGTCGTGATCGGATTGTTGGCCGAACCTTTTTTTAAGGTCACGGTTTTGCAGATGTATTTCAGAGTTTTGTTTCTTGTAAGAGCGCCCGGGAGGAATTCCGCCTCGGTTAATATTTGAAATCCGTTGCAGATCCCGAACAGCTTTCCGCCCTTGTCCACGTGTTCCTTTACCGATTTCATCACGGGAGAAAAACCGGCCATCGCGCCGGAGCGGAGATAATCTCCGTAAGAAAATCCTCCGGGAAGAATCACGAGTTCGTATTTCTTATCGAGCTGATCCCTATGCCAAACGCGATCGACTTCGGCGTCGTATTGATCTCGCAAAACGCGGTAGATGTCCGCGTCGCAGTTGGAACCGGGAAACGTGATGACCGCAACTTTCATAGTTTTTGAATATTCGCAGAATATGTTTCTATAACGTGATTGACGAGAATCTTATCGCAAAGTCTTTCCACGTCCTTTCTCGCGGCGTCTTCGTTCGGAGCGTCGATCTTGAGTTCGATGTATTTTCCGACTCTCACGTCTTGCACCGATTTTTCACCGACTTCGGAAAGAACTTTTTTCACCGTGCTTCCCTGAGGGTCGAGAACGGATTCTTTGAGGACTACTTGGATTTTTGCGATGTACATGAAAGAATGAGATCCTCTATCTTCTGATATTTTTCTCTCAGCTCCTGAATCAATCCGGCCGGGAGATCGGGCGCAGGCGGCATCTTGTTCCAGCTCGTAGTTTCCAGATAATTCCGAAGGATCTGTTTGTCCAAACTCGGAGGAGAAATTCCCACCGAATACGTATCCGCAGACCAATACCGGGAAGAGTCCGGGGTAAGAAGCTCGTCGATCAGAATGACCTGTCCGTCCAAGATTCCAAACTCGAATTTGGTATCACAAAGAATGATTCCGGCCCTATCTACCACTTCAGCGGCCCGGTTGAAAATGGAAATCGATTTTTCCTTCAGAATTCCGAACAGTTCCTTTCCGATCCGATTTTCCATTTCGACTTCGGAGATGTTCTCATCGTGACCTTGGTCGTTTTTGACCGCGGGAGTAAACACCGGCTCGGGAAGTTTTTGGGATTCTTTCAAACCTTTGGGGAGAGTCACGCCCGCGAGAGTTCCCGCGTCCTTGTATTCTTTCCAACCGGAACCCGCAATATAACCGCGAACCACACATTCATAATCGATACGTTTGCACTTCTTTACTAAAACCGAACGTCCTTCCAGATCCGGATGATTTTGAAACGGAGCGGGAAACTTCTTCACATCGGTTTCCAAGATATGATTGGGAATATCCTTAAAGAAGGAAAACCAAGAAGTGGAGATTCGGTTGAGAACCTTTCCCTTATCGGGAACCGGCTGGGGAAAGACGACGTCGAACGCGGAGATACGATCCGTGGAGGAAAGAATCAACTTGTCTCCGAGATCGTAAATGTCCCTGACTTTACCCCGGTAGGAAGGATTCGGCAAATTCATAATTTCAATACCATCATAGCGATATCGTCATCATTCGTTCCGCGGTCCGAATGCGCAAGAATGGATTGCATCATCGATGCGAGAATGTCCCCGCCTTTGGAAACTCCGTCCTGAAAAATTCTCTTCAGCTTTTCTTCGCCGAGAATGTTCATGGTTTTGTCCGCGATCTCCGTGGCGCCGTCCGTGTATAAAAGAAGATACGAACCTTTTTCCAATTGAACGGTTTTGAATTCTTCGCTTACGTTGATTTCGATCGGAATGATAAGAGGCCCCATCCCCGGAAGAGTCGTAACGGCCCCGTCCTTAAAAAGCATCGGAGAGGGATGACCTCCGTTCGAATATTCGAAGTGAAGATCCTTGTGAAGAATTCCGTAAAAGAACGTGATCGAAAATTCCTCGGGAAGAATTTTTTCGAGATTGTGACGCAGCGTCCGCACTTTTTCCTGCAACGTCTGATCGGGAGAAAGACTGGAAACCTGCATCTTCAGCATCGCCGCGAGCAAGGCCGCAGAAGGACCATGACCGGAACAATCCGCGATGAAGATATGAAGACATTCGTTTTCAATCCAAGCGTCCGTATAATCTCCGCCGATCTGCATCAAAGGTTGGAAGATCGTGCTTAAACTTACTCCGCTCCATTCCAATTCCTTTTCGGGAAGAAGTTCCTGTTGAACCTTCCGCGCCATGATCAGTTCCTTTTCGTAGTTCCGCTTTTGTTCTAAGACTTCGTCCTGAAGAATTTTAATCCGAATAAAAGCGCGGATCTTTGCGATCAATTCCCTCGGCTGAAACGGTTTGTGGATGAAGTCGTCTCCTCCGTGAGAGATCGCTTCGTCGAATCCGAGTTCACGGTTGATCGCGGTGATAAAAAGTATGGGAAGAAGTTTGAATCGTTCGATTTCCCTGAGTTCCTTGCAGAACGAAAAACCGTCCTGCCCCGGCATACTCACGTCCAACAAAAGAATATCGACCCGGTTGGTCAAAAGCACGTTACGCGCCTCGGCCGCCGATTCCGCGGTGAAGATCTGAAACCCCAAAGGTTTGAGAGTATGTACGATCAGCTTTAAATTGATCTCGGAATCGTCTACCGCGAGAACCGTATAAAGACTGTAATTCGTAGCCGTGGACAAGAACGGATTACTCTTCCCTTTCCGGCAGGCTTTCCCTAAGATCCTCGATCTTAGCCAAACGATAAGCGAAGCGGATCAATACCAAAAACAAAATATGATACGCAAGAACCCCGAGCCAGAAACTCATGCGAATATCCGAGTCCATTCCTCCCTTGCCGAGAACCGATTCGGGATGATTTCCCGGATTGTCGATCCAACGGATCGCCCCCCAAGTGATGACCGCGTTCACCGCGCATAAAATGCTCAAGAACGCCGAAAAAAGTTTTTTCTTGGTCGCGTCGGTGATCAATATTCGAAAAACGAAATATGCGATCAAACTGATAAACAAAACGGTGAAGGACTGAAGTCTTGCGTCGGTTTTATCCCAAGCGACTCCCCACGCGCTGAACGCCCAGATTCTTCCGGAAAAGATGACTCCGATCGCGAACAAAAGCGCGACTTGATTTGCGGCAAGCGAAAGAAGATCCCATTTGGATTCTTTGCGGATGAGATAAACGACCGCGAACGCGAGAGAAAAAACGGGACCGTAAAGCGCGACCCACGCGACCGGAACGTGAAAGTAGAAAATTCTGTGAGCGGTTCCTTGTTGTAAAATCACGTTCGGATAATTGAGGGAAAACAAAACGGCGGTCGGAAAACCGATCAAAAAGAATGCGGATAAAACCCAGTCCCAAATCGGATGAGCGATTCGAATTTTCATACGAAATAGAGTATTCGCGGGAATGTCGGTGGAATCAAGAAGATTCTTCAGGGTTCGTCGCCCGAAAGTTCCAAAAGTAGAATTCCGATTCCAGCGTAAAAAACGCAAAACGAAAGTAAGATGGCAAGACCGGGAATCGGATCGAAGACGGGCATACGTTCGAGCTTCCGTTCGGCTTCCATTCCGAAAAGGAGAATCGGAATCGTAAACGGAATCATCAACAAGGGAAGAAGAATTTCCTTCAGCCGCGAAGAATCGCTGATATGACTCAAAGCCACACCCAAAAAGGAAATGCAGAGAACACCCGGCACAAGAAAGATCAAATTGACCGTAAGATCTTTCCAACCCAAGGGAAACGCCTGAAAAAAAACGGATAATAAAATCATTAAGTAGATCGCGGCGATCGTCAAACCCGTAAACACGGCAAGGGACTTTGCGAGAAAGCGCATCCAAATCGGAAGAAACAACGAGCTGATTCTCCCTCCACCGCTTTCCCGTTCCTCCCAAGCGGACTGACCGATAAAAACGTACGAGGTCAAAAACAAAACGGACCATTTGATTCCGATCAAAGTCTGACGATCCAGTTTGCCGGTCTGCTCCAACGCATAATTAAAAATGAATACGATCGAGGTGATCAAAACGAGAACGGAAAGAATTCCGTTAATCGCCCTTCCTAACAGCAGAAACTCCTTATGAAGCAGAGAGAACAGTTGTTTCAAGATTTCCCTCCCGAATCGTCAAAGTTTTTGTCGCGCGTGAAAACGGAATTCCCGGATCGTGCGTCACCATCAACACCGCGGCGTTTTTCGAATGTTCTTCCAAAAGACGGATCGCGGTTTCCAAACCGGAACGATCGAGCGCAGTAAAGGGCTCGTCCAAAAGAATCAAATCTCCTCCGGTCAAAAGCGCGCGAACAAGCGCGGCCTTTTGTTTCATTCCTCGGGAGAATGTAAAGATGGGATCCTCTCTTCTCGACCAAAGTTTAAAGGAACGCAGAAGCGACTCGACCTTCTCCTTAGGAAATTCAATTCGTGCTATGGAAAGAAAGTAACGAAGATTCTCCTCCAAGCTAAGAGAAGTATAAAGTCCGAGTTCGTGACCGAGATAAGAGATCCGAGGAATTTTTTGAGTCACCGAATCGTTGTTCGACTTTGAGATCGAATCGTCATTCAAGTTTGCGTTCTTATTTCCTGCGTCGGGACTTTTACCGGCGTTGTCGGAGCTTTTATCGACGAGGATCGTCGTGTCGGAAGAGTTGCGCCGCAAATTCTCACCCGAGCCGTAAAACGAAAAACAATCCTTATGTTGACCGTGATTTAAAATCGCGCGAAGCAGAGTCGTTTTTCCGGCGCCGTTGTCGCCCCGCAACAAAGCGAGTTCGCCACGGAAAAGCGAGAATGAGATCTGTTTGAGAATCCGTTTTTTTCCGATAGAATAAGATAGGTCTTGGCAGACGAAGAGCGCTTGTTCTTTAAGTGGCAAACCGATTCCTCTTATGAAACCAGAGTCCTCTCCGAAACGGAATTTACAATGCGTTTTTATTTCGCTCCGAAGAGTTCCCGCGTTCCGAATCGAAAAATTCGCCGTTTCCGTTCTTCGGCGAAGAATTCTCCCCGTTCTTTTTTTTCTTTCTGCGGTTCTTGCAAACCTTCCTCTATCCGCGCAGATCCAAATCGGAGGCCAATATTATACCGATCTTCTCTGGGGCGAAAACGAAATCCTTTCTCCCGAGTATTACAACGACGGATCGTTTTTAAGAACGGATCAGGACTTCATTCTCGCGGCCGGAAGAAATTGGAAAGGTGATCCGCCTCCGTCCAAGGGAAGTTTCAAGTTTGAAGAAAAGGAGATTCCGAACTGCGGATTGTTCAACAACGAAGCGGTCAAACTTTTGGAAACCGGAAAAAACGAGGAACGGCAACGCGCGATTCTGATGCTGGAAGAAGGAGTTCGTTTCGATCCGAAATTCTTTCCGTTCCGTTACAATTTGGGACGGGCGTATCATCTCGAAAAAAAATACCAAAAGTCGATCACACAATTCGAATATGCGAGCGCCGAAATCCCGGAATACTACCGAACCTACATCCATCTCGGCACGTTGTATGAAATCATGCGTGAACCGATCAACGCGACGATCCTTTGGAGAAAGGCCGTGTCGCTTAACAAATTTCATACGGAAGCGTTATTGCTTTTGGCGGATCATTATATCCGAACCGATCTCCGAAACCGAGCCCTTCTTTATATCAAGGAAGCCGCGCGTATCGACGAACAAAGTCCGGACGCGAGAATGGGAAGAGCGAGAATCGAACTTCTCTCCTCCAAGGATCTTTACGCGTATCGAATCTTCAAAAACACCGAACTCGTGGACGACCTCGGACAAAAGAAACAATACAATAAGAAGTTTCACTTCTTCTACGCCGAAACGGCTAGTAAGGTCGGCGATTATGTCACGGCCGCCGATCAATACGAACAACTTTTGAAATATCCGAACGATCCTTTCTTTTCCGAATTTTCCTATAAGGTCATCGAACGAAGAAGGGATCTTGCAAAACGTTTCGCCGAAATCAAGTCCCTGGAAGAAGAAAACAAAACCGAGTGAAAAAGGTTTGCTTTTTTCAATTTTCTTCCGTTATCTTGAACCTTGGAGGAATCTATGAAAAAAATCACCTGGCTCACAATCCTGCTTTTCCTCCTTAGCATTCCTGCGTTCGCGCAGAATAAAGAGAAAGGGCAGGACGACCTGAGTCGTTCCGATGTTTTTTCTGAACAGGGAAGTTCTTACACGAAATCCCTCCAGAAAATCGTCAGAGATCTGGAAAGCACGATCAACGAAAGGCTTACGGATTTGGAGAAGAAACATTCGCTTCTCGTAATTCTGAGACCGGAACTGGAAAAGGTGCAAACAATCGTCACGGAAGACATTCCTTTTACTTTCGACGAAGGTTACGAGAGCAACCTGCTCAAGTATGTTCGTTTCAAGTTTGAGGGCGGCAAAATCAAGGAAGTTGAACTTGCCTCTGAGAAAAAAAGAATTCAATACGAATTCGCTTTTGAAAACAAAAGACTGATTTTCTCTCCTCCGGACGTATTAGCATCTCAGGTCAGACTTGAAAGATTCGACAAGATAGAGAATACGAAAGTGGGAGATATCTCCCTGGAAAATCAGATCAAAGCGCTACGACTTTTAGAATCCAGCCTTAGATCTTCGATTTACCGGATCGATATCATGATCGCTTTGTATAAAGACAAAAAAGACAGAAAAAACCTCTATCAGATCGATATCTGATCAAGATCAAACGCGGAGGGAGCTCAGATCGGTCGCACGGATGAGTTCCCCCGTAAAAGCGCTTTTGTAGTTCGAAAAAACTTCCTTCGTTTTTCCAAAATCCAACAGTTTCCCTTTTTCTAATATTCCGATTTGATCGCAGAATTTTTTGGCAGTTCTCAAGCTGTGTGTGATGAGAAGAATGGTGATTTTCCGTTCCTGCGCGATTTTTTTTAGAAAGATCAAAACTTCGTTCAACAAAATCGGATCGAGCGCGCCCAAGGCTTCGTCCAAAAAAAGGATCTTCGGTTCCGCAAGAAGCGCGCGTAAGATCGCAGCGCGCTGGAGTTCTCCTCCGGAAAACGAAAGGACGTTACGGTTTAGATCTTTGTTCGCGAGCTGAAACGATTCGAGAAGATCGGCAAACGATTCCTCCCCTCTTTTTGCGATCTCTCCTCCGAGAACGCGAAGCGGTTCTTTAAGCGCTTTTTCCAAGGACCATGTCGGATTAAAACTCGCGGAAGGATCTTGAAACACGGGTTGTAATCGATGGATCGGAATTTCTTTCCGTTCTTTTCCGAAAAAGAAAATCGATCCGCTTTGTTCGAAATCTTTCGAAGTCGGAATTCCCAAAATCATTCGAAAGAGGGAAGTTTTGCCCGAACCCGATCTCCCTAAAATTCCGAGAATACTTCCGGGTTCCACTGAAAAGGAAACGGAATCCAAGATCGTTCTTGAACCGAATTGCAGATTCAATCTTCGAACTTCGACGGCTTTACTTGGATCGGGCATTTTCCCAGACTTGCGGAGTTTGGCTTTCAAGACAAGAATTTTGAATCACAACAATTCTCCGCGATCGCGCAGCGACGCGATCAAATCTCGAATCGCGCGTTCCCTTTGATAGGAAGAATCCGTCCACTCGGAGTAAAGATTCTCGCGGACGTTTTCGGCCCAGATGATTCTTCCCGTTTGAACGTCGATACAACGGATCGAAAAGGCGAATTTACCGTCGTATGCCTGCCGATTGTATGGAATGTATTCGAAGTGATCCATCAAAATCAAACGATCCGCTTCCAGGAGTTTGCCTAGTTTCAATCTTGAATTTTCCGTGATTCCCGATAAGGACAACTGGATCTCGGAGAGAACCTTATCCAAACGGTTTCGTTCCACCAAAAGAATTCCGTGTTTGATGAATTTTTTTTCCAACTCGGAATATATGTCCGTGAAAATCTGCGAACCGGGCTCGTCCGTTTTCGCGAGGGAAACGAACGCGAAACGATGCGCTTCGTCCTGAGTAAAATGAGCGGACAATTCCTTCAGATGACCGAGATCCGCTTTGAGATCCTGTTCGAATTGCTGAAACGCGACGCGCATGATCGCGAAATTCTTTTTATTCTGCGAATGATCGAATCGATCGCTGAAGATCGGAACGATCGGACCCAAAAGCAGCGGAGCGATTCCGAAGATGGATCGATGTTCGATCGGATACTTGTAACTTTTGAGAACCTTGTTCGTTTCTTCTTCGTACAATTCGAACTCAACTCTTCCGTTCGTTCTTTCGATCATCGGGAACAAACCGATCGTAACGATAAACGGAATGATGGACAACACGGGAGGTTTGACTTCTTCCGCGGAGGAACGGATTCGAATCTGAATGTGCGCGTTCGGATTGAGAAGGAACAAAGCGCTCTTTCGGAACTGCGAAAGAATCTCGGAGGAATAATAACTTTCCACGTCTTGCAAAGCTACGGAAACGTTCAGACCTTTTCGATGCATGTCTTGGGCGGCCGTTTCTCTTCCCGAAGGATCGAAATCGATCCGAACGGGAACACTTCCGTGAAACCGATATTCCCTCGGATTGATAAGCGACTTGGCTCCGAACCCGTCTCCGCTTACGTTCGCGTGATGCAGGTAACATCGAAAAAACGGAACGCAAAGAAAAACCAAGAAGAGGAATTTCGGGATAAGCGAACGGAGTAAAAACGGATTTTTCATAATTCAAAACCTAACACAAAAGAACGCGGTTCAAAAAATAATTTCCGCAAAAAAGATTTCGAAACTCTAACGAGTCGCAAACGAAAGTCAAATCAATTCGGAAACAGTCCAACGGATATAGGGTAAAGAACGTCGATATTTGACTTGCCCGCACGTCGCAAAACGGTGGAATCAGAATAGAATGAAAGTAAAAATCACGGAAGTAGGTCCGAGAGACGGACTTCAAAACGAGAAACGTCCGGTTTCCACGGAGATCAAAGCGGGTTATATCGAGCGGCTCGTCAAAGCGGGTTTGACGAATATAGAAGCGACTTCCTTCGTAAAAAAGGACGCGATTCCTCAATTGGCGGACGCAGCCGAACTTTCGGCCTTATTGGATTTGAACGGAAAAATCCGTTACTCGGCGTTGACTCCGAACGTAAAAGGATACGAAGCGGCAAAGAACGCCGGCTACAAAGAAGTCGCGGTTTTCACCGCGGCGTCGGAATCATTCGTGAAAAAAAACATCAACCGAACGATCGCGGAATCCATCGAAGGGTTCAAAGAAATCTTTCGACTCGCCCATCGGGACGGAATTCAAGTGCGAGGTTACGTATCGACCGTGATCGACTGTCCGTACGAAGGAAAAATCGATCCGATAAAGGTGCTCGAAGTTTCCAAAATTCTTTTGGATCAAGGCGCGTATGAAATCTCGCTCGGAGAAACGATCGGCACGGGAGTTCCCGCGGAAGTGGAGAAGTTGTTGGAACTCCTACTGAAAGAAATCCCCGCGGACAAATTGGCGGGTCACTTTCACGACACGTATGGAATGGCGATCGCCAATGTGGAAAAGTCATTTTCTATGGGACTTCGTTCCTTCGATTCTTCCTCCGGCGGATTGGGAGGATGTCCCTACGCAAAAGGCGCGGCCGGTAATTTAGCGACCGACGACCTCGTATATTTTTTGGAAAAGTCGGGAGTTCCCACGGGAATCGATCCCGGACTTCTCTGGGAAGCGTCCGCGTTTATGGAGAATGCGCTCGCCCGAGAACTGCAATCCAGAACGTATCTCGCCACCAAAAAGAAACGAGAGTCTTGACCTCCCCTTCCTCTCCTCAAAAAATGAGGAAGGTTCTGGAAAGAATCTTCTTCGAATACGAAACTCCCGAATATCTAACGACGGATCCGATCGAGTTCCCACATTCGTATCCCGATTTTCAAGATCGGGAAATCGTCGGACTGATTTCAGCGCTCTTCTCGTACGGGAACGTTGCCGCGATCAAAAATCATCTCAAACATCTTTTCGAACTTTGCGGGAACTCCCCGGTTCGATTCCTCTTAAACGAAGAACTCGAACCCGTCCGCAAAAAACTCAAACCCTATCGATTTCAAAAACCCGCCGACACGTTTCTCTTTCTGCAAACGATCCAAAAAGAAATTCGAAAAACGAAATCGCATACGTTGGAACCTTTATTTTCTCTTCCGCAAACCGGAGAATTCTCGCTTTCCCCAAAGGAACAAAGATCGCTCGATCAAAGCGGAACCTTACGACAAAGAATCGTCGCCTTCCAGCTTCGATTTCTGGAAACTTCTAAAAAAATCAACCGACAGCAAACACAAAGTTACGGATATAAATTTCTGATCGGACAAGGACCGAGTTCGTCCTCGTTAAAACGCTATTCCATGTATCTGCGTTGGATGGTTCGGAAAGAATTTCCAGACCTCGGAATTTATACGACGATCGATCCGAACGAACTGCTCTACCCGCTCGACGTACACATTCAAAGAATTGCAAGCGTTTTGAAGATCAGCTCCAGAAGCACTCCGGACTGGAAAAAAGCCGAGGAAATCACGAACTTCTTTCTAAAACTTTTCCCGAACGATCCGGTACGAGGGGATTTTGCTCTCAGCCGATTGGGTATATTACGAAAGTGTAAGTCGAAATACGCGAAGGAGTTATGCGAAACCTGCAGAATCAACTCGATCTGCAAGGTTTACGAGAAACGACCCGGAGCAAACCGGGCCAAGGTTTAAGGAATTAAGGAAGTTTTTTCAGTTTGCAAGCCGAAGCCGCAATCAAGCCGGCATCCGTATTTCGAACAAGGATGATCGTAGACAAAATAGAGTCAGCACAATCTTTCACTTTTTTCTTTTCATATAAAGCGGAGGTATCTTCCTCATCAATACCCGCAGTGGAGCTTATAAAAGCAAGCGATAATATACTTCCTGAAGAAGAGCGACTACTCGTAGACGATGTAGTTGTCCCTATGGTCATAACCATTCCGATCAAAACAGCTTCGTCAATTTTGAGTGCAGCCTCTGGCGCTTTTATCGAATCACGCCCGGTTACGTCATATACAGTAGAGCAAGAAAAACTAAAGGCAACAATGAGTAAAAACAGCACAACAACATTCTTCATCCTATTTTGAAACCTCTTCCCTATATTTGAAACGAACGTAATTCCCACTCTCACCTTGTCAACTTAATATTGGAATAATATCACAAGTTGAATTATTGAATTAATTCCAAAATTGCATTCGAATTAAGAACATAATGGAAACTGAATGTATTTTTAAAAAAGAGTGGTACCGCCAAGGGGAATTGAACCCCTGTTCCAAGAATGAAAATCTTGTGTCCTAACCACTAGACGATGGCGGCTTATAAGAACGTTTCCTTGAGTCGTCGGGGATTCGAACCCCGGACCCATTCCTTAAAAGGGAATTGCTCTACCAGCTGAGCTAACGACTCGAAGCGTTACGAAATACACGATATTTTTCGAGTGCGGTGGGTCAATCAAAAACGATGAAAAAAACTCCCGATTCTTAAAAAGAATCTCCGTGAATCGTATCCTTTCGATCAGGTCCCGTTGAAACCAAATTGATCTTCACTCCGATGAATCTTTCGAGAGTTGAAATATAATCCTTACACTTTTCGGGAAGTTTTTGAAATTCGCAGATGCCGGAAATATCGGATTTCCATCCGGGAAATTCTTCATACACGACTTCCACTTTATCCAAACCTTGCGATGGAAAACAATCCAACTTCTTGCCGTTCAACTTATAGCCGACCGCAACGGGAATCTTATCGTAATCGGAAAGAATGTCGATCTTTGTGAGAGCGATCGAAGTGATTCCGTTGATACGAACCGAGTGACGCAGCATTTCCGCGTCAAACCAGCCGCAGCGTCTCGGACGTCCCGTGGTCGCGCCGAATTCTCCGCCTTTTTGACGAAGAGCTTCTCCCGCTTCTCCCAAAAGTTCGGTCGGGAACGGCCCCTCTCCCACTCTCGTAGTGTAAGCCTTCGTGATCCCGATCACGTGTTTCAAATGTTGAAACGGAATTCCGGTTCCGATCAAAGCGCCGCCCGTGGTAGGATTGGAACTCGTAACGTAAGGATAGGTTCCGAAATCCACGTCCAAACCGGTTCCCTGGGCTCCTTCCAATAGAACCCGTTTTCCTTTCTTAAGTTCCGAATCCAAGTAATATGCAGTATTGATAATATTCTTTTTAACTTTCGAAAGGAAGAATTTTAAACCCTCGTTGATGTCGTTGTAGGAAACGGGAGGCATTCCGTAAAGTTTGTCGAGTTCGCGATTCTTTTCGTCTACGAGATGTTTCAAACGCGCCTGATAGGAATCGTCCAAAAGGTCTCCTACTCTCAAACCCATTCTCATCATCTTATCCGCGTAACAGATTCCGATTCCTTTTTTGGTCGTTCCGATCTTGTGTTCTTGGCTTACTGTAGTCTCTCTCGCTCCGTCGATCTGAGAATGATACGGAAACAGAAGATGACACGCGTCGCTTAACAAAAGCTTGTCATAAACCGGAAAACCTTCCTTTTGAAGACGATCGCATTCTTCGATAAAGAAAAGAGGATCCAGAACCACGCCGTTTCCGATCACGCAAATCGTCTGATCGTAGATCACTCCGGAAGGAACCAGGTGAAAAACGTATTTTTTTCCGTGAACTACGACCGTATGTCCCGCGTTCGCGCCGCCTTGATAACGAACGATGATGTCCGTGTCCTTGGAAAGAAAGTCGATGACTTTGGCTTTTCCTTCATCACCCCATTGGGTTCCTACTACTAACGATGCGGGCATAGTTTTTCCTCAAATAGATGCTTGGTAATATTGCGTTTCATGATTTGGAATCGGGAAGCGGTGTCTTCAGAGAAGCTTCCAAAGTGTTGACCACGATCGCGTAACCGCTCGCGTCCCTCTGCACTCCCGAAAACATTTCGTAAAGATGATCGTAAGCGCCTCCGGTCAAAACCGGATCGGGAGAACCTTGCAGATAACCTTGAAAAACGAAACCGGTATAATAGTTCAAATCTCTCAAAAGGGAAAAGTCGATACAAAGATCGATCCTTCTTTTTTTGGATTCCCATGCCTTTAAGATCCAGGAAGTTTCTTCGAGAACGACGTTTAAACTTTTTTGAAGTTCCGGCGAAAGGGAATTCAGGCTCAGGGATTTCTTCAAAGAATCCAAATCGAAGTTCAACACGAGTGCGTTTAACAAACGGAGGAATACGTCGCTGTTTTTCTTTTCGCCGAAAATCCGTTCGATCTCGTTTCCGTTTTTCTGATAGAGAAGCGTTGAAAGAATTTCGATCTCGTTCGCATTCAGCTCGAACTCGCGGACGATGGAATGAAACAGATTCACGTTTCCGAGAACCAAGGTCAACGGATCTTCCAAGGGAAGCAGAGAAACGATCTCGTCCAATTCTTCCAAAATTTTGAATGTGTTTTCCTTGCCGGAAGCGCCCAGAGATTCCGCACCGATCTGAAGAACCTCTTTGCGGGACACGCTTCCCTTGGCGCTCTCCCGAAAAACTCTTCCGACATAGAAGATATTTTGATTTTCCTTTTGATGGGAGAAACCGGCCATCCCTTTGACCGCCTGAACGGTCAGATCGATGCTCGGAGAAATCTCGTTTCCGGAAAGATCACGAATTCTGAATAAAGAGGAAGAATCGGGAGCGGAAACCGTTTGTAAAAACGTGGAACTGTAATCGAATGCGGGAAGGAAAACTTCCGAGTAGCCTTTTTTTTTAAGAAAGCCGGAAACGGTTTCGAGTAAGATCCTTCTGTCCTTGCTGTCTTCGGGGCCGAGAAAGTGAAACCCGTCGGGAATCCATTTTTTCTGGCTGGGTTCTGGGAGATTTTGATTCATGTTTTGGAAGACTTCGATTCCAAAATACAGTTCAAAACCGAGACGTCAGAATTCAAACCTTTTTAAAAAAATAGAATGACAATTCCCATTGCAAACGGATGATTATCAACCTAATCAATGGATTCTTTCCATCGCAAGATTTCTATCCATGACATCGATAAGTCCTTCCAAAAGGCCTTTCCGGGCAGTTCCCGGCGCGGTGAGAATCCAACCCGACGCGAAAATTTTCTTTTCGTTCGGAGCAACCGAAAACGATCCTAACTCCGATTCCTCTTTCATAGAACATATCGGAATGCGAAGAATCCGGATTTCCGTTTTAGGAAAAACACCGGCTGTTAAGAACTTATTTTTGAACGGACCAGGAAGGTATTTAAATGGCTGAGAAAGAATCCAGCGTCGGTAAATGGCAGAAAGAATTTTTTGAAAACATCCACTTATTCAAACGTTCCGGAATGACGGAAGAAGAAGCCAAAAAGATTCTCCAGAAATTCTTATATCTCTCTTCTGTAACACCGATGCCTCCGGTAATGGACGTGTTCAAAGAGCCGAATCTTTTGGAAACCGTCGGAGTCTACACTTCTCCGGAACAAAGATCGAGAGAGTTTATGATGGAGTTTCTTTCTCCGATCATGAAGCAGTTCACCGTGGAAGGAGTGGACAATCTCAAAGCGGTCAAACCTCTCATCGGAAAATATCCGATCACGTTGATCTCGAACCACTTATCGCATCTCGACGCGCCCGCGATCTTTCATCAGCTGTATAACTGTTCTCCGGAGGGAAAGGCGATCGCCGAACAGCTCGTTTTTATCGCGGGAAGATTGGCGTATGAACCCGACTTTACCCGCCTCGGTCTTTATATGTTCGGAACGTTGCTCGTTTGTTCCAAAAGGGATATGGCGGACAATCCGAGTCTTTCGGACGTGATGACCAAGATCAACATGAGAGCGTTCCGTCATTCTCAAAAACTTCAATCCGAAGGAAAGATCGTAGCGATCTTTCCCGAAGGAACGCGTTCGCGAGACGGAAGACTGATGCCGTTCGTGGAAACGGTCTATCACTACGTCGCCAACAAAGTCATCATTCCGATTTCTCTCGAAAAGACGGACAAGATTCTCCCCACGACAAGTCTTTTGTTCAATCAGGTGAACGGAAAACTCGTCATCGGCAAACCCGTGTTAGTGGGAGAATTATCCCGCAAACAGATGGAAACCTTTCCGAAGGAAGTGGAACAACTTCAATTCCCCGAACACGGAGACAAAAAGCAGTTCCTCATCGACAACCTCGCGTTGCTCGTCGGTTCCAACTTGAACAAACACCAGCACGGAACGTATCGAAATCTTTATAAAGGCGATGTCGCGGGAAAGAACATTCTCATCAAGGTTCCGAAAGAACCGGAAGAAAAGATCGTCGTCATCGGCGCGAGCAGCATGTCGATTGCGGTCGCGACCCTTCTTGCAAACAACGACGTTTTGGTTTATCTTTATCATCCCGATCAGGCTTACACCGAACAATGCAATACGGAAAGAAGGGAACTGAAATACTACCCTCTTTACAAACTTCCGCCGAATTTGATTTTTACGTCCGATCCGGAAGTTTTAAAAACGGCGACTCTCTTTATTCAAGGAACCAATCCTTGGGAACTCATCAACGTTTATCCGGAGATTCAACCTTTCTTGAACAAGAATAAGGCTCCGTTCTTCAACGTGGTCAAAGGATTTACGAGCACCGGCTTGATCTTGGACGAAGTGCAGACCGCGTTCGGTTTGGAGGACGATCGTCTCGGCGTGATCGCGGGGGCTTGTTATCCCGATCAGATCATGGAACGAAAAATTTCGGGATTCGAGATCGCCGCATCCAACGCAACTCTCATCCCGAGAGTTCAAAAGCTGTTCACGACCGGTTATATATTTCCGCGCCCAGCGAGAATCCCGACCGACATCAAGGGAGTTCAGTTAGGCGGAGCTTTGAAAACGATCTACGCTCTCGCAATGGGAATCGTGGAAGGTTACTTCACGCAAACCCTCGGCGGCAACGTGGATAATTCTCTCTTTCATTTATCGAATCGTTTCTTTTCCGAAATGACCGCGATCGGAGCGAAGATGGGCGGACAACCGGAAACCTTTCTCGGACTTTCGGGACTGACGGACTTTATGCTTTCTTGTTTCGGAACCGATGCGAAGGACAGAAAAACCGGATACGACATCGCTTACGGTTCGCCTTCGGAAAGAATGTCCAACGGATTTTACGGTTTGAAAGTGATGCCGAATCTGATGAACATAACTCCGGAAACTCCCGTTCTCGCGGCGGCATATGAAATCGTGATCAACAAAAAGCCGATGCAGCAGGTCATTGAAATGATGGAAGGAAGACTTTCGAGAGTTTAGAAGAAACGCACGAGCTAAACATTGCAAGTTTGGCTCGCGCTAACAAAACCGATCTACATACGGCTCTCACCTTCTTTTGTCTCGAGAAAGAGGAAAGAAGATCGTATATTATAATTCCGTTATTAGAACGCGGGCCTATCTCGCAAAACTACAATCTACTTCGGTTTATAGTCAGAGTAACTTAGTTGCAAGAATGCGGAACCGTTAGGTTGTATTTGAAAGCCAAATAACATTCCGCTTTCACTCGATCCGCAGCGCTGAGTCCCTGATTGTAGATCAAAGTTTCCGCAAGTCTTCCGTCAAAACCCGATCCACCGGCGTAAACGCCTAGATACGTTAAATTATTTCCGACCGCATTGTACACGTTCGTGGTGTTTTTCTGCAAACTTCCGTTCAAATAAAGAGAGGTTCCGGTTCCGGAAAATTGCATCGTAAGAATATGAGCCGAGTTGGTGGCATAAGCGTTACTTTGAAAATCTCCGCCGCCGCTGTTGATCAAAAGCTGACCGTTGTAAAATTTCAGATACAAGGTCACGCCGCCGCCCGAAAGATGGATGATTCCTTCGCTCGCGACTGAAATTGCATTCTGTTCCACCACGAAAAGCATCGTATAAGAACTCCCCGTAATCGGAACTCCCGAGCCGGAAAAGAACCGACCCTCTCCGTTGCTCATCTGAACAAAGGGTCTTTGATTGCGATAATTCGGGAGCCAATACGGTTCCTGATTTGCATAGTAACGGGTGAAGACGTTCGCATTAACTTGGTCTTGCCAAGTTGTGATCTTGTTGGCGCCGTCTTTCGTAACTCCCGCTTCCGCATTCAACCAAAGCACCAAACTGGAAACGTCCGTCGGGAGATAATATGTCGTCGCTTGCACGACCTGAGAATACGACTTCGTTCCGTCGGTTTGGATTTTTTCCAAAAGATAATACCGTGTTTCCCCTCCGGTTAAACCGGAATGAGTGAAGTTGTTTACGGCGATTCCCGAACCGCTTCCCGTGATTTCCGGTGATGCCGTTGCAGTAACCGCAGAAGAATTGGAAGAATAGATCTTAAACTTAGAACCGTCCGTGACCGCAGGCCAACTCAATTTCACAGAGTGGATGTCCCCCGTTGCTGTGAAAGAGGATCCGCTTGTGTTATTTCCATTGGCGCCTGCGATCACGTTCGGAATGGCGATTTGTAAAAATAAACCGGCTGGATTGCTCGCATCCAAGCTGAACTTTTCCGCTTGCATACACGAAAACTGAAACGAAAGAAGAAGCAAAATCCCGAAGATGCGGGAACTCCTCTGCGAAGAAGATTTTAAAAATCCGTTCGATGATCCCATCATGTAAAAAGCCCAACTTTTTCTATTTGGCGTGTGTGAGCAAAGGCTCATTTACCAAAAACAACAGACCGCTTCTTTGCTGTTGATCTATTTTTATAGAGAGCGATAAATATTTTGTAAAAATCAATCTCTCAATTTTTAATTGAGAATAAAAATACAAGAAAGATAAAGAACGGAAGTATATCCTAACCTCAGAACGGGTAAGACAGAATTCTTTTACTTTTTTAGGAAATGAAAGCGTGGGAACTCTTACGATCTGCCGTGCACATCGTAAACCGTTCGCTTTAATTGAAATAGATACTTTGGGTTATCGATATCAATCCCTCGCCGTAAATAAAAAACCCGGCGATGCGTAAACAGGCCGGGTTTCAAAGTCGCTTGAAGAAAGCGACGTGAATTCTTTAAGAAAAAAATTATTTCTTTTTCTTTGCTTCTTTTTTAGGAGCCGCTTCCTTCTTTGCAGGGGCTGGAGCGGAACCCGATTTTCTTGCGGCTCTTTTTTCTTCTCTAACCTTCGCTTGTC
>NZ_JAIZBG010000001.1:3265000-3267500 GCF_022267325.1 Leptospira sanjuanensis
GCGCAGAGCCGCGTAAGAGTTCCTACTTTTTCCCCGAGTCCCCGCTTTCGATCCGCCGGTTTCCCTGCTCTTCAAGGTCGAGAGAATTCGGAAGATCCATTGGTTTCGAATCGTTCTGAAAATTCAAAAATAATTTTACGGTTCCTTTAACGGAAATTAAAACGATTCCAAGAGTCGGATTTAAGAAGTTTATGAATCGATTACTTGTTTGGAAAGAATTTTCAATCTACAGCGGGCCCTCTTTTTCCACCACAAGACACAGTCATTTTTTCGTTCAACTCTGCATCGCAAACGAAGGAGAATTCCGACTTCGGGGCAAAAACGGAATTTGGAGATCGTATCGGGCCGCACTGATTCCGTCGGGCGTCAGTCACGAAACCGAAAAATCCGATCGAAATTTTACGATCGTTTTATTGGATCCATTGTCGTTTCAAACGGGAATCCTCTCTAAGATCAACGGAACCGGAGGAGAACCCGGAATCGACGTAAGCGAGAAATTCTCCTCCGAAGACATTCAATTTTTATTAAGTATTTTCGAAAACGTTTCGGAAGAATCCAAAAAGAAGTTTCTGGATTTTTTCGAAAGTAAATTCGAAATAAGCGGACAAGATTCGGAACTTTCGACCGGAAACTCGAATATCGAAACGTTAAACAGAAAATCCGACGTCGATCCGCCTTCCGCAAAAAAATCGGCCGCCGCATTGTTCAGACGAAAAGAACCGAACGTGCCGATCGATCCGCGAATCCTTGAATGTGTCGAAATTTTGTCTTCCGCATACGATTCCACTTCTCCGTTCGAAAAAGAGATTTCGCTTTCGGAACTCGCGAACCGAGTCAAACTTTCACCGGGTAGATTCCGTCATCTATTTCGGGAAGAAACCAATATTACGTTTTCAGGATATAAACTTTGGCTCAAAACGGGAAAGGCGATTCTCTCCCTAGCCGGGAATCCCGAGCTGACAGCGGCCGCATACGAAGGCGGCTTTTCGGACCAAGCGCATTTTAGCAGAATTTTCAGACGTTCCTTCGGCATGTCTCCTTCGGACTTTGCGAAAAAACCGGACCGATTCCAAGTTCGTTTCTTTTTTTCCTAATACGACCGAGAACTTGAAAGCAGGTCGCATCCGCAGCCCATTCGTTCAAGACCATTTTATTTTTTCGCGATACGATCGTAGCAATGAGAGCACAACGTATCTTTTCTAAACGGCGGATTTTTTTATGAGACGGATTCTAAGTCGGATCGGAATTCTCCTTTGCATTTTAGGAACCGCAGCGACGACGATCTTGATCCTTTACGGGGTATTCCACGAAACGGAACGGAGGCGTGTGGAAACCGAATGGACGGAGAAGAAGACGCCGCGAATTTCCTCCGACGCATTGGGAAGCACCGAGCGACTTTCGATTCTTCCGCTCGTCAACTGGCATGCCCTTCCCGGCTTTCGAGGAGAAATGGGAGTTTCCTATCTGATTCGCACGGACCATATTACGATTCTTTTCGACGTCGGACAAAATACGGAAGGGGAGAATCCTTCTCCTCTTCTTTACAACATGCAACGGTCCGGCATTTCACTTTCGGACATCGACTCGATTTTCCTTTCTCACAAACACTTTGACCACGTGGGCGGAAAAAAATGGGAACGCAGCGGAACCTTCTCCTTAGGAAACGAACAGATCGGGTTAAACGGAAAGAGAATATTCGTCCCCGGGTCGATCACCTATCCGGGAGCGGTTCCGATACGAATCGAAAAACCGGAGGTCCTGTATCCCGGAATTGCGAGTATCGGTCCGATTTCAAGAAGATTGTTTATAGGCACGATCGACGAACAGGCGTTAGTCGTAAACGTGCGCGGGAAGGGCCTCGTGCTCATATCCGGATGCGGTCATCAAACACTTCGAAAAATTCTGCAACGTACCGGGAATACGTTTTCGGAGAAAATCTACGGAATCATAGGCGACTTACATTATCCGGTTCCGACGGGACGACTGGAAAAATTCGGAATCAATCTGCAAAAGGTTTTCGCCTCTGGAGAAGGTCCTCTAAAAACATTACAATGGTCCGACGTCGCAAACGACGTAAGTATATTAAAAAAATTGAATCTATCTATCGTGGGAATCGGAGGTCACGACTCAAGCGACGAGACGATTCGTCTTTTCGAGGATAATTTCGGAGCTTCCTACCGGAAGGTTTTGGTCGGGAAGTGGATTCACGTTTCTCCGGCGACGCGGAACTAAAGGAGGAAACAATGTTCGCGATTTATGATAGGATCGTTTCCTTTTTTGACGAAGTTTATAAAACTCCGAACGATCGAATGCGGTCCGGTATTTCCGCATTCGGGTTCGTCTTCGGAATCCTTCTCGCTGCCGCTATCGGATGGGCGGCAAACCGGTTGGTTTTATGGACGGGAAACACGACACTTTCTCCGCTATTCGTCGGTATGATCGGCGGGATCATCGTCGCGAATTGTTTCGGAATCAAGGATTCTCTCTTACCCGGAATCGG
>NZ_JAIZBG010000002.1:0-112500 GCF_022267325.1 Leptospira sanjuanensis
CAAAATCGAAGAACAGATAGATTCCTTTCGGGTCGGAAACGGAGAAATTTTAGCATGCGGAACCTGTTTAGATCTCAGAGAAACAAATGGCGGAGATTCTTGTCGTTATTCCAACTTAGCAGATCTATACGAAATCATCGAATCCAGCGATAAGATACTTAGCTTTTAATTCGAACCGCTTAGTCAAAGCCGCTTTCTCTGCTTACGGGTATATTCGTCCTGAATATCCTCTCGCTCCATTCCTCACCAAGCTCCCTTTCTTCCAGCATCTTCAGTCCTGCAATCTTTCAAGTCAGGGAGTAGACGAACTCTAAAATCTCTTAAGAATTCCCCTTCCCACTACTCCATCGAACCCGATTCAAGTCCATTCAACATCCCTTTCTATACCAACATCACCAAAAAAGTCCTTAACGAATTCTATCCAAAGCACTGCCCTAACTGCAATGACCAATTCTTAACGAAAGAAATCTCTACAAGACCAGATGTGATTCGATGCGAAGTCTGTAGATATCAATGTTCAAGACTCAGCTATACTCCTTTAAATCACTTTAAGTTACCGCTGTGGATGTTTGGATTCGTATTCTATGAATCATTGATACAGTATCCTAAAGTCCTGACATCAACTGAAATCGCGCGAAAACTCAAAATCAGTTACAAAGCAGCATCATTGTTAAAGAGAAGATTCCAATTACTCTGTTCTGATCTATTACCAATCTACAAAGAACTTACCTTCAAGGCTTTAGAAGAACGGTTCAGAGACTTTAGATTAGATCCGAACTCAGATGCTTCTCTTACTCGTAAAATGGCTCAGAAACCCTATGTATGCGCTGATTCAGCGGTTTTGTACAGTGCGAGTCAAAGAGCGAATAAAGGAAGAGCAAGATACAAGAAGACGGGTTTAACTGCCTCGATTTACCTTTCAGAGAAGTTAGGAGGGAAACAAGTTGGAACGCTATTTCATTCCATTGCGATCAAGAGCGGACCTGCATTCTTCACTTCTATCTCAAATACGAAAGCCGATACCATCGGACCTCTACTTGTAGAACAGCTTCCATACTCTACTCCGCTCTTTACCGATGAAGGTTATCCTTGGCTCTTCGGAGTCTTCAAAAATCACAGGTCAGTGAATCACAACGCTAAGTCGAAAGATGCTCGATACAAGTTAGCGAAGAATCGTTGGTGCAGGGATGGAGTTCACAATCAAGTCGCTGAAGGAAATCATCGATTGGTTAAAGCCGCTTTCTCCGCTTACGGATACATTCGACCTGAATTCAGTCAGTTGTATTTTGATGAGTTCAGTTTCTTGAAGAATGCGAACATTCTTGGCCTGGATTCTCTCGGGAGTAGACGATCGGAAGAAATTCTTAAGAATTCCAATTCCTCTACTCCTGTGAGGAATGGTTCGAAGGGATTCCTGAATTCACTCATCCTTAAACAATTCATCCGTAAATCTTGAATCGCTTACCAATCTGCTTTCCAAAAGATTAAAGCTCACTCTTCGAAAATAGGGATCGATCATTTTCAGATATTGTTTTTTCGTTCTCACGTAGGCGTAAGGATCCTCAAAGTAGATATCCTTCTTCATGCGGATATAATCGTCTTTCGTTGGAACGGAAAAATATAAGTATTTTACGATTTTATGAAGTTTTTCGAAAACGGGTCGCAGATCCCCTTGAATGTATTGAACGACCGAATTACAAATTCCTAAATCAAAAGGAAGATGTACGAAGTATGAAAGATCCAATTCCTGAACGGTCGTGTTCAGTACGGACATATTCCAAGCGCGAATCCATTTTTGAGCGAGCAGTTCGTCGAGCATTTGTTCGGAAGGATCGATGGCTAAGACGCGTCCTGGTTTGAAAATCCTGACCATCTCCTTTAAAAGGATTCCCTTGCCGAAACCGAAATCGGCGATCGAATTCACGTTGATTTCCATCAGATTCAAAATCGATTTCGCATAACGTGCGTGCTCTTTCGCGTTAAAGGTTGCGTCCACGTCCGTTCCGGAACCGTAGATATCCCTCCAATACGCTTTTTCAAAAGGAAGACCGTTTGCGCCTAACGTCAATTCCTCGTCCTCGGAAGAAGTTTCGTTCTTACTCGAACGGGATAAATTCAACTTATCCTTGTAAAAAGCGAAGGAAGAAACGCCCCCCTTCGTTTTGGAATCGGCGTTTTTGTTTTTCAGGTTCGATTTTTTTTTCCAGATCGGTTTCAAAGGTTTCGACTCGCAGAGTTCAAGGAATCAATTCCGGACTCAATGCGGAAGAAGAAAAAATCCCCGTAAGAAAACGATTCATCCCCTTCTCTCCCGTTTTGGAAGGAAGCTGCGCTTTGGCTTTCTCGACCTGAACCTTAATCTGAGTGTTCTCTTTTTCGGCCAAAATTACCTTCGTTAAAAATCCGGTGATGAGAATCTGTTCTCCCGATAAAAATACGAACTGAGGATTTTTGAACTTATACCGTTTGAGCATTTCCCGTTTGTCCGCAAGCCAGACTTCTTCCAAAAAAAGATAATCGCGATTCTTCCATTCTTTCGGTTTGATCGGCTGTAGTCTTTGTTTGGAATGAAAATACACGTAAGACGAAACCGCCGGGCTCGCGTAAATCTTCTCGTCCGTTTGGATGACTTCCCTGTTCTTTAAGTTTACGAGATCTTTGGTAAACGCTCCGAGTTTGGCCGCGTTGATTCCCGATGTCGGTTTAACGGAAAAATAAGCGGACACAAGAAGAATCACGAACAAGACCGCGCTCGCCGCAACGGTGCCAAGTTCCTTTTCCGATCGCAGTAAAAAACTTCCGATATACAAAATCACGAACAACGGTCCGAAGTTCGCCAAGTAGTTCCAGAGAAGTTTGTAAAACGTTTCGAAAGAATTCTCCCCGTAAAAATTCGTCGTGATCAATACGACGAGAAGAGTGATAAAGACGGCCATATAAACGAGAAGCACGAGCTGAGGAATGTTTCTTCGTTTGAAAAACACGGATTGATTTTTCTTTCTTTCGCGAATTCCCACCGTTCCCGCCTTGATCACGAAAATCGTAAGCCCGACAAGAAACACGGTAAAATGAGAAAAGAAACTTCCGAGAATACAAATCACGAGCAGGAATATGTCGCCCAGGGTTTCCATGCGGAACGCGAGAAACAAAATCAAAAGAAAAAACAAGCTGAACAATTCGGGATAAAAAAACAAAGGCATCGAATACGTCAGCGGCGTAATCGCGGAAAGATAACAGAGAAGATAGTGATTCGGTTTCCACTTCTCCCTTTGCAGAGTATATCCGATCAGATGAATTCCGAGCGAAAATATAAAAGCGGAAAGAGAAAACAAAGCCGTGGTATAATTGAGTCCGGTAAGAGATTTCCAAAGATTCAGGATCAAAAAAGGAAGCGGGGGTTGATCGGAGAAGAATTTTCCTTCTTCCGTTAAGGAACGGAGATTGGCGAGCATTTCGATCGCTTCGGGATTCAAAGGTTCTCCGAACCAGTTGTACAATACCGAAAGGACGACCGCGAGACCGATCGCGGATAGGAAAAGGAAGATTGGGTTGGCTTTATTGCTTCTTTCTAAGTCCATGGGAGCCCGTAGGGTTTTTGCGGAAATCAGAGCAAGGATAAAAATTTGGGTGAAATTCTACCAACACATTTTGAAGTAACAATGAGAACCTCGAATCGGGATAGAATTCATGGAAAACAAAGATCACATCCTTTACGACAAAGCGGGAAAACCGTCCAAAGAACCGGCCTGGATCTTCAGAACCTACGCGGGACACACAAACGCGAGAGAATCCAACGAACTTTTTAGAAAAAACCTCTCCAAAGGCCAAACCGGTCTTTCCATCGCCTTCGACCTCGCGACCCAGTGCGGTTACAGCTCCGATCACGCGATCGCAAGACCCGAAATCGGGAAAGTGGGAGTTCCGATCAACACCTTGGAGGATTTTAGAATTCTCTTTAACCAGATTCCCATCGAGGAAATGAACACTTCGATGACGATCAACGGGACTTCGATGTATCTTTTGTCCCTTTACGTCGCCCTCGCCCAGGAACGAGGCGTGGACATCGGACTTCTCCAGGGAACCACACAAAACGACATCATCAAAGAATATCTCGCCCGAGGAACGTACATCTTTCCTCCGGCTCAGTCAATCCGAGTCATCGTGGACATGTACGAATACTGTCTGAAGAATATTCCGAAATGGAACCCGTCTAACATCTGTTCGTATCACTTGCAGGAAGCGGGAGCGACCCCGGTTCAGGAACTCGCGTTCGCGCTCGCAACTGCAATGGCGATCCTCGACGCGATCAAGGAAAGAAACTGTTTTACGCCGGACGAGTTCGAGCAGTGTGTGGGGAGAATTTCGTTCTTCGTAAACGCGGGAATCCGTTTTGTGGAAGAGATGTGCAAGATGCGCGCCTTCACCGATATGTGGGACGAGATCACGAGAGATCGTTACGGAGTGAAACAGGAAAAATACCGCCGTTTCCGTTACGGGGTTCAGGTGAACTCGCTCGGTCTTACCGAAGAACAGCCCGAAAACAACGCGTGGAGAATTCTCATCGAAGCGTTAGGCGTCACCATGAGCCGCGACGCTCGTTGCAGAGCGCTTCAGCTTCCCGCTTGGAACGAAGCCCTTTCCCTTCCAAGACCTTGGGATCAACAGTGGTCTTTGCGATTGCAGCAGGTTCTTGCGTATGAAACGGATCTTCTCGAGTATCCGGATCTATTCGAAGGTTCTAAAGTAGTCGAAAGCAAAGTAAAAGAACTCAAGGAAGAAGCTTACAAAGAGATTCAGAAGATTCTCGATATGGGCGGAGCGATCAAAGCGATCGAGAACGGTTATATGAAATCCCAGCTTGTCAAGTCGCAAGCGGAACGTCTCGCAAAGATCAACAATAACGAACTCATCATCGTCGGTAAGAACAAATGGACCGAGGGAACCCCTTCTCCATTGATGACCGATCAGGACGGAGGCGTTTTCAAAGTGGATCCTAAGTCCGCGGAAGAAACTCTCGAAGTTCTCGCAAAAGTAAAAGGCGCAAGAGACGCGAATAAGGTTAAGGCCGCGCTGGAAACTCTCGAAGCCGACGCAAAAGCGGGTAAGAATCTGATGTACGCATCCATCGAGTGTGCGAAAGCCGGAATCTCCACGGGAGAATGGGCGGACGTTCTTCGATCCGTCTTCGGAGAATACAGACCTGCGACCGGAGTCGAAGGACAAAAACTCAATCTGGAAACCGAAAAAGTCGTTCGCGTTCGCGGGAAGGTAGAAGCCTTCCTAAAAGCGAGCGGCTCCAGACCGAAGATCGTGGTCGGCAAACCCGGGTTAGACGGACATTCCAACGGAGCGGAGATGATCGCCGTGTCCGCGAAACACGCGGGATTCGACGTGATCTATTCGGGAATTCGCTTAACACCGGAAGAAATCGTTCAAACCGCGGTGGAAGAAAACGCGGACGTGATCGGAGTTTCCATTCTTTCCGGTTCGCATTTGGAACTCGCGGAACAGATCTTCTCGGAATTGAAACACTACAAAGCCGATATCCCTGTCGTATTCGGTGGAATCATTCCTCCTTCGGACTTTGACGCTTTGACGAAACTCGGAGTGAAGGCGATCTTCACGCCGAAGGATTACGATCTGATGGACGTGATTGAAAGAATCATCGACATCATTTCCAAAATCGTAAAAGCCGCCTAACGCGGATTAGTTTTCGTTTCGGACAAGGTTGTGAAACATCACAAAGAAGATCTCGCCGAACTCATCGAAGGTGCGCGGGAGGGGGAAAAATTTCCTCTTGCGAAACTGATCTCCGGTGTGGAAAGACCGGATTCGTTCGAGTTTCGGAAAGGGTTGTTTGCAGCCCTCGCGCAGCGAGGGCTGAACGGACAGAATTCGTTGACGGTGGGATTTACCGGTACTCCGGGCGCGGGAAAATCCTCGTTACTCGGAGAACTCGCGACTCAATTTCTCAAAGCCGACGACGGTGAAACGATGGCCATCGTAGCGATCGATCCTTCCAGTCATATTTCCGGCGGTTCGCTGCTCGGCGATCGAACCCGTCTTTCCCTTCCCGCACGGGAAAAGAGAATCTACTTTCGTTCCCAACCGAGTCAACTCGAACTCGGAGGAGTGAATCCGTATACGTATCACGTCATCCGGTTGCTTCGTTGTTTTTTTCGCTACGTTTTCATTGAAACCGTCGGGATCGGTCAAAACGAGATCGAAGTCTCCAAGTTGACAGACCTTTCCTTTCTCGTATTGCAACCGTTAGGCGGAGATCAGGTTCAATTTATGAAAAGCGGAATCATGGAAGTTCCGGATTCGTTCATTCTAAACAAATGCGACGAAGAAGTCCTCGCGAATTCCAGTTATCACATGCTGATTACGACTTTGGAATTCTTGAAGGACATTATGCCCGGCAAGGAACTTCCTCCCGTTTTCAAAACCTCCACCAAAACCAAATACGGAATCGCGGAACTTCTGGATTATATCCGAAAGGCAAAACCCGTTGCCGACCGTTCCAAGGAAACCGATCTGCAACTTAGGAAATGGATCAAAAACGAATTCGGGAACTTCGGTTTAAAAGTCATCGAGAACCTCCCCTATTCACCCGGCTTGGGTTTCGAAACTCTGGAAGGTTTGGCTCTTGAGGAGATCCGCAGAAAGTTGAAATCCGAATCGTTTTAAAGAAAAAACCGTTAAACCGACATTCTCTAAAGCAAAAATATTAGAATCTCCTTATCTTTCCTGCAAGAAAACTCCTTCGCACTTTCACGTTCGCTCAACGGCCTTTCTTTTTTCGAAAAGTGATCGTTTTTAGACCTTCCGGTAGAAGGATTCTTCCCTTTGCGCGCGTCAAATTTTCGCATGTTTTTCACCGATTCATTTTCGTTTGTATCGAACCTTTGTTTCGCATTAAAAATTCGATCTCTATCGGTTGCATTTTGTGTCGGAACCGCCGTCGGATTGACCGCCTCTATAGGCGGTTCTATTTTTGCGGATTCCGCCTATTCTAAGTTAGATTGGGAAGTCATCGAACAAGACGACTACCCGCAGATCGCACCCCCTTCTTCGGATGAAAAAGTGAGGAGCTTTCAAGGCGCCTTGATTGCGGGGAATTGGCTTTTGTGGCCCGCGATTCTTCCTGGAGCGAACGACAAGGAAAGCCATGGAATTCTTTTTCGAAACTTAAAAAACGGTGAAGCGAAACGAATCGATTTAGGCGAACCGGTCCGCGGTTTGGCTTGGGATCGGGAGAATGATCGGATCTACGCCCGTCTTAAGAAAGAGATCGCGGTGCTTACGAGCGGTAACCTCGAAGTAAAACGGAAAATCCCGTTCGTTCCCACGAACTCGGGTTGGACCTCGATCGGAATCTTTCAGGGAAAACTATTTGCGATTCAAGGAAATACATTCACTTTTTATGATATAGAAACGGGCAATGAAATCGAAAACAAGGAACTTCCGATTTCCAAGGTTTCACAGGCTTATGTTTGTTCCGATCAGGAGATTTTTCTTTGGTACAGCGAAGGAGAATACAATCTTCATTCTTACGATCCTCTTTTGAACACCGTCAAAGATCGTTATTCAGCGCGGATCGACTCCAAGTCCGCGCCGAAACTCGCCTGCCGCGGAGATCGGCAAGGTCGTTCGAACTCGATCGGATTTGCTTTGATGGACCCGGAAAAAAACGTGTATAAGAATTTGGTCAAGGTCGGAGATCAGTTGTATCCGACCTCAAAAGGGAATCAACTTCTCAAAGGAAATCTGAGTTATCGATTTTCCCCTCAGAAAGATAAAATTTCTTTCAACGTTACGGTCACCGCAAAGGAAAAGGATTCTCCCGAAACCGAACTTGCCGTAGTAATCCCGCCTCGAGAAACGGCGTATCAAATTCTCAGCGGAGAGACGGTTTCTAAAAATGGAATATTCAAAGACGATGATCAAGGGAATAGAACTTTGATCGTTAAAGTCCCGGCTTTGTCGGCGGGCCAGTCTTGGTCGGAGACAGTCTATTCGGCCAAATTGACCCGATTTCATATCGATTCGGGCCTTTCCAATTTTAATACTTCCTGGGAAGATTGGAAAGTCGACCGCGACTGGAAACAATTCCTGGAAGATAAGTCGGTTTATAAGATCTATGATCCAGGTATCGTTTCTGTCCGGGATCAACTCAAATCGGAGACGAGCAGCGTCGAAAGTTATATCCAAGCGGTTTATAAACATATTACTAAGAATTTAGTCTACAAGCAGGACGGCCGATTCGATCCCGCACCGGTCGTTTTGCAAAACGGCCACGGTTCCTGCACGGAACACAGTTATGCGCAGATCGCTTTGCTGAGAAGCGCGGGAATTCCTGCACGCCTCGCTTGGAATTGGCTACCCGGCGCGACCAAAGTCGATTTCAATCATAAGATCGCAGAAGTTTGGCATCCTTCCTTCGGGTGGATTCCGATGGAACCGCTCGCGTATCCGAGAGTAAGGGCCGGGCTAACGCATGCAAAACATATTATATTCGCGGTACTGAATTCGCCCTCCCATTCGATCGTGAAAGGTGGAGACGTTCTATTGAATTTCACGAAACCTTCCGGCGGCGCTTCAAGAAGCATGAACATCGAGTTGATGCCGGACGAATCGGTCTCGTTTCGAAGTGCGTCCTTGGAGGAATCCGTTTCCAAGGATTTCTTTCCAAAGGTCAAACCGATCCAAAATCGGATTCTGGATAAGGGTGAGGAAAGAAACGTGGAATAGTCCTTTATAGCTTACGCGCAATTTATGGTGATTGTTGTTGAATAACGCGATTTCATGTGGGTCGGGTTCGTAAGTAATAAGGATATTCGGTGGTCATTGGGTTTGGTTCGAATTCTAATTCTCGTGAGATGAGATTTTCTCGTAGATTTAAGGTCCAGATCATTCTGTAAGTCCCGTGTAAACTAGGAACTCCTCTGTTTAAAGTTTCCACAATAGAATCTCCGACTCCATTGTCTTCCAGCCAAAGCATATAATTAAACAAATAACACCGCGACACACCATGAGCCGCGGCCAACGCTCCTAAAACGGCCCAAGCCCCGGTGTTCACTCGAATCGTCATTTTCTTCATTCTCCCGACACCCCGATTGTATCGAATCTTACCCGCTTTCCAATGAAGCCGCTTTTTAGTCGCAAGATATTTACCGTATCTTCTCAATAGAAACGTAAGCCGATGCGGAAGAATTTTCTTTTCTTGAGGATCCAATCGATCCCAATACGAATAAGGCACCAACAAAGAATCTATACCCAACTGACCTTCGATCAAAATCGATTCGATCTTTTCACCGGACGAAAACCACAACATTTCCATACAAAGAAACGGTTCTCGGAAACGAAATTCCCGTTCAAAATCGAAGATTTTTTTAAACGTTCTCCATAGATCGTCGCTCTTGTCCTTGACATCGGAAATTTATTTCTTACTCTATTTCCCCTATGAATCCGAACAAGACCTTGCTACTTTTCTTAATACTATCCCTTCCCCTATTCGCCGAAACCGAAAAACATCCAAATCATGCGATCGGAGAGTCCTTACTGAAAATTTCCAAACGCGCCAATCTTCCCGAGGCCAGCGTAAGCGGTTCCGGCTATAAAGCGGTAGTTCTTGTGGGAGACGTGGACGGGGACAACGGGCCGGGAACATTAGGATACATTAAGAACATGCAAGGAGTCGCAAAGGTTCTTAGGGAACGCGGCGTCCAAGTAACGGAATACTACAGTCCGAAAAATTCATGGGATCAAATCAAAGGCTCTATCCAAGGAGCGAACTTGGTTTTATATGCGGGTCACGGTGTGGGAAGCAACTTAACCGATTCTCCGTATCATCAAAAGTATGTGGGCGGTTTTGCTTTAAAGGGAAAATTCGTTTCGAACGAAGATGTGGAAAATACTCTCAAGCCCGCGCCGGGTGCGGTCGTACTTTTCTTAGGCGCTTGTTTTACGGCGGGCAATATGGCTTATGATATGGGGGTAATCGATGCGGAAGAAACGAAACACAGGGTTTCGATGTATTCCGCGCCTTTCTTAAAGGCGGGTTTTCAAGGTTATTATGCGACATGGGCTCCTTGGACCGCTCAAAGTTTGATCGCAGAGCTTTTTACGGGAAAGAATTTCGGAACCGTTTATGACTCTCAAACCAATCTTGCCGAAGTGACAAAGATCGAACATCCGGCCTATTCCAACGGAAAGTTATTCTTTCATAAAGGAAAACAAGAATCCAGAGTCGTATTCGATTATGCCTTCGCAGGGAATCCGAATGCGCGCATCTCCGATCGGGCAAAAGAAGAACCGAAACCTTCCGACAACGCGGCGACAACGACCTCGCTGACGCCGGAAGAACAAACCGCTAAAAACAACGCGCTCGTCAAAGCCGCTTATAAGAAGGATCTGAAAACTGCAGTCAAATTGTTAAACGAAGGAGCCGATCCGAATACGGAAACGAAAGGCTGGAGAATCCTTCATCTATCCGTTTATTTCGATCTACCCGAACTCGTAAAGGCGCTCTTGGACAAAAAGGCGGACCCGAATTATCAGGTGGACGGTTATACGGCTCTTTCCCTCGCAACGGCTTACGAACGTTCGGCGATCATTCCTCTTCTGGAGGCTGCCGGAGGAACTAAATCCCGATCTACTTCCACGAAACCGAAACCGTAAGGGATCGATTCTTCGTCAAAAAATCATTTCAATACTTTGAATGCGTGCGTCCAGGATTGTGATAAAAATCCGGGGATACACCAAAGAATACAAAGCGGCTCGATCGCGCGGGCCGCTTCGACTTTTCCCATATCTTCCGTTTCCCATCCGAATTCGTCCAAGATTTCTCGAACTTGTTTTTTCGCGGCCTCGTCGTTCCCGCAGATAAACATACTCGGAGTTCCTCCCTTCAAGCTCGGATTGACCATCAATCCGCTTCCAACCGAGCTGAAACACTTTACGAAGTTCGCCTTCGGAACCTGTTTCTGAAATTGCTCCATTAGAGATTCATTGTATGTTGTAAAGAATTTCAATACTCCGTTTACGGGAGGTTCTTCCGAAATCGGGTTGGTCGTATCGATCACCGTTTTTCCGGTAAGCGAATCCACTCCTGCCAATTTCAATACTTCGGATGCGATGTTTCCCTTCGAACAAAGAACCAAGATGTCGCCGAAACTCGCCGTTTCCGCAAACGTTCCGATCGAAGCGCCGCTTCCCGCTTTAGACAACCATTCTTTGAGTTTTCCGGGATCTCTCGTTCCGATCTTTACTTCGGCTCCGTGTTTTAAGAATCCGTTTGCGAGCGTCTGCCCTACTATTCCCGAACCTAAGACCCCGATTTTCTTTCCTTTCATAAAGTCCTCCGATTCAGGTTACTCTTCGTAGTATTTCAAAAGGATCAAACAAGATTTAAGATCGGCTTTTATTTTTATATAAGACTACACGTCCGAAACAGACACCGCATTCAACGATCGCATTAAATATATGAAAATATTTGTTTCCTAAATCGGGACGGACTTTAGCTTGATTCCTTAAATCGATCGGCGACGATCCGATTAAAATCAATACAATCTATTTAGAGTGAATCTTTGACAAGGAGTCAAAAATGAAAAATCCTTTCCGTTCCGCATGCGCGACCATCGCACTTGTGCTTTCTATCTCGCTTCTTCCTTCGATTCTTTTTGCGGAAGAAGACGCACATTACATTCAACCCGATGATTTTTTTATCACGAAAGAAGAATTCAAAAACCAGCCTTGGATTTACGTTCATCTCGCCAAACAACTCACCGCACCTTCCTCAAAAACGAAAAACGAAGCGGAGTTTCTTCAAGTGCATGACGGCAATAAGGTTTGGACGAAATTCTTTTATGCGACCGAGATTGCGAAACAAAACGATCTGAAAATCGGCAGCATCGTAATCATGGCGGACCTCGGAACCGAAGACGGATATCGCGCTCCGGAAAGCAAAGACGAAGCGCGCACCTGCGGCTGGTTCATCGCCAAAGTAACGGACGTTTCCGATCTTTACAAAGGAATCGTTACCGTTTCCGGCGGTTACAAAATCAAAGTGGATGCGATCCGAGTTCCCGTAAAACCGGTTCACAAAGGAAAATAATCCTTCCGCATTTCTTTTCTAAATCAAAGGGTCGAAGTTCCGGCCCTTTGCGTGGCAAAAGACATCCATTCGGCGAAAATTCCCCGCCTCACGAAATAATTCGCCGCAAAGCGGAATCCGTTCATCGAAATTTTTCCCTTTTCTTTTTTTCGAAACGCCGTAATTTTTCTGCAACCTCCCCCCGGCAACCCGCTCCTATTTATCAACAGGAGTTTACTAGATGGCGATCATTCTATCGTTCTTTATCGGGCATTGGTTCTTATCGGCTTTCGCTCAATCGTTCTTTCTTCACAGATACGCGGCGCACGCGATGTTCAAAATGAACAAGTTCTGGGAAAAGTTTTTTTATCTTTTTACCTGCGTGGCTCAGGGTTCTTCCTTCTTGAATCCCCGCGCTTACGCGATCATGCATAGACAACACCACGCTTACAGCGATACGGGGAAAGATCCGCATTCTCCCGTTGCTTCCAAAGGATTTTTGGATATGATGTGGAAGACCGCGCTGAATTACGAATCGATCCTGGATCGTAAAGCGAACGTTGAAAAAGAATTCAAAGGAAATTATCCGGAGTGGCCGGCGATCGACATGTTGAGCGATTCTTGGACGTTCCGGCTTTTCTGCGGAACCCTTTACACGTTATTCTATCTTTACTTTGTTCCTGCGGGTCAATACGGCTGGTATCTTTTACTTCCGATTCATTGGTTGATGGGACCGATTCACGGCGCGATCGTAAACTGGTGCGGTCACATGTACGGTTACAGAAACCACAAAGAAAATCCGGACAATTCCAAAAACACCCTATTCGTAGACTTTTTGATCGCAGGAGAATTGTATCAGAACAATCACCACGCGCATCCGAATTCTCCGAACTTTGCGTTTCGTTGGTTCGAGTTGGATCTCACCTATCAAGTGATGAAAATCCTTCACATGCTGAGAATCATCAAAATTCAAAGAACCGTCTGGACCGAAAAAGGCAAGAAAGTCCTTCGCGGTTCGGACGTGATCGTCGATCCGACATCCACAATCGCCGCTTAAGTTTTACACCTGATAACCGGCCCGCCTTCGGCGGGCCGCATCACGGCCAAACCCGCTTATTCTATATTTTCCAGATCCTTCAGAACTTCTTCCTCGTAATTCTTTTTTAAACGATCCAAAAATCCCTCCTGCAAAGGAATCCGATCGTTCAGAATCAGGGAAAACAATTCGTTTAACAATTCCCGTTCGTCGAACCCGGTGAACAACCATTCCAACAGTTCAAGCGCGAGATCCATTCTTCCTTCGGTCGCGATCATCGTTTTGAATTCCTGTTTGATCTCGTTTCCTTTTTTGGATTTGAGAAACCCGCGGATTTTTTCGGGATAAAGGTTGAGAAGGGTTTGTTTTTTTGCGTTGGGTGTGAATACGAAATTCTTTTTATCGGAAGGCAAATGCGAAAGAACGGCGGCTTCCGCATCCACGACGTTTACTCCGTCTTCCTGCAAGGTTTTGAATAGAACTTCTCCGAGTAAAAAATCACGGAACGGATGAAACGGAAATCCTCCGCTTGAACCGGCACCGCTTGTTCCGCCGGTTCCGGCTTCGCCTCCACCGGCGTTCATTCCTTTTCGATCTCCACTTGTTTGCGGACTTTCTCGAAAAGATTTTCCAACTCCGAAGGAGTGAACTCTTTCGTCGGTTCGAACGAACAGAACACGGCTCTATAATATTTGTCCTTGTGGACCAGATAAAAACCGGCTTCTTCCATCAGCGTTCTCAGTTTTGTTTCTCGGGAAGAAGTGACAACGATGGTGACGGAGGAAAGTTTGCTTTTTCTGTGATCGATATGAAAGTAACAGAGGGCTTCTTCCGGATCGAGTCGATCAATCTCTTCCTTGATCTCGTCGAAACTCGTCACGTCTCTCGGCCCTTTCGGATCGCGGTAATTGATCAGCACGCGTTTGAAGTAGTGAACCTTGTTCCCTTCGGGGGTGATCTCGACCCCGTTCAATACTCTTCTCTCGTCGGCGAGTTCCTTCATGAGGAATTCTCCCCTGCCCCGCGAACTTTCTATGTCGAACAGCTCGGAGGAGAAGTCTCCTTTCTTAACGTTCTCGTTGATCTGCGAAAGGGTGTATTTCATCCCCGGCTGCATCTCGTGTTTGAAGGACATCTTAAAAAAGGGATTCACAACTTCATTATGTAATTCTAATTCGATTTCCGCGTATTTTCCCTGACCGTGTTCCACGATGTTTTGCGTGGCCTCGGTCGCGATGATGCGGATCGTGTCCGGATCGAGTCCGGCTAACGAGGAATAACGATGAACGAAATTTTTGATCTCGTAGAGGGTTCCCAGACTTTCGTCGATTCTTCCCCGAATCTCGTTTTCCACGATCTCTTCGCGGAAGATTCTGGCGTAATAACGAACGCTCGCCATTCCCTTTTTCAGATAGGGAGAATGCGCCGTGTTCTCTATTTGCCGTTTGAGTCGTTTATTTTCATCTTCTAATTCTTGAATTCGTTTCTCTTCTGGGGACATAAAGCTCTTTATTTCTGTAACGAGATTTTCACATTCCCGATCGCCAAACCGGTGGATTTCTAAACTAACTTTATATGCTTTGGGTTCAAGTGATAATTCGTTTTTTATGCTGAAAAAACAAAACCAATCCGTTCGAGCTTTAACTTCAGCGAGTTTTTATGAGCTTTCGTCAAAAAATATTTTTAATCTTAAGTGCAAGTCAGTTATTTCTCGTTTTGATTTTAGCGGTCACCTTTATCCAGATGATCGATCGAGTCAAAAACGAACCTCAGGATAAACGAGCCCTCGACAAATCCGTCGATTTTCAAAAAGAACTCAGACACAAGGAAGAGACGATCCGTTTTATGCTCAAAGAGTTGGAACGGAATTCCAAAACGATTTCGATTTTGGAGGCGGGTTCCGGCAACCGAGGTCTTTTGGATTCTCAGAGAGAATACTTTTTGGGAATCATGAAACAATACGATCTTTCGATCTTCGAAGTGATTTCCTCTTCGGGCAAGGTAGTATATCGGTTTCACAGACCCGGCGATTTCGGAGACGACAAGTCCAAACAAAAGATCGTTCAGGAAGCGCTGAGCGGCAAGATCGCCTCCACACTCGAACTCGGTCACAGCGGTCTCGGACTCCGAGTCACTTCTCCGCTGCGAAACGGCTCCTTGGTCTTAGTGGGTCAGGTCGTGGATCAAAAATTCACGGAGAACATCACCGGCTCGAGCGACGTTCAGATGGCGATCTACGAAAAGGAAAAACAAATCTCCGCATCCGGTCCTCTCATCCGGGAATATCTGAAACATCATCCGATCGGTTCTCTCAAAAGCGGGAACCGTTTTTCGTTCGGAGGAAAATACTTTTATCTTACGCGCATCCCGTACGAAAATAAGGGACTGACCAATCTCGCCCTCGAGTTCGTTCTTTTAATCGACGAAACGGAGCTGCATACTACTACGCGGAATCTCTGGATCTACTGCGGGCTCTTGGCTCTTTCGATCTTTATCGGAATTCTTCTCGTATCCTATCTTTTTTCGAGGGACATCATCAACGCGGTCAAGGCTCTCAACTTCGCGATGAAGAATCCTTCCGAAGACGAAACCACGATCATCGATTTGGACCGCACGGACGAACTCGGTCAAATGGGGGAAGTGTTCGTGAATATGAAAAAGGAACTTCTCGATCATCAGCTTTTTCTCGAAAGAAAGGTGGAGGAAAAAACGCAGGAACTTCAGGAAACGTTAAACGAAGTCCAGTCTCTCAAGGAAAAACAGGACGGGGATTATTATCTCACTTCCCTTCTCATTCAACCGTTGACTTCTCTGCGTTATAGCGACGAGAATACGAAGATCGAATCCATTCTCAAGCAGAAGAAGGAATTCCGCTTCCGCACGAAGAATTCGGAAATCGGAGGAGATCTCTGTTCCATTCAAGAAATCACCTTGAACGGCAAGATTTATCTCGTCGTTTTAAACGCGGACGCGATGGGTAAATCCATCCAAGGCGCGGGCGGCGCGCTCGTGATGGGGACCGTTTTCAAAGCGATCGTAACAAGAACTCAGCTTTCCCGATCCAATCAGAAGAAAACGCCCGAGAAATGGCTGAAGGACTGTTATACGGAATTGCAGAACGTATTCGTCACGTTCGACGGCAGTATGCTCGTGTCCGCCGTCATAGCTCTCATCGATCACGAAACCGGAGCCTTGTATTCCATCAACGCGGAACATCCTTGGATGGTTCTTTACAGAGACGGGAAAGCGAGTTTTCTGGATCCGGAATTGCTTCTTCGTAAGATCGGTTTTACGGAGAATGCGTCCGAGCCGATCATCCGCGTTTTTAAACTGGAACCGAACGACTTTCTGTTTATCGGTTCTGACGGAAGAGACGACATTCTTCTGCGCAAGCCCGGATCCGACGAAACGTTTATGAACGAGGACGAAACTCTTTTTTTGCGGCTCGTGGAACTCGCCAACGGGGATCTGCACGACCTCGAAAAACTGATCGCTCACGCGGGAGAGGTTACGGACGACCTTTCCATTATGAAAATTGCATATAAAATTCCCACGGAGATTTCCCTGCAAAAGGTTCCATCCGCCGGGGACGAATACAATCTTCTCGTCAAGGAAGGGATTCAGCAGATCCGAAAAAAGAACCTTTCACAGACGAGGAATCTTTTCGAAAAAGCCCTCGCGATCAGCGATTCCGATCCGGGTCTTTACAAACAACTTGCAAGAATCTGCATTCATCAGAAGGACTACGCTCCTGCGGCGAACTATTCCGAAAACTACGTCGCCAAGTTTCCGTTCGACAACGAATTTCTATATTACACTTCCTTTACGCTTCGAAAAACGAAGGAATATCTAAAGGCGATCGAATACTCGGAACGTCTTCGTTCCCGCGAACCGGGAAACATACGGAACCTCAAACATCTTGTGGAACTCTATCGTCTCGTTGGGAACCGTTCCAAGTTCCGTATGATTATGACGACTCTCAAAGCGATCGTCTCCGAAAAGGAATCGAGGGACGAGGATCGGGATCAGGACGTTTCTTCCGAACAGATTTTGGTTTGATTCGACTCGGGTCCGATTTTTTTTGTTCGAAGAAACCCGCGCATCTGCGTGAAATTTGCGGCACCGAAAATTCTTTCCCGCCGAAAAATGGGTTTCTGTTTTCCAAACGGTCCTGTATTTGGATCAATCAATGTCTTTGGAGAGATTAAAGGCCGCAAAACGGGTTCTTATCTTGGGGAAACGCACCAAGTTCGAATTGGATTTGGAAGAATGGGGTTCTCTCGAAAAAATCGAAAAAATTTATAAGATTCAAAACGATTCGTTTGCGAGAATCCACGAATCGCATCTCCGACAACTTGCAAACCGGGAAACTCTCAAACGGCTTTTCCCCGATAGCACGTTTATCTTTCGAAAGAATATGGACATCCATCCTCCGTCCGACTTCGATCTCGTGATCGCGCTCGGCGGGGACAATCATTTCACCTTCGTCGCGCACCACGCCGTGGACACGCTCGTTTTGGGCTGTAATTCCGATCCTCCGACGTCCGTAGGCGCCCTTCTTTCCTTTCACGTGGAAGACATCAAAAAAGCCCTGGAAACAGACTGGTCCAACGCCGCCATCGAAGAATGGCCTCTCATCGAAGTGAAGATCCATTATCCCGACGGGAGAAAGGTCAGCACATTACAGGGGATCAGCGAAATTTCGATCCGAAACAACAGTCCCGATCTCACGAGTCGGTTTTTCATCCACCACGGGAACGAAATGGAGGAACAGAAATGTTCGGGGCTTTTGGTTTATACGGGCGCAGGTTCGACCGGATGGGTTATGTCCTGTGAAAATACGGATACAAGTTTTGACAAACAATCCCCGTTTTTCAAAGTCTATTGTAGAGAGCTTCGAAAGAAGGAACATACTCGGTATACTCTGGACCACTTTACGGTCTTGGATCGTTTTAGTTTGATTTCCGAAATGAAGGGTGGAATTTCGATCGATTCTCTTGCGGAAACGATTTACGATTTTCCGCCGGGCGCAAAAGCTGAATTTAGCCTCTCCAAAAAAAAATTACACGTAGTGGTTCGTAAGCAATGAGTCAACTGAGCATTAAAAAGAAAGAAACTTCGACGGGCGTTTTCGTTTACTCACTCGACGGAAGATTGGATGAAAGCAGTTTTACCGATTTTAAACAGGAAATCATCGATCCTCCTCATCCCGATGTGGTCATTCTTAACCTAAGCGAGCTCAAATACATTTCCAGCTCCGGAATCCGAGCGATCTTCGAGTTGAGAAACAAACTGAGCAACGACGGAAAAAAGCTGATTTTGACCGAAGCCTCGGACAAGGTGATCCAAATCTTCAATCTCTTGGGACTTTGGAAACCGTTCACTCACCTAACAACCGAAGCCGAAGCCATTCAAGTCGCGGCGCAATGATTCGTTGCCCGCGGACCGCTTTCCGCCGACCGCACGGTCAAAACTACTTTAAATAAATTGCAACCACTCCCGGCTTCGGCAGGGAGTTCCCTCCATGCGGCCACCGGCTCGTCGGGTTTTGATAGTCCTTTGTGGTTTCTCCCGGATGTTGCACCGAAAGGAATAATTCCTTTTGATCGGGCGTAAACCAAAGTCCGGTCAGCTCCGCACCCGTGGGGGAAGAAGCGAACTGGAACGCCTTACCCGCGTCCGCTCCTTGCGTGGGAATCACGAACAAACCGTTGTTGCCGTATTTCTTATATACGGATTTGTTTAAGTTCTTTGCGGAAATGTCCGTGACCATCCAGAGATTTCCCGCGCTGTCGAACGCGAGATTGTCGGGCGCCGCAAAACCGGAACCGTTTCCGCCCGCGACAAAGATCTCATAGTCGAATTCCAGCCCCGCGTGATCGCCCGATTTTTCGTGGATACGAACGATCTGTCCGAAATGATTTCCGTGTTTGTCGTTGTTGGTCATCGCGATAAAAACGGTCCCGTCCAACGGATGAATTTCGATGTCTTCCGGGCGGTCCATCGGCGTCGCTCCGCAAACTTTTCCCGCTTCCCTGCAACGAACGAGAACTTCCGCTTGCGATCCGAATCGCCGTTCCCCGCTTTCTTTTTTAGAATTTCGTAATGTTTCGTTCGACTCGAAATCGAGCGGAATCCAAATTCCCTTTTCGAAATCGGCCGCGTACAAGGTTCCTTCCTCGAGCAAACTCGAGTTTCCGGCCCCGAGAGAAGGATCGTAAGAATTCTTTGATATGAACTTATACACGAATTCGTCCCTCGCATCGTCCCCCATATAGACCACGAGTTTGCCCGAAGGAGACAATACGAGCGCAGCGTTCTCGTGCGCGAATCTTCCCAATGCGGTGTGTTTGACCGGAGTCGACTTGGGATCGAACGGATCGACCTCTATTACCCATCCGTAATGCGTTTCGTGCGGGAGTTTGCACGGCTCGATCACCCATTCCACGTTTTCTTCGCAGGAAAGAATCGTATTCCAGAACGTGGTTCCTCCCGCGCAGTTCGCAAACGTCCCGAAAACCTTGTTCGTATTTCCGAGCGCGGAACTTCCCGCCGCGGGACCGGTCAATCGAAACTCGGTAAGACCGTTGATCCTTCTGCCGTATTTGGAATCGGGAGAAAGTTTCCATTCTCCGTTTTGTTTTGCGATTCGGAGCACCGAGCCGCCTAACGCATACAGATATTGTTCGATCTGCTTATCCGTTCTTAGATTCGGTCCCTGTTTTTGACTGTCGTATCCGTTGACGTAGTATTCCAAGGTTCCGAGAGTTTCATGATTGTTCCACAGAAGACCCGTGTCCTTCTTACCCGCAAAAGGAAGAAAACAATTGAAGTCGGAATTAAAGCCGAACGTATCTCCTTGCGGATTGATACGATCCCCGAAAAGTGCGATCGTTCCGTAACGATAACCTTCCGGGAGAATCAATTCGTCTCGTTCACTCGCAGCGATCGGTCGAAATTTTGGAAATGAGTTTTGTTTGGATGGAAGAAGGTCTTTCTTGTTTCGTTGATTCGACTTTGTTTTCGACGAAGCGGTTGCGGCAAGCGCCCCGGACTTGACGAGAGCCAATGCCGCCGCGCCCTTCCCTAAGTAGCGTAAGAATTGAGATCGGGAAAGATTCATACGTCGAACTTCGCAAAACGGAAAAACGTCGCCATCCTGAATTTAGCCGTTCGATCCTATTTTATCTGGTTGTAATAATCGCGGGGAATTGAAAACTAACTGTTTAGAACTCGATTTTTCTCATCCTATGGATTCATCGTACTCAACTCCGTTTTACAAGATTCTTTTTACGCTCGGATGGAGTTCGATTCTATTCTTTCTTCCCTTTTATTGGATCGTATCCGGCGAGAACAAACATCTCGATCAAGTTTACGAAAGTCTGCGGGAACCGGGACCCACCGTTTTCGGAACTCTTACCGAATCCGTACGCGTTGAAAAATCGGGGAAACGAGCGTATCTCGTTTCGTATCGAGTGCCCGACGAATCCGGTAAGTTACACGAAATCACCGAACAAGTGGACGAAAATCTTTCTCAAAGACTCCGCGTCGGAGACAGCATCGAAGTACGCAGACAAACCTTCGAAACGTTCGGTAAAGTGCGCGTTCTAGCGAGAATCAAAAAGAATTCCCTGTTCATCAACGATTTCGATTTTCTGGAGATGTTCGCTCTAATCGGACTTTGTTTTTCCGGAACGATCATCGGAGCGGGAATCTATTACTGGATTTTCAAGGGTCGGGCAGCTTGATAAAAAACGGATTTTCCTTTTGGAAGATCAACTGCACCTGATACGGCTCCATCACGTAACGCGACGGATTGATCTCGTAGGAAATATACAGAAAATACTTCTCATATATTACAATATACATATATTCTTGAAACTTAATATGTTGCATCTGGCTGCGGATGCCGCGCATCCAGATCGAATCCGGCTGGACCCGTTCGTATCGGATGCTCGAAGCCTTGATCTGTTTCAGATATTCCTGACTTACGGAAGGTTCCCTTCTTCTTAATTCGAGTTTAAAGCTGCGGATGAGGTTGTATTCGAGTTTCGCCTTTTCGAGGGCGTCCACGTCCGGGATCGTCCGGAAATAATACTCGTAGTATTCCTTATCGAGAGAGGCCGCGTCCTTCTTATGAATGTCTCCGTTTTCCTCGGGAGGTTTGGAAACCGGCGCGGTCCCTTGCGCGGACATAAAATCCGCGGAACCGAGAAGGAATATCAGAAGCAGTTGTATCCGAAGCCGATCCATCGTAAAACGCTCAGTATATGTATCGGATCGACCTCGGAATTCCAAGTCTTTTTTCGTGAAATTTAAGAGGCGCTTAATTCCTCCAGGGTTTCGGTGGTGCGTTTCAGATACTCGGCGAACTCCGCTTCTCCGAAAATCTTAGAAGAGAGAAGAGCCATGTCGTATACTGTGCGCACCAGCTTATCGGCCTTAGACGAATTCACCCCTCCCGCGAGCCCGAGAATGTTCTGAACCAAGGCCGAACGGGTGTTGATCACGAGAGTGTGATTCCTTAGAAGATCGAGTGGTTTTTGGCCGCCCATCGTATTCATCTCGCTGATTCTTCTCAAATGTTCGGGAAGGAGCACGACCGCGGGAACTCCCTCCGCTTTAAGAGGTTCCGCCTTAATTTCCAACCCGTCGCGTTTTAGAACCTTGTCAAAAAGTTCTTTCACACGATCGGCGGGCGTCTTATTTTCCGCATCCACGATCTGAGACGCGTGATCCTTGTCCACGACCCCGTCCGCGAGTTCGGAATCCACTCGTTGAAACTTCATATCCGGATTTTTGGATTCCAAAAACTGGACGAAATGGGAATCGATTCTCGTATCGACCAGGATCGCTTCGAGCCCTTGCGACTTGAGCAGATCCATATAAACGGAAGAAGTCTCCGATTCGTTCGCATAGAACACTTTGCCGTTGTTCTTTTCCTTGTTCTTAGTCCAATAATCTTCAAGACGAGTAATTTCCCCGTTCGAGGTTTTGAAGAACACGAGATCCTTTGCGGCTTCGTAGAACTTATCGTCCGTGAGCATTCCGTATTTTACGAAAATGGAAATCTCGTCCCAATTCTTTCGGAAGTCCTCTTCGTTCTTTTTGAATTCCTCGTTCAATCGATCCGCGATCTTTTTAACGATATGAGAGGAGATTTTTTTGACGAGAGGATCGCTCTGAAGATACGAGCGGGAAACGTTCAAAGGAAGATCGGGAATATCGATCGTCCCTTTGAGAACGGTCAGAAATTTGGGGACCAGGTCGTTCGCGTCGTCGCTTACGAACACGTGATTGCAGTAGAGTTTGATCCCGGACTGATTCACGTCGAGTTCGTGTTTTAGTTTAGGAAAATATAATATTCCTTGAAGACGGAACGGATAATCCACGTTGAGGTGAACGTGAAAGAGAGGTTCTCCCGAAAACGGGAAAAGATAATTGTAAAACTCCTCGTATTTTTCCTTGGTCACGGAGGCGGGAGTTTCCGACCAAAGCGGAGTTTGTTTATTCGCCTGTTCGTTTTTTACGTAGATGGGGACGGGAAGAAAGTCGCAGTATTTACGGATCAGCTCTTTGAGTTTCCACTGATCCAGATATTCTCCCGAATCGGAATCGAGATGCAGCGTGATTTTGGTTCCTCTTGTCGCCTTGTCCGAAGAACGTAAGGAGAATTCCGTTCCCGATTCGCTTTCCCAGACGACTCCGGCGGAACCTTTTTTATACGACCTGGTTTCGATGACCACTTTGGTGGAGACCATAAAACAGGAATAGAATCCCAAACCGAAATGTCCGATGATTTCCGGTTGCGCTCCTTCGCCTTGAAATTTTTTGACGAACTCTTCAGCACTGGAGAAGGCGATTTGATTGATGTATTTCTGGACTTCTTCGGAACTCATTCCGATCCCGTTGTCTTCGATGATCAGAATTCTTTTTTCCTGATCGAAATCGAGATCGATTCTATAATCCGTTCCGCCTTCGAATTCTTCGGAGAACGCGATCTTTTTCAGCTTCGTTATCGCGTCGCTCGCGTTGGATACGAGCTCGCGGATGAAAATATCTTTTTCCGAATACAGCCATTTTTTAATGATCGGAAAGATGTTTTCCGTCTCTACGGAAATCCTTCCTTTGATTTCTTCGCTCATTGGTATTCCTCCTTCTTTTGGGTTGTTAAAAATTGATGCGCGATTCTAAGCAGATTGTTTCTTTCCTGAAAGTTCAATCGGGAAGCGAGTTCCGCAAAGTGGGCATCCGCATCCGCTTTGGAAATTTCCACAAGAAAGGAAACGTCCGCTTCGGGGACCCCTTTCGACAAAAGGGATTGTCTTAATACCAAGCCTCGTTTGCTTCCCGTTCGCTGGTCAAGTTCTTTTAAAACCGGAACTCCTAAGATCGGAAATAGCATCGGAAGCGATTCGATCCAAATGGAAACGGCGTCCGATTTTTGAAATCGAAGCCAAGTCCAAACCGCGACAAAGAATACGGATACGAAACCGATGATATAAACCGGAATCGGAAGATGCAATCCTTCGGAAAGAGGATTCATCGACGGAGATTCGTTCGGCTTTTCTTTTTTTCGAGCTGCAGGAAGAACGTTCACCGAAGGAATCTCGATCGATACCGTTTGATAACTTCCCGAGTTAGGATTAAAAAAAACGAATTCGACCGGTTCCTGTTTCCAAAGGCCCGTCTTTTGCATCGGAATTCCGTATTCGAATCTTGCGATGGAATAAAATCCGTATCCGGAGTTTTCCAATTCGGTGAACTTCCAAGTCCTCGATGTGTCATACAACGTGGAAAAAGAAACGCAATCCTTCCCCGCTTTACAAAAAGAACGCAGAGGATCGGAAACGGAAGAAAGATTTCCTTCTCCCTCCAACACCAAACTCAAATACAACGTATCCCCTACTTCCACGTGTTCTGGTTCGTTCTTCAGTTTCAAGGTCGCCTTAAATTTTCCGACTCCCCCGCTGAAATGTCCCGCAAATTCGGGAAGTTCCTTAACGTGAATCCGATTCGGAGTCGTTGAAACCGTCTTGACGTTGAAGTAGGATTGAAGCTGACCTTCCAAAGAGAACGTCGTCTTGCCCAGAAGGAATTCTCCCGCGCGAAGCGGAATGAGAGAATAGATTTCCTTGTTGTAAACGGCGATGTCGTAGATATTTCCTTCGTATAAAACCTGCTCGGGAACCTTAACCGCCACCCCGGTAAGAATCTCGCTTCTGAAATACGGAAACTGAATCGAATCGGCGGGATTGCGATCGAAGTACGGTTTACGCACGTCCCTATAATACAACGTAAAATAACCGATGATCGGTTCTCCGATCCACGCTTCCTTTTTGCTCGTTTGAAAGATCACCTTGAGATCCGCGTTTTCGGGAAGCTCCTCTCCTTCAAATTGAAAGAATCGATCGAAGAACGAACCGCGGCTCTTTGCGGTTTGAGATCTTGCAAGCACCTGAACCTGCAACGGCCCGGGGGTAAAATTTTTACCGTTCACTTCTATGCTTACGGAAGGAAGCGTAAACACACCTTGTTTGGAAGCCTTGATTCGGAATTTCAAAAGGCGCTTTCGGAATACTTGAAAGTTGATGATCGTAGTGTTTTCTTCGGAGCCCGCATAAAATACGGTGATATCTCCGTTGGAAAAGGAGTTCTGCGGAATCGCGAATTTGGAACCCATATCCATTTCGAAAACGGCATACGATTCCTCTCCGAGATGAAACATGTTTCGCGTAACGTAGAATTTCGTCTCGTCCGCCGAAAGCGATTGATAAGCGAATAGGAGAAAAACGAACCAGATCTTTTTCACCAAAAGACCTCTCTGTCTCGGCTCTTTCTGCTTTTTCTGCGGATCTTGTTTAAGTCCAAAGAATCCATGATACGTTTCGATTCCTCTTCGGTTAGACGATCTCGTTTATCGTGAGGATCGCCGCCCCCTTCCCTTTTAGAAAGACGGTCTTCGCTTTGGGTCCGATTGCCGGAGTTGGAACCGCCCTTGGATTGCGGTTGATTTTGAGAAGGGGATTGGTTCGAATTTTTGGATTGGTTCCCGGAAGGCGGAGGGGTTTTACGAAGATATTCCAGATTCTTCCGCGCTTCTTGGAGATCCGGATTGATCTTTAGTGCCTTGATGTATTCTTCCGCGGCGCGTTTGCGATCTCCGGCACGCAGATAACTGTTTCCCAGATTGAATCTCGATTTCCACTGCACTTCGGGGGAAGAGGAATTGGCCGATTTTTCAAAATGACGAATCGCTTTGTCTAAGTTTCCGGATTTGAATTCCGCCGCTCCTCGATTGAACTCGAGCCTCGGATCGTCCGGAAAATACGACTCCGCTTCCTGATACGATCGGAGGGATTCGAAATATTCTCCTTGATTGTAGTGTTCGAGTCCTTCGCCGACCCGATTCCCTCCCGGATCGAGCTCGACCGCGTACAACTCGAACCATCCGCTCCGGATTAAAAGAATTATAATAAAAATTGAATATAATAATTTATGAATCAATTTCATACCGGCACATCCGTCTTACGTTTCGGGAAAAGAAAGGATTCCACGAGAATCCAATCCGCCAACAGGAATAAAACCGCTGCAAACAGAAAAACGCCCGAACCTTCCGAACGTTTCAAGTCCTTCCTTCGAGAATAAAAATTCTCCTCTAAGGCCAGGATTTCCTTTTTTAGACTTTCCGCGTCCGGCGGGTTCTCGTCCAAAGAATAGAATTTTCCGTCGTTCTTATCCGCCAGATTCCTTAAAAAACTTCGGTTCATCTTGGACTGAATGATCCCCGCCGAATTGATGTTAGGCGTTAAGGTTCCGTCTTTTAAAAGAAATCCGCTCAAACCGGAATCCTCGTCGTTGTAAGCGATCGGTCCGCCCGCTTCCGTGCCGGAAGCCCAGACTTGAAAGCTCGCGGGGAAAGCGATCGTTTCCGGATCGTTTAAATCCTCCCCGTCCGTTACCAAAACGAGAATTCGGTTTCGAAAAATCTTCTCCGATTTAAGAATCGTATCCGCTTTTAAAAACGCTTTGTTCAAGTCGGTTCCCCGGTCCCCCACCATGTCCACGTCCAAACCGCGCACGTAGTCCGAAAACGCTGCGACGTCCGAGGTCATCGGGCAATACAAAAACGGACTGGCCGCAAAGACGATCATTCCGAATCGGTTTCCCGAAAGGGAAGGTAGCATTCGCAGCAAAACTTCCTTAAACCGCGCCAAGCGCGTCGGGCTGCTGTCGATGGCCTGCATGGAAAGACTTACATCCACGAGAAAGAGTATATCGACTCCTTTGAAAGATTCCTCTTTTTTTTCGTCCTTATAATCCGTTTTCAATCCGGATAGAAAGACACAAACCAAGGTAGCAAAGATCAAAAAGATCCTCGCCAAAACGAGACGGACCGCCGGAAACGAAGAACTCCTTTCCAAGCCGGGGTATATGATTCTCCATTCCCTAATTTTAAAGATCACGAATATTCTAAGAATGGAATACAACGCCCAAATGACCGCAATCGCGTAGAAAACGTTCGCCAAATAAGGTGAGAATTCCTGGTTCATACGTAATACCTGAAAAAGAAGGCCCGCAACATCAAATCCAAGAGAAGAATCGCGAGAGCTCGATAGAGCCATATCTCGTATTCGGTCTCGCGAACTTCCTGCGGAGGTGCCTGCAACGGATCTTTTTCCAAAGAATCGATCGATGCAAGCACCGCTTTCATTTCCTCGGGATCCTCCGCTCGAAAGAATTGGCCGCCCGTATTAGCGGAAAGCTCCTGTAGAATTTCGAAATTGATCTCGTACGAACTTTCTTCTTTCCCGATTCCAATGGAATAAATCTTGGCTCCGATATGTTCCGCAAGGTCCGTTGCGGTTACGGGATCGATCTTGCCCGTGTTCGAAACCCCGTCGGTGATCAATACGATCAATCTGGATCTTGCTTGAGAACTTCTCAATCGATATGTGGAAAGAATGATCGCGTCTCCGATCGCCGTACCTTGCTCCGCTACTGTTTCCTCTTCGATCGTTCCTAAAATCTCGTTCAGAGATTCCCTGTCACCGGTCAACGGCGCTTGCAGATAAGCGGCCCCGGCAAATACTACCAAACCCAATCGATCGTTTTGTCTTTTTTCGATAAATCTTCGGAGCAGCTTTTTGGAAACGCCCAGTCTCGTTTCGGGAAGAAAGTCGCGGCTTCTCGACATGGAACCCGACACGTCGAGGGCGATCATGATATCGACCCCTTCCTTTTCGCTCGGAAGAAAAGTCGTTTTTTTTCCGGGTCCGGCAAGCGCGACGATCAACAGACTGATCGAGATCGAACGCAAAAAAGGAAGAAGTTTTCCGAATGTTTCGAGTCCGGAAAAGACGCCCTCCCTTCTCCCCGGAAGACGAATTTCCATCCTTCTCAAATACATTCCATTTTTATAATATATAAACGCCCAAACCCAGACGGGGACCAATAGAAGAAAGGCGTACGGATATTCGAAGTTCATCTTTTATCCCAAACTCCTTTCCAATGAGCGAACTTATCTTCGGCATCTTCCCTTGTCAGAAACGCTTCGCCCGGTCTGAATTTTTTTTCCGTTAAGAATTTTCTCCAGGATTGAAGCTCTTTTTCTTCGAATGGAAATTGATCGTATAAGAATCGAAAGAGCTCCGCCTCGGTGAATGCGGAAGTTTTTCTTCCCGATAGATTCGCAGACTTCTCCCGAATATAACCGGAAAGCAGACGTGCGAACTCCCGCGCGGGAATCGGATCTTTTTTAAGAAGTTCGTTCAACCGAATTTCGAAAACCTCCATCCTTTCGAGAGTCGGTTCGGCTTGAATGATGGCGTCTAACGGAGAATTTTTTCCGGAGTAGATTCGATACGCGTAAAATGCGAAGGCCGACAATAGAGCGGCCAGAATTAAAAAGACGATCAAACGCCCGAGATAGGAACCGGAAAACGCCAACGGAGGAATGATATCCGCCGGGCCCGTATCGTTATCGGCGATAGCCGATTCCACAAGAATCGTCTTTTTGGAAAATTCTTTCATCCCCGCCGCGGTCGTCCACGAAACCGGAATCGGATATTCTCCCGTTACGTAATAGGCGAACTCTACGGTCAGTTTCGTTTCCTTTTTTTCGGAGAATAGAACCTCGAACCAAGGAATATCCGGCGCATTCTCGAGATAATGAAGCCCCGCTTCGGGGAAACGAACGTCTTTCACAGCTCCGGAAGTCCAATTTAGCTCGTATCGGATTTTCTGCGCGATCAGGGTTCGATCGGGAGAAAGGGACTCGACCGCCTCCGCGCTCGCGGCCCGGGAAAACATTAAAATCGAAGAATATACGAAAATTAGAATATATGATTTCATTTCGAAAAATACCGGATCAGATCCTTGGCTTGGAGTTCGTGTTCCGTCAAATCGAGCAAGGAACCTTGAAAAAAAGAACGCAATGATTTTAATTCGTATTCGGGCGAAAGGCTTCTGCCGAAAAAACCTCCGTTTCTCTCTTCCGGATCTCGCGTATAAAAAAAAGACAAAAGAGATTTCGGAGGATCGATTTCGACGGGATCTCGGAAACGAACCGCGTGCAGCGAATAATACTTTTTCAAACTCGCGTATTTTTTCAGGGAACGGATTCCGATAAAGTCGCTTAACAAAAAAACTTCCGCGTGCCTATGAACCCGGTTTTTCAAATATTGAAACGGCAACAGTGGATTCGATTGTCCGGATGCGGGCTCGCGAACGGAAATCTTCTTCAGAACGGGCAAAAGTTCGTCTCTGGATTTCAGAAAATCCGTTTCCCATTCCACCTTTTCGCAATAGAGAACGATTTTAACACGATTGCCTTTTTGAACATAGAGCAACGATAGGAGCGCAAGAACTTGAAACGCGTTTTCCGCGCGGGAGAATTCTCCCGTTCCCCACTCCATCGATGCGGAAATATCGTAGAAAAGAATGGCTTGTCTTTCTTTTTCCTCGTAGAATTCCCGCACATACAATTCTCCGAAACGCGAAGTTACGTTCCAATCGATGAGGCGCGTGTCGTCTCCGAAGCTGTAAAGGCGAACGTCCTTGAAGTCGAGTCCCCTTCCCCGTTTTGAGCTTTCCGCGCTACCGGTCTTCTCCTTCAACGAGCGCGTTTTGCGTCCGAGTTCGAGACTCGAAAGGATGGATAAGAATTCTTTACGGATCATAAGATCGATCGCCCGGAAAACGCGGCCTTAGGGAACCGGAGTCGCCTCCACAACGGTCCGGATCAAGGATTCCACGTCCAACTCCTCCGAAATCGCCTCGAAGGTAAGAAGGATTCTATGTCTTAAAATCTCCACCAAGGAAACTTTCACGTCCTCGGGGATCACGTAGGTTCGTCCGTTTAACAGCGCGTTTGCTTTAGAACTTTTTAATATACTTAAGGAAGCCCTCGGAGACGCTCCGTGGCGGATGTACGGAATCAGTTCGGGGACAGTTCTTTCTTCCGGTCTTGTATTACGGACTAAACGCACGATATAGGATTTGATTTTTTCTTCGATAAATACGTCGTCGAGGAGGGAAGAAAGTTTTAGAATCTCCTTGGCGGTAACGACCTTTGCGATCTTTCCGTTTTGTGTGTTGAGTTTTCCATGTTGATCGAGAATCGCGATTTCTTCTTCGAGCGCGGGATAACTCACGTTCACTTTCATAAAGAATCGGTCCATCTGCGCTTCAGGCAACGGATACGTTCCGTCTTGATCGATCGGGTTTTGCGTCGCGATCACTAAGAACGGTTTGTCGAGTTTGTACGTTTTATCACCGATCGTGATCGTCTTCTCTTCCATGCTTTCCAGAAGTGCGGATTGAACTTTGGCGGGTGCGCGATTGATTTCGTCGGCGAGGAGAACCCCCGTAAAGACCGGACCTTTTCTCGTTTCGAACTCCGTGGTTTTAGGATTGAATACGACTGTTCCGACAAGATCCGCGGGTAAAAGATCGGGCGTAAATTGGATTCGTTTGAAGTCCAAGTCCAAGGCGCTCGCAAGCGATCTAGCAAGAAGGGTTTTCGCGAGTCCCGGCATTCCTTCAAGAAGCACGTGTCCTTGACATACCAAACAAACCAAGACGTTTCGAATGACTTCGTCTTGTCCGGTGATTTCTTTTCCTAATTCTTTTTTGAGGGTTTCCAGTTTGATTCGAGCGAATTCTACGTCTTCTGCGGAAAGCGGATCTTTTTCCATACGGTAAGAATTCGACAACCTGCGATCGGATTCAAGCATTCTTCGAAGTGCGCGAGGTGCGTCACCCGATGTCGAATACAAAAATTTTTCGTTTTTCTTCTTGACTCTACTTACAACTTATGTAAGTACTCAAGGATTGATCCAAAGTTTTAAAGACAAGGATACCGCAAAGGTCAATATAGTATTCGAACAACGATCAATGGCGTATTTGTTTTCGCTGGAGCGAGGAAGGAGCACATGACGTAGAAATCGTTGATTATCGTTGAAAATACTCTACGTCATTACGATTGAAAGATGAAAAAATGGACCAAAAACCCGCACCCGGGCGATATTCTGAGCGAGGAATTTCTCAAACCTTTGGGCTTAAGCGCATATCAACTTTATAAGGATACGGGCATTCCTCAATCTCGATTGAGCGAAATCATTCACGGTAAACGGAATATATCCGCAAACTATGCTCTTAAATTAGGAAAGTATTTCGATTTGCCTCCGCAATTTTGGTTAGGGCTTCAGAACGACTTCGACCTTATGGAAGAGGAAAGAAAAATTCAAAGTCAACTTTCCAAGATCAAAAAATTCTCTCCGAAAAATCGGCCGGCCAAAAAAACGAAATCTCCGTCTGTCGTATAAACCAATGCGGCGCGGAGTTCAGGCCGCATCGTAGAAACTACGACAACCTTACCGTTTTGCGTCCCAGTTTCCGGAGCTGTTGTTTCCGCGGTAGGTTCCGCTGATCGAACGGCCTTCCAGCACGCCGGAATACTTCTGTGAAAACGGGACATTGCTTCCGATCTCGGAACATTTTACTCCGGCGCAGGAACGGACGAATTGGATTTGATTTCCTTTCGTGAAAATACCGCTCAAAAACTCGGGCTTCCCCTTCCCCCAATTGGCGAACTTCAAAACTCCGACGAGTCTTCCGTTTTTGCCTCCGAAAAACTGAAGCGTTCCCTTATGAGGACCGACGGTAAGCTGAAACGTTCCTACGAACAATTTATCGTTCGCGGAAAGTTCCGACGACGCATCGGCCGTTTTTTCATCCGCTAAGAATTCAATCTTTTCGACCGTTTCCAAAGGAATTTCCTGATCGGGATCGGCGATCGTTAACGTCTTGGGATCGATCGAAACCAAAACGCCTTGCGTAAACCATCCGTTATACGACACTTTCGCGGTGCGGTTGATGTTTTGCCCGCAGCTTCTTAGAATAAAACCGAGAATAAAAAACAAAACGGCGGTGGGGAAAAAAATTGCGAGGTCGCGCTTCCAAAAAGAGCGGGAAGAAGTTTCTGAACTCATACGATATTATCGGAGAATTCCGGAAAGGATATACATAGGAAAACAAAAAAGCGGAAGCTTTTACGCTTCCGCTTTTCGGATTTCAATTTTTTTGTCGAAACAAAGATATGCTTTAAAGCAGCAAACGAATCATTTACAGCCTTGCAGAGCGCATAGGCAGCTCTGCATGAGTTACTTTCAGAGTAAAAACTCGTTGTAAGCGATGCGCCTCTTCATTTACAGCCTTGCATTTCTCCCATTCTCTTGTTCTCGTTTCCGTTGATGTAATACACCTTGCCGGAACCCACGGTCCAACAACCGTTCTTCTTGTTGGTTCCCACCATGATCGGACCTTCTCCGATTTTAGATCCGTTGTCGTCGTATTCGATCGCCTTCGAGTCGCTTACGATCTCGAACTGTTTGTTTCCGTTTTTGTAATATGTAAACGGAATATCCGGCTTATAGCTCGCCTTGAGTTCGTTCGTCGCTTCGTCTATGTTCATGATCGAAAACTGAAGTTTCCCTTTTCCGATCAACTGTCCTTCCTTGTTATAGGCTTCCGCGGAAGACATCATGAACTCGTTCATCATCTCGCCTTTGTAAGCGGGATTTCCGTTGCTCCAGTTGAACTTCCAAACGCCTTTGCGGGTGTGTTCTCTTTGGCCTTCGGCAAAGACATTTCCATTTTTATAATATTCTTTCCAATAACCGGAACGAAGAGCCTTCTTTTCCTTCGGATCTTTTTCCTTTTCGGTTCCCGGTTCCAACTTAGGTTTGTAGCCGCCTTCCATCTGGATCGAACCGTTATCGTAATACGTCTTCCAGATTCCGGTTTTCAGATCGTCTTTGTAAGAACCTTCGCTCTGAACGGTGCTGCCGTCCTTATGATACGAGGTTTCCGCTCCTTGCTTTTGTCCGTTGGAGTAGTTGGAAACTTTCTTCTTCGCGCCGTTTTGACCCGGTTCCGCGTAGTATTCCGTCCAAAGCCCGTCTTTCTGATCGTCCTTATAAGAACCTTCTTCGTCCATCAGACCTTCGTTGTTCTTCTTCCAATACGGACCGTGTTTCTTATCCGCTTTGTACGTCGTGCTTTCGGTTTGAACTCCGTCGCGCTTGAACTTCTTCTCTTCTCCTTCCTTCACGCCGCCGACGTACGGAGTATCGCGAAGAACTTCTCCGGTTTCATACAGGGTTTTCCAAGAACCTTCTCTTTTATCGTCCTTGTATTCGCCGGTTCTGATAAGAACGCTGATCTTCTTCTTAGTCGCGGAATCTTCCTTTTCTTGGTATTCTTTCCAAGCTCCGTTCTTTTTGAACTTCTTGATTTGATCCGGTTTTAAACCGTCGAGTTGTTCCGGAGTACAAGGTTTGCCGCCGCAATCGGTCGTCACCGGACCTTCCGCCTTCATGTTGAAGGTTTCCTTATATTTTTCCACGCGGATATTCGGAGGTAAAATTTGAATTTCCAGATCCTTTCCTTTGTTCTCCACTCCCGGAGTGGTGGAACAGGCGACGGCAAGGACCGCAAGAAGAGACAAGCAGAGTCGTTTCATGATTATTCCTTTCAGTTTGAAAACTTCCCGCAAACGTTAAAGGGTAGAATCCAAAAGTCAAGAAATTCCGAAACCTTACGCAAGGGCTTCGTGAAATTTACTTCTTGTCGAGATAGTAGTGAAGCAGAATGAATCGGATAAAGGGACGGTAGCAATCCAAGGAGATATGGCCGCTGTCCGCATACGTGTTGCAGGAATAAAAAGAATCTTTGCTCATATCGACGAGAGGAATTCCCGCTTTTTCGTGCATCGGCTTTACGATCGTGAACCACGGCTCGGGAATATTCAGTTCGTTCAGAACCTTTTCCATCGGCGGAGAAGTTCCCGGTTTCACGAACATCGCATTCCATTTCCTTTCGGAGAGTAAGTTTAGAATTTTCTCATAGAACGAATATTGCATTTCGGAAGGAGCGTACGAAGGATAAATCCATCCCACCGTTTTACGAGCCGATTCCTGAATTTTTCCGAAATCCTTTTCGACATACGCACCCGCAGGAGAAATGGAATTTCCCTTATCGGTTTTCAGAGTCGCGATCGTCATCGACTTGAGCATTTCTCCGATTTCGAAGTTCTCGTTTTTCAGACGTTTAATCACGTTTCCGATATACGGCTTGTTGTAACTCACTCCGAAAAGGTAATTCGCGAAATAGTAGTTCACGTTTTCCTTACCGAGCGTCCACGCGTATTTCAGGATAAAAATCGGATCGAAGCTGTTGGCTAAATTCGATTTTTTGAATGTAGTGCTGTTCTTGTTGAATTGAAACGGATCGCTTTCGATCACGATCAGATCGGGATTCACCCCGCCGTTTGCAAGACCTTCCAGAAAATAAAGATAATACGCGGGAGTCGTGACCGCGGAAGAAAGATTGTAGATGTCCCAATCGGGATAAAACGCCTGAAGATCCGAATTTTGAAAGTAAAGCATTCGAGAAGAACCCATGAGGATCATGAGCTTTTTCTTTTTTTCGGGGCTTTTGGAAAATTCGCCCTCGCTTCCGTATTTGGAAACGATCTCTTGAAGAAGTTCCTTTTTCACGTCGTAGTAGATATACGTGAATTCCTGTTTCACGTAATCGCGAACCTTGTCCAAAAAGAAAAGTTTATCGAACAGGAAGATGGCGGCAAAAAGAAGAATCGGATACCAGAGAAAGGATTTTGACTTCAAGGGATTCTCCCTAAGAGATAAGTCGATAAAAGAAGAGCCGGCAAAGTCACCGGCTCAGATTCTTTGAGAAGCGGGTAGCTGTCAAATGAAATCAGGCAGTTACCATGTCTTTCTGAGAGAACTGTTTGCGTTTCTTTTGCAATTCCGCAAACCATTCCTCAGCGTGCTTATGATAAGCGACAAGACGTTTGACGTAGATTCTTCTTTCGGGAATCAAAACGCGTCTTGCTTCGTGAATGATTTCTTCCACGATCTTTACGTGAAAGGTAAAGTGACTGGAAAAGAGATTGAAGTAATCTCTTTCGGAAGCTTCCCAAGGTCTGGAAGCGACGTCCGCAAAATACTGCTCTAACTGACCGATGTCCTGCTCGAAGTCCGATTCGTACGGAGAATTGACTACGGCGATGGTATCGGTGAGGTCTGTGAGCGTTTGAAAGTATGTCTCTAATTCGGGTAGTTCCACAGGTAAAATCACCGTTCCTACAGGTTCCTTTTACCATCTTTTTTAGAGGCCTTACCCGTTCAAGATTTTTTTAGATAGTCTCTCAAATGTTTGCCTTCTTCTTCCCAGCCTTCGGAAGCGGCTTCGATCCAAACGTCGTATTTATCGCCTACGGGATAACCCGAATTGGTAACGACTAACTTGGAGGAATTCTCTCCTAAGGATTGGAATTCCAACTTCAACTCGATATTTCCCGCGGGATGATCCTGCCAAAGCAGTATCAATTCTTTTAAAGGAACGATCTTTTTATAAATACCGTTGGTCGTGAGATCGCCTTCCATTCCGAGTCTCCAAGTCCACGCAAAGTTCGCGCCTTCTTTCGGACGACCGGTCACCTTATCGGCAAGCCAATGGATCAATTCTTCGTTTACCGTAACCGCGTTCCAAACTCTCATCAGAGGATAGTCGAACTGAAATTCTTTGACAATGCTTCTCGTTTCCATGCTTTCCTTCTAGTGAAAATCTTTATAAAGTTTTTTGAATAGAGTTCTTTCTAAAAACGCGGGTGCGATATTGCGCAGCCATTTTAAGAAGAATCCGGAACTATCCATGATAACGAGTCGCGACTCCGGATCTTCCACCGCGACGAGCATCTTGTCCGCGACTTCTTCGGGGGATTTGACCTTCTTCCCTTGGAATTGACCTTCGTTCAATGGATTTCCGTCTCCGTCCAAACCGGATGCGCGGAGCTTTGTTCTCGTATAAGGAGGACAAAAAATGATAAACGACAATCCTTCTTCGGAGAGTTCGATTCTCGCGGCTTCCAAAGCGGCGTGTAACGCGGACTTGGAGGAAGAATACGCGCTTCTTCCCGGAATTCCGTATAAGCCGCTGACGGTCGACGTAGCGATCACGGAACCCTTGACCAACTTGATCTGGGGCAATAATCTTTGGATGAGATACAAAGGACCGAAGAAATTGATATCGAACGTTTTGCGGAAGGTTTCGATTCTCGTTCCGTCAAAACGCGAATGAGTCGTAACGCCCGCGTTGGCGAATAAAACATCGATCCCGCGATAGTCTTTGGAGATTTTCTTAACGGCCTTGTCGATTTCCTTTTCGGAACTCAAGTCCGTGGGGATATGAATCAGATCGGCCGCGATGTCGTCTTTTCGTTTTAACAACTCGGGCTGCGTTCTGGATAGATTGATAAGATTGCAGCGGATTTTTGAAAGAGAAGCGAGAACGGCTTCTCCGATTCCGGAAGAACCTCCGGTGACGACAATCGTCTTTCCTGTCCAAAACGCCGGATTCATTTCGGATCATTCTTCTTGCAAGAGGGGAGTATTCAAGAATTTTTTTATGTCGGAATGCACGCGTTTGTTCCGTTTTAAGCAGTTACAAACGCATGTCGATTTACGGAGAATTAAACCGAATTCTTATCCGCGCTGATCTCGTCCTGGATCACACGCGCTTCCGCGCGGAACGCGATGTAAGACCAAACCCAAGTGATCAGAATCGTCACCTTGTTTTTAAAGCCGACTTGATAGAACAAATGCACGAACAACCACGCAAGCCAACCGAAAAACCCTTTCATCTTGATCGCACCGATCTGGGCGATGGCGTCCGTTCTTCCGATGGTCGCCATCGAACCCTTATCGACGTAACGAAATGGTTTGCGTTTTTTGTTTTTGAGATCGCCTTGTATGAGAGCCGCGACGTAACGGCCTTGTTGCATCGCAACCGGAGAAACTCCGGGCAACGGACGTTCGAGACCTTTCGAATAATTCGCGATATCCCCGATGACGAATACTTCGGGATGACCTTCGATGTTGCAGAACTCGTCGACCATCACCCTTCCTCCCCGATCCAAGGTTGCGCCTAACGTGGCGGCGATCGAATTCGCCTGAACCCCGGCGGCCCAGATAACCGTTTCCGTCGGAATCGTCTTTCCTTCCAGTTGAACCCCGTGTTCGTTGATGTCGACGACTCTGGTTCCGGTCAAAACCTCCACTCCCCTTCTTTCGAGACGGTGTTTTGCGAATTCGCCCAAAGCAGGGTCAAAGGTCATAAGAAGTCTCGGAGAAGCTTCGATCAAAGTGATCTTAGACAAAGCCGGGTCGATCATATGGAATTCGTCCCGAATGATTTGGTGGGAAAGTTCCGCTATGGAACCCGCAAGTTCCACGCCGGTCGGGCCTCCCCCGATGATCACATAGTTTAACAGAGATTTTACGACTTCCGGGTCCCCGGAAAGTTCCGCCTTTTCGAAGGAGATCAGAAGTTTGTGGCGAATCTTCAACGCGTCCTTGAGATTTTTCAGACCGATCGTGTGTTTTTCCCAATGATCGTTCCCGAAAAAACTGGATTTAGCTCCCGCCGACAATATTAGATAATCATAATTTGTGGAAGTGTTTTGATAATAGACCGTTTTTGTCGCCGTGTCGATTTTGGTCGCCTCGCCCAAAACCACCGTGACGTTCTCGCTTTCGCCCACGAGGGAACGCGTCGGAATCGCGATGTCGGCCGGGCTCAAAACCGCGGTCGCAACTTGATAGAGTAGGGGTTGAAAGAGATGGTGATTTTTTTTATCGATGACCGTGATGTCGAGATTTTCGTTTTGAGAGAGTTTTTTAACGGCCTGAAGACCGCCGAACCCCGCGCCGATGATGACTACTTTCTTTTTCCTGGATTCACTCATGTGTGAGAATCTTCCTCCCGGATTAGGCTTTTAAATCCAGTTTTCTAGAGAGGAGAAATTCCAGAAAGTCTTCTGCGGTATCGGAAACGATATTTTGCACTTCGTCAAAATCCTTCAAGGTTCCGTAATACGGATCGGGAACTTCCAGATCCTTTTTGGAATCTTTTTGGAAGAATCGGAAGAGCTGCACCTTCTTGCGTTCCTCGTCCGAGGATGCGAGATAAAGAACGTCCTTTTGATTCGACTTATCCATCGTAAGAATGTAATCGAATTCACGGAAATCCTCTTTGCGGAATTGTCTCGCCTTGTGAAAAAGTTCGATTCCCTTTTTGCGCGCGGCCTGTCTTGCTCTCGGATCGGGAAGTTCTCCGATATGATAGCGTGACGTACCGCAGGAATCCACGACGAAAGAGGATTCTAAATTTCTTTTTTGAACCAAATCCAAAAAAGCGCCTTCCGCCGCGGGAGAACGGCAGATGTTTCCGAGGCAAACGAACAAAACACGAATGGGAGTTCCGTTTTGCGGACTTCTTCTTTCCAAAGGATGATTTATTTCGGACTGATCTTCGACCATAAAAATTCGGGAATCCGTTTCATAAGATATCCCACGAACGCCCATGGGAACCAAGGAACTGTAGCCGATAAAACTTTGTTTTCAATTCTTTTATAAATTTTTTGTGCGCCTTGTTCCACCGGGACGACAAACGGACGAGACTTCATCTGATTGTTGATCGGAGTATCGATAAATCCCGGATGAATCACGGTCACGGTAACGCCGAAACGTTTTACTTCCCCTCTTAAACCTTCCATATACGTGGAAAGACCGGCCTTGGAAGAAGAATAACTCGCGGAACCCGGTAAACCTCTAAAAGAAGCGACGGAAGAGATCGCGGCAATCTGACCGGACTTCTGTTTTTGAAAGAGGGGAAGAGCCGCTTCCACGCCGGCCATCGCACCGATCAGATTGGTCTCGATCACTTGTTTGTCCGCTTCGAAACTTCTTCCTCCAAAGGAAGAAGAAGTGGAAATGCCCGCGTTTAACACGATCAAATCCAAACCGCCCAAGTCCTTTGCAAGCTTAGGAATCACTTTAAAATTCTGATCGTAATCGGAAACGTCCAAGGCCGCAAAGACAATCTTCCCTTTGGCTCCGGAAGCTTTCAGTTCTTCCGCAATCTTTTTGAGAGAATCCTTTCTTCTTGCCGTAAGAGCCACATTCGCTCCGGCCTTCGCGTAGAGCTTCGCCAATTCTTTTCCGATTCCGGAACTTGCACCCGTGATGATTACATTTTTCATACGGAACAACTTAGTGTATGATTATAACTTGCTTCAAACACTAATTTCAAGAAAGAGCTCGTTTATTTAGTTTACCGAAAAAACCTTCGAACCAAAAGTTTGTAAAAGAAGCCTCTTCGATTCGGGAAGGCTCGTGCGAAAAAGAAGGCGGTAAGGTTATGGACCTGAACCAGCAAGACGAAATTACCAGACTTCGCGGTTTGGTGGAACTCTACGAAAGAGTTTCAAAGCTCAGCGAAAGCGAACTTTTGGAAGCGGAGAAACATCTCGACGGTTCCGAAAACACGGCGGGTCTTGCGAGGCTCGAATTGATTCGGATGAGCGAACAGCTCAAGAGCATCCGCAATATCGGACCGGATCTGAAGACCAAGGTCATATCCCTGCTTCACGATCACGAATCCGGTTTGAAGGAATTCAAAACGAGAATCGCCGAACTTTCCGATAACAATCCCTTTTTTTATTCCGATTTTTTCAGAATCATATCCCACCTTGAAATTCAAGAGAACGACGCAAGAGAACTCTGGGAAGAAATCTACAACCACGGAGAGAACATGAGTTCCTCTTTGGGGAGAAGCGTAAACTTCGTCGTATCGATGTTAGATTACATCTTCAGCAAAAAAAGAATCATCGAAAATCCGAAGATCGTGGAACTCTATTCCTTCGAAGAGATCATCCTCAATACGGTCATCGACGAAACGAGCGGAATTTACAATCGAAGATATTTCAACATAATTCTCAACAAAGAAATCAATCGAAGCGCGAGACACCAAAGGGATTTTTGCCTTTTGATCTTCGACGTGGACAACTTCAAAATCATCAACGATACGTACGGACACGGATTCGGAGACGATATTCTCAGATTGATCGCCGGAACGATGTTGTATTCGTTCCGTCAGGAAGACATTTGTTGCCGAATCGGCGGGGAAGAGTTCGCCGTGATCTTGCCCGAAACTCCGAAAGAGAACGCACTCGTTGCGGCCAATCGGTTTCGAAATTATCTCCTCGAAGCTTCGATGAGCCAGTACGGTTTGGCCGTGACGGTTTCCGGAGGAATCTGCAGATTTTCGGAGGACGGAAAAGATACGAACGAATTGTTCAAGAACGCGGACGCCGCCCTTTACAAAGCGAAAAAAACCGGAAAGGACAAGTTCCTCGTTTTCTCCCCGGACTTATAAAGTCGACGAGCCTAAAGTAGTCCAAGTGATATACGATTTTTTGCATATACCGCGCGATCGGTTTTCGACGGAGTCGGCCCAACGGCACAAATCGAACCGTCGATCCGTGCGTTTATTCTTCCGGAACCTTGTACTCGTATTCGCCCGAATATTCTTCCAGTTTGGAAATGAGGATCGCGTTCGTGTTCGCCAAACGATCGGCTAGAATTCTCACCATCTTGGCGGCGAAGTCCGGATTGTTGATTAGAAATTTCTCAAGTTGTTGTTTGCTTTCGATCACGGCGAGCTGACAATCCAAAATCGCTTTTGCGGTCGCAGTTCTCGGCATCGCGCGAAACAAAGCCATCTCGCCGAAAAAATCCCCTTTTTTCATCACCGCGAGACGCTGGACGATATTCTTCCTCGTAAAGAAAACCTCTACCTGACCGGAGAGAATCACATACATCGCGTTATTCGATTCCCCTTCCCGAAAGATGATGCCGCCGGCAGGGATCTGCACCTTATTCATTTTTTAAACCGACCTAAAATATTTGCTTCTTTACCGATAAATCGCATATTGACAGATGAATATTAATTCTACTCCCCCGGAAAAGTACACTCTTTTATGACTTCGAATCTTTCACTTTTTATCGATCTCTTCGGGCTTTGTATTCTCTTTTTTATCTGCATTCTATCGAACCGGCCTTCTCAAATTCTGCTTTCCGATCCTCCGAAAAACGGTTCCGGCGGAGGAAGAAGCGAGTCCGTGGACTTTATCCGCGGCCTTGCGATCACGGGAATCGTGTTCATCCACGTGAATTCGTATTATCAGTACTTTGCTCCCGATCGGAACGCGTCCGTTTTGACCTTGTTTCTTTCGAACCTATCGAGATTCGGAGTTCCGGCCTTTATCCTTTCTTCCGGAATTTTTTTAAAACCCGCCAACTTTAGAGACTACTGGAAACCCAAGATCCTTTCATTGCTCGTTCCCTATTTTCTCGTAAGTCTTTTGGCCGCTTACATAAAACTCGGAACGTTTCCGGACATAAGAGAATACTTATACGGCATTCTTTTGGGAACCTGGTGCGCTCCGTATTACTTTGTCCCGCTTTTGATTTCCTTTTATCTGATCTTTCCGGCAATGAACGCGATCCGCGCAAAGTATAACTCGAAAAAAGCGGCCTTGATCCTCCTATTCGCGTCCCTCCTTTTGAACTTTGCGGCCAACCACGCGTTTCGTTTTTCCGAAAACCCCTGGCTAAAAACGATCGAGCCGATCCTGTTCGGCGGGTTTTTGTTTTTTTTCACCTTCGGCTTGTTAGCCGGAGAGTGGTTCAAAGCCCCCGGAGAATTTCTGAATTTTTCGCAGGAACCCGGTTCTCCCCTCCCCTACTCTCTGCGGAAACTTCTTTGGGTCGGAATTTCGATTTATCTGACTGTCGTCTTTCTCGCGGGAATTTTTTGGAAGTTCGATTCCTCCAATCACCTGCTCTTTTATCCTTTGGCGATGTTCCTTTTTCTTTTCTTTTGGGCTGAAAACGTTCAGAAACGGAAGGGACATAAAACTTTGATTTCCGTTTTCTCCTTTGTCGGGAAGAATAGTATGGGAATCTTTTTGCTGCATCCGATCCTCATCCATCTGATGCACGCGTGGAGTCCGTTCGCTTGGGGGGAAGGTTTCTCTTGGGTCGCGATCGCAATCACCGGCTTTGCCAATGTCGCCTTACCTCTTGGAACTTGGCTGCTCGTAACGAAGTCGCTGGATCGGGTCGTAAGTTACGGAATTTCCCGGAAAGCGGACGGAACTCCGGCCAATTAACGGGATTTCCCGGTTTCACAGGCATATCACTGACGGACTTCCTGAAAACATGACTTCTTAGTAAGCCTACAAACGATTTATATTCCGGCAATCGACGTAGAATTCTTCCGTCGTTTTAGCCTTGCCTCTTCGTTTTAAAGGACTTCGGATTCTATCAAAAGATTTTCGGAAGTTTCACAAGACTTCCGAATCTTAGAACGGATTTTAATGTCACTATCGAACCCGCATGCAAGATCATCCCGTAAAAAGATCGCAATCCTTGTTCCGACAAATCTTTTTTCAAAAAAATGTCGACTTTCGGATCCAAGAAAACGGGGAAGTTTGCAGAAGTCGCACTTAAAGCTAAAGAATCTCGAATGATACTACGTTTGAAACACAGAAACTTCTACAAGACGAAAGAATCGGAACGGGTCACATCCCGTTCGCAAATTCTTTTTTAACCGTAACACCCGAGTCGCGAACCGTCTTCAGAGCGTCGCCATAACTCACGAGAATTTTAAGAGCGAAATCGATCCGATCCCGCAGATAAGAATCCTCTTTGCTCACGGAATCCGGCCCGTTTAAAACGTGTTCCGCGTCCCGCACGATGATATGTTCGGGGATGTAACAAAGCTTCGTGTTCTTGTAGCTGCTCATTCTCAGCTCGGCCACGGGGTAAGCGCCGCCCCGACTCGCGGAGACGGTCGTAATCAAAACCGGCTTATGGCCGACCGCCGCCGAGTTGCAATAGAGGATAAAATTCTTCAAACCGGGGGAAGCCATTCCCGAGTACTCCGGGGAAACGAACACGAGCGCGTCCGCATTTTTCAGTTCGGCTTCGATCGGCTTCCAAATCCCGTCCCAGTATTCTCCTCCGTCCCAAAAAGAATCGTCCCAAACAGGAAGTTTATGATTTCCCAAATCCAAAATCCATGCCTGATGACCGAACGTTTCCAAACGTTTCCCGATCCATCCGGCGACCTTTGCCGACTGGGATACCTTCCTGTGAGGACCGGCGATGATAGCGAGTTTCATATTCTCTCCGTATTAAATTAAAGAATCGAATTAATCCTTGAGTCCGTATTTCTTTTTGAGAGAAGATAGTTCCTTCAGGAACCTTTCCCTTTGCTGCGGGGCGAGTTTGCCGAGCTGAAGAACCACTTTTGCCGGCGCCGACTTTCGGGGTGAAATCATTTCACCCCCTCTGCCTTCTTTTTGTTTTAAGAGCTCTTCCAGATTTTTTACGGAAGCGTCTTTTCCGGATTTAAGGAGATCGGCGACGGACTTTTGGTCGAGCCTCGCGATGGAACTGAGCTGCTTTACGTATCTTTCGGTAAATCCTAGAACTTTCGCGACCTCATCTGCGGTTTTACGCTTTTCCTTTCTTAAAAACTGAATCGCACGACCGACTTCCCAAGGATTTAAGCTTTTACGTTTTTCGTTTTCCGCAAGAGCCATTTCAAAACATCTTTCTTCGGAGGCGGAAGTTTCAATGGAAGGAATCGTATTCCACTTCAAAATTCTGGCGGCTTGGTATCGTCTTTCACCCGCGACAATCTGATACTTCTTACCCTGTTTTTTGACTACGATCGGCTCGATCAGGCCGAGGCGCTTCATAGACTCGACCAAATCGGATACGTCCTCTCTCCCGAAAACCCTCGGCTGCGTCGGATTGGGTGAAATATCGGAAAGAGCGATCTCGGTCTTGGACGATTCTTTTTCTCCGAACGCGGTAAGAAGATCCATACCCGCAAAGTCAGAACGTTTAGCCATTTGCAATTTTCTCCATCACCTCATCCGCCAAGGAAGAAAACATCTGCATCGCCTTGCCGTCGTATTCTCCCAGAAGTTTTTTCTTCGCTTGCGCCTGCGGAATCGACTCCCGCCTGTAAACCACGGTTCTAAAAACCTCGAAATACTTTCGGATCGCGTCCGCAAGACCCGCCAGCGCACGAGCGTCCTCGTATTGATTCAAAACGGCGCCCAAAAGATTGAGGGAAGGATTCGCCTTCTTCTTGATCTTAAGAATGGTGGCGTGAAGATCCTTCAGCCCCTGAACGCTGAACGCTCTAGTTTGAATCGGAATCAAAACGTGGTCCGCGGCGATCAAAGCGTTCTCCAAAATCAGGCCCAGGGACGGAGGGCAATCGATGATGATATATTTGTAGCTCGAACGCACCGGCTTGAGCGCATCCTTCAGCAATTCGAAATCATCCCTTTCATAGGGAGTCGTAAAGTTCGCAAGATGAATCGAAGAAGGAAGCAGGTCCAAACCCGGCGCGAGCTGGACCAAAAGATCCTTAACCGGAACCGGTTCTTCTCCTCTGTAGCCGAGAGAATGAAAAACGGATCTTTCCACCGACCCAAAAAAAAGCTGAGTGATATTCGCCTGAGCGTCCCAGTCCACGAGAAGAACCGGCGCCGATTTGGATAAGGCTTCCGCAAGACAAACGGATACGGTCGTTTTTCCTTCTCCGCCTTTTTGATTGGAAACCGCGATGATCGTCGAATCGTAAACGTCCCGATTCGATTTTTGAAAATATTTTTCGATCGTTTCCCGATCGTATCTTCCTTTGCCCGAGGAAGGAATTTTCCATTCCTTTACTTTCGATAAAAATTCATCTTCCGAAGAAATTTCGTAATCATCTAAGATCTGTTGGGTTGTTAGAGTTTTGGAACTCATGGAAGAACTCTTCGGATAGAATCGTCCGAACATATGAGATCTGTCAAATCAATACTATGTCCCATGAAGTCCGGAAAGCTAAAAAACGGAATTGCATGAGTAGGGCAGGGTGGCTAATCTGCCTTGATCCGCATTTGCGGTCGTAAGGGGTGAAATCGTTTCACCCTCGGAATCCCATACGGCTCATAAATAAACAGCATTATGAATCAAAACAAAAAAACGATCCAATCCGTTCTAGTCGCAATTCTCCTCCTATCCACCGCTTCAATCAAAGCGCAAAACACAAACCCGATCGAAATCGGACCGCCGCCGGCGCCGCAGGAAAAAGAAAAGCCGTTCGCGGAAGACGAGCCTTTCCTCAAAAAACTCATTCGTCAATCTTCGTTTACGATTCTTGCGGGACGCAACGGAGGAGACAATATCTTTGAAACAGGAACGAAATACGCCAACCTTTCCGGCTTGCGCGGCGGCTCGCGAATCACGTACGAGCGAGATTTTAATTACGGCGGACTCGGATTTACCTTGCGATGGAAAAAATGGGAAGCGGATCTGAACGTCAAAACGACCGGAAGATACGTCAATTCGGGAGAAGGAAGGGACGAAGATTTCTATTTAGGAGACCCCACGATCGAACGAGGGACAAAAATCTCCACACGCGAATTTTCATACTACGATACGCCTTACACCTTCATCGGATCTCGCAACTTTGCGGACGGCAAAGGGCGTCTTTCGATGAAACAGGACAGACAATCCCTCATTTTTAGAAGATACTTCGGCGATTCCGATCCGGATGCACGCAAAGAAGGGAAGGGGCTTTTTCTAACGGGCGGCTTTCAATATACGTTTACGAAGTACGTTCTCTACGATGTGTTTCAATACTTCGACTCGAACCCCGTTTTTTTGAATCGTATCGGATTAGGATTGAGTCTTTCTTATTCGACCTACGAATTTCCTCTCGGACTCGGATACAGATATTCGAACGCAGAATGGATTTTCGAGACTTCTTTTTCGGGAGTATTTTGGTCTGGACACTTTAGGGACTTCCATTATCAAAGAGCGCTCAATTTTATCGGAGACGTAGGCGGATTCGGAATCGATTTTAACGTATCGGCGGGAAGAATTTTCGGCAATTATCTTGTCTTCTTAAAACTCAACGAACACCGACTTTTCGGCGACGGACATTTTCAAACAAAAGGCGGGCTCAGCCAAAACGACATTCTTTCCCAACACTTAGGCCAGTATAAGAATTACATGAATCTCAAGGAATGGAACGTCGAACTTTCCCTTACGGGCTTTTTATACTGATAAAGGAAAAATCGAATTGAAGAACCGAATTCTTCTCATCAATCTCGGAGGACCGAGAAACACGTCGGAGATCGAAAAATTCCTGATCGATCTTTTTGAAGACCCTTATGTTTTCGACCTTCCTCTTCCCGAATGGCTCCGCAAATCGTTGGGAAGATGGATCGCAAAAAGAAGAGCGCCCAAGGTCGCCAAGACGTACGAATCGATGGGTTTTGGCGGAGGCTCTCCGCTCGTATCAGAAACACAAAAACAGGCGCAAGCGATCGCAAAAGCCCTCGAAAAAATCACGGGCGAGAATTGGGAAGGCGACGTCGCGATGACCTGCGGTTATCCGGACATAAGAACGTTCGACGCAGAACGTCTCACACCCGCAAAACGAAATATTCTACTCCCTTTATATCCTCATTTCTCCAGATCCACCGTATTGAGTACCGCCAAACTCGTGGAACAAACCCTCCGCGTATGTCCGATCGGAAAAGAAGGCTGGGTTCCGCCGTTTCACGCGTCCTCCGAATACCTGGAAGCGATCCGAGATTTGATTCTCGATTTTTTTCGAGGACGATTGAACAAAAAAGAATTCCTGCATTCGGAAGCATTTCAAGCGGTTCCGAATTGGGAAAAAATCGATCTCGTTTTCAGCGCACACGGAATTCCGATGCGTTTGATTCAAAAGGGGGATCGTTACCGGGAAGAGATCGAAACGAATGTAGAAAATTTAAAACGACTTCTTCGGGAGAAAGGATTTCAAGGGAATTGCCATGTTTCATTTCAGAGCAGAGTAGGGCCGTCCAAATGGACCGAGCCGAATACGATCCACAAACTCGAAGAACTTGGAAAAAACGGAGTCAAACGCGTCGCGGTTTATCCGATCAGTTTCGTAGGAGATCACCTGGAAACATTGGAAGAAATCGGAGAACAACTCAAAGAAGTCGCTCGTGAAAACGGAATCGCCGAATACTTTCGAATCCCCGCGCCCGGCATCTACGGAAAGTTCATCGAAGTGATCGCAAAGCTCAGTTTAGAATCGACTCAATCTCGGAAACAAGAATGTATCTGCAAAAAAAGAGGCGGCCATATTCCCAAAACGGGAGAATGCTCCGCTCAGTTATCTTGACGGTTTCGCATAACGTTCCAGGCTCTTTCCAGGATGGAACTGAGACCGATTCCGTATCGAAAATTTCCTTCCGCATACACACCTTCGGGCAAACTTCGATCCAACTCCTGATTGAACGCCAACAATGCCGAATCATACACAGGCAAAGCGGATTTCCAGATCGTAACGTAGTGATTGACGGGAACTCCGTTTTGAACCGCGATCTTTTTCCGATCCTCTTCCAAAATCGCGACGATTTCATTCTCTTTGAGTTTGGAAATCTCCGTGTCCATCGCTCCGCCGAAGATGAACGTTTCCGAATCATATCCGTCCGAAACCCTTCCCGAAAAAATCGAAGAATTGATCAGAACGCCCCGAGCACGAAGTCCCGCCTCGGGTGGAAATAAAATGCCGAATCCCGTTTTGTTTCCGAGAAGAGATTCGTGTCCGAAACGCGTCGCGGTTACGACCCCCAACGTTCTGCATACCTTTTCGTATCGTTTAAAAACGGGAACGCTTGCGGATAAAATTTTCAACGTGGATTCCAAGCCGCAGGCGAGCGTGATCCTCGCATTCGGATATTTTTTTCGTAAAGCCGATAGAGCAGGGGGCTCTTCGGACTGTAAAATCCTGGAATTCGAAGAGGATTTGATTTTCGCTTCCATGGCGTTTAACAATTCCCCCAAACCTCCTCGAAAACTAACCGTTCCTTTTCTTTGTTTCGGGACCTTGGGCTCGGATTTTCTTTTTTGAAAAAGGGTCTGCAAATTTTTCCAAAGCGGCTCATCCGTAACGACGAACCTGCCGATCACCAACTCTGCGGACATCTCCTTTAGATTTCCCGCATATACTCCCGCAAGTCCCGGCTCGAGCACGCTTTTAACCGCGTCTTCCCCCAAAACACGGTTCCCCCATTGATAGACGGATTCTCCTCGTTCGATTCCCGCGGAGATTCGGAACATTCCGTATAACGCGCGTAAGGTGCCCCAAAAAGAAAGGGGCAGCCTTCTCGGCGCGCCGTTTTTCCAGATATAACGCCTCCGAGAAGCTTTGAGCGTGGGAAGGATTTCCAAACCCAATGCGGAAGCCAATTCTTCCAACCGATACGAATTTAAGATTCCGTTTGCGGCGGTTTCCACAAGACCGAACGGAGTGCGGATGGATTGAATCAATCCTCCGGAGCGATTTTTCTTTTCGTAGATTAGGACCGATTCTCCCTTTAAAACCGAGAGGGTGGCGTAAAGAAGTCCGGTAAATCCGGCGCCGATGATGATATGATCCGGGTGTTGAGTTGCCACGGATCTATTTTTACGGGAATCAAAAGATTGTAAATCAGCAATTCAAGGAACGATCACTTCCCATCGTCCCTTAAAGACCAAAGAATCGAAGTCGAATTAAAATTGGAATCTATATCCGAAGGTGTATTTGGATTCGAGCGTGGAAGATGTCGCTCCGCCGTTCAGCATTCCGGAGTTTGCCATCGGATTGTAATCCAAGATCAATCCTTTTGACGATCCGTCCGAAAATCCCACTTTGGAGGAAATTTGTCCGCCGAAAATATACGCATCCGCCAAGTTGATCAGATAGATTCCGGCTAACACGCCGATGCTCGTCTGAAGATTCTTATACGCTTTGTCGACGGCTTCGCGCTTGCTTTGATACGGACTAAATTCCTGGTTGTAGACGTACAAGGCTACCGGATCGGTGATGACGGGTGATAAGTTCGGATTTGCGACTCCGATCGCCGCCAGAGTGAGGGAATCCGTCGAATACGGATTTCCGTAACTCTCGTAATCTTTTTTAGCGACGAGATACTTGCGATTATTCTCATATACCGCATAACCTGCGGCTAAGAAAAGAGTAGGGTAGATGATCGCCGCGAACTTTCTTCCGCTTGCCCATTGTCCCCAACCGGGAAGGATCGCGGACCTCCCCAAGGCCCCGGCTTTCGATACGGCGGGTTTTGGAGGAGGTGGAGGAGGAAGCGGCTTGTTCTTTTCCGCTTCTTCTCTTTCCTTTCTAAGGCGTTCTTCCTCTTCCTGTTGCTTTTTGAGATCGACGTTTCTTTGTTTTGTGAGCTTCTCGTCTTCCAAACGTTTGATCTCGGCGTTTCGGATTCGTTCTTCCTCTTCTTCGTCGATATCTTTATAGATTACTTTTAAGATTTCTTTTTTGGCGATAACCCGTTTGCCTTCTTTGGTTTGAACCGTAATCGTCTTCTGATTTTGCGTGATTACCTTACCGCGGAAACTTCCGCCCTCGTGCAATAGAACGGTCTCGGCCGAGACCGAAACGATCCCTAAAAAGAATAAGCAGAAGGTTAAAATAAGTTTTCTTAAGAATGATATCAACGCGGGCCTTCCCATATTCAGTTATACGATTCCGTTCGGAGGAACCGCCACTGCTACTCAATAATTTATTGGACGACTTTTTGATCGAAAACCGCGCTGTCCGTTCCTAAATCGATCTCGAAAAAACTCTCGATTCCGGGCTTTTTCTCCGCAATCGAAGATCCAATCCCGTACAAACGTTTCTCAGAAAGGGCCAACCCTTTTCGGTCAAAGAGAGAAGATTTCCTTCCCATCTAATTAAAGTATCGTCTTCCATGGAGGCCAAATACAGCCTTACGTCCTGCAAAATTTGCTCCGGTACTATAACCTTTCCGGTCGTCGATAATTGCAGAATTAACGATCTTTGTATCAAATCCTCGCCGTCCAACTTATGTCCTCTCAAAGTGGCAAATCGGTCTTCACGAATTCTTTTTTGATATTTTTTGACAATTTTTTCGTTTTGATGGAAACAATCCCAACTATCCGAAATCGCGGAAACACCCAACCCTAAAAGCATGTCAGTGGTTCGGGTCGTATAACCCATAAAATTTCGATGCAGGGTTCCGTTTTTTGCGGCTTCGGAAAGTGAATCCGATTCCAAAGCGAAGTGATCCATTCCGATTTCGATATATCCCGCCTTAAGGAACAGCTCTCTCGACACTTCGTATAACTCGCGTTTTTCGGAACCGGACGGAAGATCGGCCTCTGTGAATAATCTCTGCGCCGCTTTGATCCAAGGGACGTGCGCGTAACTGTAGAATGCGATTCGATCCGGACGCAGTTCGAGAGTTTTCCGAACCGTATGTTTCATGCTCTCCAGATTTTGCTGCGGCAATCCGTATATAAGATCGAAGTTCACCGAAGTGTAACCGAGTTTTCTGGAAAGGTCCGTGATTCTCTCGGTCATTTCGAAAGGTTGCGTGCGGTTGATGAGTCTTTGAACCTCGGGATCGAAATCCTGAACTCCAAGACTAACCCTTCTGAATCCGAAGTCGTGAAGAAGTTTCAGCTGCGCATCTCTGGTTCTTCTCGGATCCACTTCCAAGGAGAATTCCGGCGCGGAAACCACATTCATTTTTTTTAATATGGAATCGAGAAGAAGCTCAAGATTCTTTTCCGCGAGATACGTCGGAGTGCCTCCTCCGAGATGGAGTTCCTTCAATTCTCTTTGTCCGATTTCGGGGACTTCTTTCAGATAATTGGAAAACTCCGCAAGAATCGCATCGATATACGGCTCTTCCACGGAATGATTTTTTGTGATCGAAGTGTTGCATCCGCAAAAGGAACAAAGAGTTTCGCAGAAAGGAAGATGAAGATACAAAGCTAAGGAAGAATTCTCCGGCGTTAAACGATTTCGAACCTTGTCCAGCCATTCTTCCGTGCTTGGATTTTCGGACCAATAAGGAACGGTGGGGTAGCTCGTATAACGCGGAGCCGGTATATCATACTTTGCGATCAGTTCTTTTGCACTCATCATTGAAATGTCTCTCTTACGATTTCCACGAAGGTTTTTACGTTGTCTTCGGGGGTCTTGGGCATAACTCCGTGTCCGAGTCCGCAGACCCAGCCGATCCGTTCTTCGGGGGGAAGATCCCGAAACGGACGGAGAAAGTTGATTAGAGTTTTCTTAAATTCGTCGCGCTCCATAAACAATAAGGCCTGATCGAAATTTCCCTGGATCATCCTGCTTTCGGTTCGGAATACTTGTCTTAAATCCCATCTGTGATCGAATCCGAATCCCGCAAGCGAAGGAATGTTTCGGATTAAATCGAAGTGCGAGGTCGCCGTTCCTCTACCATAATATCCGACTTTTCCCGGATAGGCATCGGCCAAGGTTTTTACGCCGGGAATGACGATCTCCTCGAAAAAATCGGGAGATAAATCCCCGCCCGCCGTATCGAAGATTAGGATCAACTCGGCGCCGCCGTCCAACTGAAGAGCGATATTCTCTTTTAGGAATTGGACTATCGTTTTCAAGAATTCTTTTCTGACATTTGTCAACGTTTTCGGCAAAGATAGATTGCCCTCGTGTTTTCCCGAAACTGCGTATGTAAACAAGGTCCAAGGACCGCCCACGAATCCGATCACGGATTTATCTTTGGGAATTCTTTCCCGAGTGAGCTCCATGGCGTCCTTTTGAAACTGCATAAAGGAAATTGAATCCTCGACGGACTTGAGTTTTTTCAGATCGGCTTCCGAACGGACCGCAAAACTCAAGTTAGGTCCCGCGTCCGTGTATCGCAGACCCATCCCCAAAGCCTCCAAAGGAAACAGAATATCGGAAAAAAGAATCGAGACGTCGAAATCGAACTCGTTCACCGGGCCGAACGCGACTTCCGCAGCGAGTTCGGGAATCTTGCACAATTCCTCGAAGGAATGTTTTTGTCTGAGGGCTTGGTAGTGTTTGTGATAACGTCCCGCCTGTCTCATCATCCATACGGGAGGAATCTTTTGTGCGATTCCGCCGATCGCGTTGGAATAGCGCTCATTCGACATTTCTTAATTCTCCGGTCCATTGATAACCGACGCCTCGTACGGATCGTATGACTCGTTCTCCTTCTTCTCCGAAGGCTTGTCTAAGCCGCACGATCGAATTGTCGATCGTTCTGTTTGTGGGGAAACTTTCTTCTCCCCAAAGTTTGTCCAAAATTTCCGCGCGGCTTACGGTGCGTTCGCGTTCCGCAACCAAGAAATGAAGAAGAGCGCAGTCCCGTTTGGAAAGAGGGATTTCTTCGTTTCCCTTTTTAATCTGAAATCCTTGAAAATCCAAGACGTAGTCTTTGTAAAAGAATCTGGATTCTTCTATGGAATGTTTATGGGATTCCAATACGTGTTTGACTCGGAGAAGAAGTTCCTTGAGATGAAACGGCTTCGGAATGAATTCTTCCGCTCCGAGTTCAAAACCGCGGAGCCGTTCGGGCGCGCCCGCTTGTGCGGTTAAAAATAAAAACGGAGGACAATCCTTGGTTTCTTTGAGTTCTTCCGCAAGAGTGAATCCGTCCCCGTCCGGCAAACGTACATCCAAAAGAATGAGATGCGGCTTTTCGTCTTTGACCAATTTTTTTGCGGACACGGCGGAAACGGTCCAAAGGACTTCGTATCCTTCTTTCTGAAGTCGTTCTTGTAGGGTTTCCCCGAGAGAACGATCGTCTTCGACTAACAAGAGTTTGGCCTTCATCGCGGCGCTCCCGGAAGAACCAAGTCCACTCTGAATCCGATTTTTTGAGGAACGATTTTCATCGAACCTTTCATTTTATTCGTTAGTTTTTTTATGATATACAATCCGATTCCGGTCCCGCTCGAACTCCCGTGTCTGTAAAAGGGAACGCCGAGCCCTTTGTATTTCCCGTCGAATCCGCTACCGTTGTCGACGAGCGATATCAGAACTCGTCCGGATCTTTGCCGTTCGGAACTCACCGTAAGCGCGGTCGCCTTTCCGTGTTTCAAAGAATTCTCCGCAAGATTCTTAAAAATACTTTCGAGCGCCTTTCGATCCGAGAACACGAAAACGTTCTCCAAAGACTGAAGATCAATTTCAAGTTCGGGGAAATCTTCTCCGATCGAAAGAAGGATTTCGCGCACGTTCGTTTTTTCTATATAAAGAATTTCGGATCTTGTCAGACTCGCGAGATACATCGCGCGATTCATCTGCGATTCGATTCTCACCGAGTCCATAAGCAATCTTTGAAGCAGTTTGCTCTCGTGATGATTGGGCAATTCTTCCTGAAGACTTTCCGCCTGCAGACGAAGGCTTGCGAGAGGGGTTTTCATTTCGTGCGTCACCGTGGAAAAAAAGTCGTGGATCATTTTGTTTCTGCGTGTTTCTCGATAAGAAAACCAAATCAACGTCGCTCCGCCCAAAAACAACATCAGAAGAAAAAACGCTCCTTCCATCTTGATCATTCTGCTTTGTCGCTCGAGCAGGAGAAGATTTTCGGAGGCGGCAGACGCGTTGAGCTTGGAACTGAGTCCCGCGACCGTATTCGTCAGTTTGAGTCCGAGCAGAAACCACCAAATCCCCAGCGAGACCGTGACAAGCAGCCAAACGATCGCGAATAGGATTCTCGTATTTTTCCAAAGAGAAGACATCAGATTTCTTTGAGCGCTTTCTCGGCCAACTCCAACGTCTTCGCGACGACCGAGTCCGTGTGCGCCCAGGATAAAAAGCCGACTTCGTAACCGGAAGGAGCGAGATAAATTCCGTGCTTTAGCAAAGCATGAAATACTTTTGCGAAACCTTCCCTGTGACCTTCGGGAATTCGATCGATTCTACGGACCGCATCTTTCGTTTTCGCGCGAAACCAGAACAGGGAAGAATGTGCGACCGCCTCCCATTCCCGATCGGATTTCGCGTTTAAAAGCCGAATCATTTCCTGCGTCAGAATTTTAGTTCTATCCTCTAACACGGAATAAACGGAATCCCTCTGCGCTTTTCGCAGCGTAGCAAGGCCCGCTCTCATTCCGAACGGATTCCCGCTCAAGGTTCCCGCTTGATAGACCGGACCGGAAGGAGCGACGAGATCCAATAATTCCTTTTTACCCGCATAACAACCCACCGGAAAACCGCCTCCGATGATCTTTCCATACGTTACGAGATCGGGACGGATTCCGAGCAAACCGGACATCCCTTGAAAGCCGGTTCTAAAACCGGAAATCACCTCGTCAAAGACGACTAACGTTCCGTGTTTTCTCGCTATCTCGACGATCTTCGATAGGAATTCTTTTCTTTGGATCAAAAGTCCGTAGTTTGCTGGAAGAGGTTCGATGATCAATGCGGCGATATTCTTCCCTTCGGTTTCAAAAACTTTTTCGACAGCCGCCTCGTCGTCCAAAGGGAGAACGAGAGTGTTTGCGATCGCGGTTGCGGAGATTCCCGCGCTATCGGAAGAGGATTCTCCCGCGAGACCGGAACCGGCTTTTACGAGTAAGGCGTCCAAATGGCCGTGATAACATCCGTCGAACTTTAAAATTTTTTCCCTTCCGGTTGCGGCCCGAGCGACACGAAGCGCGCTCATCACCGCCTCCGTTCCGGAATTCACGAAACGAACTTTCTGGGCCCAAGGGACATTGTTTGTGATAAACTCGGCGAGTTCGAGAGAGTAGGGCTCGGCGGCCCCGAAGCTCCACGCAAGACCCGCGGTTTCACGAACGACTTCTTCCACTTCGGGATCTCTGTGACCCAGGATCAAAGGGCCGAAACTCAGACAATAGTCGACGTATTCTTTCCCATCGATGTCGGTTAACGTGGCTCCGTTTGCCGAAACGAAGAAGACGGGAGTTCCGCCCACGGACCTGAACGATCGTACGGGAGAATGAACTCCTCCGGGAGAAACCTTCATCGCTCTTTCAAAAAGTTCTTTGGAGTTTTGACCTTTCCACGATTCGGAAATCAACTTTGAATGGGACGTTTGCGAATTCACGATAAAATCTCCTTTCCTCTTCTTGCGGCATACGTGATCAAATACGAAGCCCCGGCTCTCGAAAAGATCTGCCAGGTTTCGCGGAGCGCCGCGTCAAAATCGCAGAACTCGTTTTGCGCGAGATAATGAATCGATGCGTATTCTCCGCTGACCTGATACGCTCCCGTCGGCAGCCCGGTCCGTTTTCGGATCGGGGCTATCAAATCGATCGAAGTCATTCCGGGTTTGACCATCAGAAAATCGGCGCCTTCTTCCTTGTCGCGAAGCGAAGAAAGAATGGAATCCTCCCGATTGCGAACGTCGATCTGATACGAAGAACGATCTCCGTGCCCCGGAGCCGAATCCGCGGCCGCACGAAACGGTCCGTAAAAGTTGCTTTTGAACTTAGTAGAATAACTTAAAATTGGAATATTCGAAAAACCGTTCGTATCCAAGATCGTACGATGGCTGCGAACCCTTCCGTCCATCATGTCGCTCGGCGCGATTCCGTCGGCGCCTGCCTGCGCGTACGCCAGAGCGATTTTAGAAAGATGTTTTACGGAAGAAGGATTGTCGATGTTTCCGTCTTGATGCAAAAGCCCGCAATGTCCGTGCGTCGTCAAAGAACACATACAAGTATCGATCCACAAAAACGCGTCCGGAAATTCTTTTTTTAAAGTCGAAATCGAACGTTCGTAAAACGCCTTCGGGATTTCCGTATTCGATTTGAGCTCCGGAACCAAAAAAAGAATGAAGTGAGAAGTTCCCGCCTTGAGATCGGATTCCACTTGTTTTAAAACGGACGTTTCCGTATCCCGAAACACACCGGGAAGAGAATCCATTTTCTCTTTTTCCTTCAGGCCTTCCACGATAAACAAAGGTTGTATTAGTTTTTTTGAATTTAAACTTTCCGAAGACGCGAGTTCTCTGAGCGGAGCGTTAAGCCTGATTCTTCTTTGTTTGGTTTCCAAGGTCGTTTCCTTTGAATTCTTTGAGTCCGAGACTTTCCAACCAAGACTCGTAGCGTATAAAGACGGATAAATTTGCGGATTCTCCCAATACGTTCCGGATATGGGAGGAAGTGATTCCGGGTCCGCAAGCGTGGAATCGATTTCTGATCTGCGGATATAAGGAAAGCGCCTTATCGAATTGGGAAGCGCTCATCCAAAATAAGTGCGTCTTTTCGGATAAGTCGGGATGATCTTCCATCGGTTGCGCTTGGTAGGTAAGCACGCGTTCCAATCCGGAAGCGATCTCCGTCGAACCGACGTGCGTGCATTTTACGAAGTCCAACCGCTTTCCGAAAAGAATTCCTTCGGGCAACTCTTCTTCGCCGAGAGCATCCAAGGAACCGTGAACCCAAATGTCCCGTTCGGCAAGTTGAACCCATGTTTTTAAACCGGAAGTCCACACAAGACCTTTGTGTTCCAAGGCCGGATCGATGATCGGATATGCGTTTCCTCGAGTGACGAGCCAATCCTTGAGAACCAATTCTTTCGGAAGAATTCTCCGATCCTCTTTGCCGTCCGCGGAAAGAACAAAACCTTCTTCGGAAGAAAGCGGAACCCGCTTTTGTTTTACGGCTTCTCCGGGAACGGGATACGCTCTGAGCACCGATTCGGCGGGAGGAGCAATCGTTTCGGAGAATTGCTCTTCGATTTCGAGCGTTTCGCCGGAATCGGTCAATCCGCGTTGGTATAAAACTTTTCCAAAGGGCCGATACAAAATCGAAACGCCGATCTTTTGATGACAACCGCCTCCGAATTTTTTTAAGATGCGCCGCTCTTCTTCCACCGCTTGAACGACTTGCGGTTCACTCAAAGTCCGAACGAGATCGATCGTCCACGAATCGTTCGACCTGGCTTCCGCGGCGATCGCGCCTTGCGCCGGGGCGGAAGGATTGAGAGAAAGAGGGAAAATCTGAAAAACGGATTCGGCAAGCGCCTCTTTTAAGAACTTGCGTATTTCTTGATATTCTAATTCGTCCGAGTTCGGAAAATTCTCCGATAACAATCGATCGAGCGCGGCCTTTGCAAGAACCAAACCGTCGGCGTCGGATTCTCTCCATTTGCGGATTCTCGTCTGGATATTTCCGCGCACCGGAAAAAACGTAAGGGAGGAATTTTTATAACGGGAAGGCAGGGACTTCGCTAAGAATTTCTTCAGGTTGTATTCTCTACGCGGAGAAGAAGTCTGAATCTTCAGTTCCCGGGGAGAATATTTGTCGAGAGAGGATTTTTTCCAAAGAAGCACGTCCCTTTGATCGGCTCGGCCCAAAACACCGAGAATCGTCGTTCCCGAATGACCTTCCAGATCCAAATCCTTCCAAGAATGAATCACGAGATCGACTTTTTCATCCACAAGATCTTTCGTTAAATCCTGCGTAAAAACGCCCCTGCTTCCCATCTTCCAAAGAGGGGTTTGCAGATCCTGATCTCCGGAAGCTTCTCTAAAATAAAGTTCGACGATTAGATCAGGATATTTTTCTCGGAGGGCGCCGAGTACAAGGTAAGTCTGAAGTCTTGCGAGTGCGCTTTTACGGGAACCGATCTTCAGAACGCGGGACAAGTCAAATCTTCCCAACCGAAAATGAATTGCTGCGCCTCGAGTTCCCGTTCTTCGACGAGATCGTCTAACGCGGGCAGCACTTGCTCGCGGATCTGCATCGCCCTTTCTTCGGTTTCACGAAGGGAATCCAACATCGCCGCAAACGAAATATACCGCACCGAATCGGGCCATTTTTGTTCCAGAGGAACTTCCCTAAAGTCCACGACGATCGCTCCCGGTTCGATTGCGTCGAGAACCGAGGAAAGATTCAAAGGCGCAGCGATGACGATCGCTTCTCCCGAAGGGTTCCATTCGCTTAACAATTTCACGGAAGCGTCCGCTTCTTTGGAAAGAAACGCGAGGCGTTCTTCGTTGCGTCCCACAAGCGTCACGTTTCTCGTCTTCAACCAAGGAAGAATTTTTTCGGCGAGCTGCCCCGTTCCCAACAAAGAAACGGATTTCGTATCCTTAAGATATTTATTCGCGAGTCCGCCGTAGGATTGTTCTCCTATGTTCTGAAGATAACGGGAACGAATACTTCTCGAATCTTGAATCAGACTGTCTCTGAATTTTGCGAGATATTCCCCGAACGCGGAAGAGGGGAGCGAAGCATTCTTAAATCGTTCCCGGAATTGAGCGAGAACTTCCGTCTCACCCAAAAGTCTGGAATGAAGTCCGGAAATGACTTCGAGCAAAAAACGATACGCTTCGTAACCGGAATACGATTCCAAAGTGGAAGGAAGTTTAGAAGGTTCTTTATGAATTCGGCTGTCCGTGACCCAGATCGTACGCATGCAAGTCATCCAGGAATAAGAACCAGGAATCTCAACATTCTCTCTATCCTTTTGGATCGAATGATAAACTCGCAGAGTGGACCACATATCGATAAAAGAACTATACCAGTTTTAAAGCTTTGATTGTCAAAGAAGTGTCACTGTCTCAAAAAACTTTCTGTTGACTTTATTGAGACTGATTTTCAATTTGATAATATGCACCTGGAGATACAAACGCAGGATTGGATCGTCTACGGAATCGTCAGCCTAACGGCGATTCGATTATTCTTTCCTTTGATCTCCCTGATCCGCGAATTTACGGATAAATCTTCTGGAAATAACGAAGAGGATTTCGGTTGTTACAACGGAGCGTGCAAAAGCTGCGGACCAGCACCCGTTTCAAAAAAGAACGATCCCATTCTCCACTAAGGCGAGAGCGACTCCGTCTTCTTCGTTGCTGTATCGCGTAACGTGCCTCGCGGAATTTCTGATTTCGGGAATCGCATTTCTCATCGCAAAGCCCGCGCCGCTGTGAAGCAGCATCTCCAAGTCGTTTCTTTCATCCCCGAAAGAGATGACACCGCTTCCATCCAATCCTTTAAGAGATAAGAACCGGGAAATGCCCGACCATTTGGATACGGAGACGTTGATGATTTCCACACAATACGACACCCCGGGGATTTTGGTGAGAATACATCGAAGAGAAGAGGCTTCCGGCAACGCGGAAATTTTATGAACCAGAGAATCCAAATCTTCTTTGAGAAGAGACAAAAAACAAATCACCAATATTTTTTCAAGATCGGCGGACAAAAGATCTCCGATGGATCTTGTTCGCGAATGATCTCCCCCGGAATAGTTGTGATACATTCCGTCCGTGATCGGAACCTCGGTCAACATGTCGATGCCTTCCTCGAATCGATCCACATGAAGAATCGGAGGCGTATGAAATTCTTTTCCTAAATGAAGAATTTTATGTACGACGTCGAGTTCCAGATAACTTTCCGCAATCCGCTCGGCGTTCGGAGACTTACGCAGAATCTGCCCGTTGTTGGACACGACGTGAACTTCTCCCTTGAATTCTTTCGCAAAGGCGAACGTGGAATAAAATCTTCTGCCGGTTGCGATCACGAGATTTTTTCCCTGATCGATCGCCTTTTGCAAAACGGAATGGGTGAGGGGAGAAATTCTGCTTTTGGAGTTGAGAAGAGTTCCGTCCAAATCGACGGCGATCGTGTGAATTTGTGTCGGGTCAAAGGACATGATTCTTTCAGTAAATCAGGGCGATCGCTTTCGTGAATGATTTTTTGAGGATTTGTCGGAGGTACGACATTTTTTTGTGAAACGGGCGCCCTGGCCCCACCCTGAAATTGGGCGGCGGTGGAGAGGAGGCGGGAGTGCTCGGGCCAATTTTCCTTTATCAGAAAATCCCGCATTTCACAATCGAAAATCAAAGATGCTGTCGGAACATTTTCGGTTTTCAGATAAAGAATCTCATCAAAGTTCCGACAACATCTGCAAATTAAAGTTGCAAGAAGAGACTTTCTTTTTTCGGCAAAATTCGAAACAATGGAATCTAAGTAGAAACATGATGGAACTCAGCTTAGCTTATTCTCCCTGTCCTAACGATACGTTTTTATTTTATCATCTTGCGCACGGAAAGGCTACGGATCAATTCCGAGTCCGTGAAGAACTGCACGACGTCGAAGAACTCAATCGTGCCGCGTTTGCCGGAAAATACCAAGCAACGAAACTTTCCTTTGCCGCATATTTTTCCGTTATGGATCGATATTCGATTTTGGATTCAGGCTCGGCGCTTGGGAGAAATTGCGGACCGCTTCTTGTTTATAAAAAAGGGAAGAATCCCGGAAACGCAAAAGGAAAAAAAATCCTGATTCCGGGTGAACTAACCACCGCGAACTTGCTTTTGAAACTTTTCTTAAAGAACGACTTTCAACCAACCGCGGTTCGGTACGACAAAATCATCCCGCTTCTTCTTGCAGAAGAAGCCGACTTCGGCGTTCTCATTCACGAAGAAAGATTCACTTACGAAAAACAAGGATTGGTCAAACTTCAGGACCTCGGAGAATGGTGGGAAGAAACGACGGGCAAACACATTCCGTTAGGCGCGATCGCCTTTCGCCGAGATTTGGGCGTTCCGTTAAAGGAGAATTTCGATTCTTCCCTGAAACACAGTTTGGACCTTGCCTACAAAAATCGGGAAGAGACTTATGAATACATCCTCAAACATTCTCAAGATACGACTCGAGAAGTAGTCGATGCGCATATCGGATTGTATGTGAACGAATTTACGCGTTCCCTCGGAGCCGATGGAAGAGAAGCGATTCTTACCCTGTATCGAAAGGGAGTGGATGCGGGTTTTCTGCCTGCGGGGAAAGAAAAAGATCTCTTTTAAAGTAAAATCGCGAATGCGCAAAAATAAAAAACAATATCAATCGTTTTTTCAGAGGGGAACCGTAGGAGCTCCCACACTTTCCTCACAAGAAAACGGTTTACAAAAAAAGAATCTTCTGATAGAGAAAAATTCTCCGAAATTCCCCACCAAACGCCCGCCTCCTCCACCCTAAGAGGGTGGGGCGCTGCTCTGTTTCACGAAAAGATCCTGTCGTAGCTCTTACCTTATCCCTTCAATTCCCGCACAATGTCGTAACTCGCATGCGATTGATTGAGCGTATAAAGATGAATCCCGGGCGCTCCCATCGCGAGCAGTTCGCGACACTGTTTCACCGTAAAATTCAAACTTCTCCGATAAAATTCCTCGGGGCGATGCTCGACTTCCTGCAAATCCTCGATCAAAGAAGAAGGAAACTCGCATGCTGCCAAGGAACGAAACCGTTCAATCTGAGAAAACGAAGTGATCGGCATAATTCCCGGAATCACAGGAATCGTAATTCCGACCTTTCTCACGAGATTTAAAAAATTCTCAAAGATGGAATTTACAAAGAAAAGCTGAGAAACCAAAAAATCCGTCCCCGCTTCCACTTTTAACTTTAGATGGCGAACGTCTTCTTCCAACGTTTTTGCATTCGGATGTTTTTCGGGATAACACCCGCCGCCGATACAAAAGTCCATCTTCTCGGAACGGATAAACGAAATAAGCTCCGTCGCGTTTGCAAATCCGCCCTCGGTTTTTTTGAATTCGCCTTCGCCCTTAGGAGGATCTCCGCGTAACGCCATCAGATTGACGATTCCCGCCGAACGAATTCCTTTCAACATTTCCCGAATCTGATCTCGATTTGCACCGACACAGGTAAAATGGGAAACCGTCGGAACGGAATAATTCTTAGAAATCTCGGACAAAATTTGCACGGTTTTATCCCTCGTCGAACCTCCCGCGCCGTATGTCACCGTTACAAAGTCGGGATTCAAACGAGACAGTTCCTTTACCGTCTCCATCAATTTCACATCTCCTTCCGGAGTTTTCGGAGGGAAGAATTCAAACGAATACACCGGCCCTTTGGCAGAGCCGTAAATTTCAGATATTTTTTTCATAAATTCCCGTTTATTGAAAGCAAAGAAGAATCTGGATCTGACCTTTTCCGGATCGAAGAGGACTCAAAGCCTTGCCAAACAAAGAACCCGGCCGAAGAGATTCCGCCGAAATTCGAACAGCGTGTCCGCCCGTCAAACCGGTCACGAGCAAACTTCCGGGTTGAATCGGATATGCGGACGCATCCGCATTCACCAGAACGACACCCGAAACCGCAACCAGCCAATGAGTTCCGTCCGCAGGAGCTTCGTTTCCGAAGAGTAGGGCCGCCGATTTCACGGCAACGCCGATCGCATGCGTCGCGTTAGCCGTCTTTGCCTTTTGCAATCTTCCGTCTTCCCCCATAACCAAAATGTCGCCTTCGGAAATCACGTCCGAAGGATTTACGGGAAAGAATCTTGCGATGCAGTCGGAATTCTTTCCCGTCGAAATCCGAACAGTACCGGAAAATTCGGATTCTCCTTCCGCAAGTATCGCCTTGCCCGATCCCGTTTCTCCCAAAGAAGCGATTCCTTTTCCGGTCGCATAAAGCGCGATTCCGGATCTCGAATGGAACATTCCGCCAAACCCTCGTTTGGCGAGACCGACAACTCCGGCTGCGTCCTTTTCGCCCGAAGAAGAATCTCCACGAACTCCGTATTTTTCTCCGTAGCCGATCAAGCCGGTGTTCCGACCCGCGCCGACAATTCCGGCTCCTTTCTCGCTTTCATTCTTCCCATAAATGGGCGCATGATTTTCCGGCGGGGGAGAAATGTTCGTATAAGAAGCTTCGGTATTTCCTTTTACTTTTAAGAATCCCGTATGAGAACTAAAGTCGTGATCCAGCGGTGCGTAATCGTGTGCATGCGGTTTCGGATCTCTTTTGTCGGATAATCTCGGGTCGTCGGCGGAAACCACTTTGCCCGGCGCATTGCTGCCCAATGTCGCAATTTCCACGATTCCGGGATAAGAAGTCGTGGCATTGCGAAGTCGCTTATCATTTCCTTGAACGACAAGACCTTCTTTCGATTCACCCGACTGTGCTAGCTGAACGATTCCATACGATTCCGCGGTGGCGATTTTTAGGCGTTTGTCATTTCCCTGCACCGCCGCCTCCGCCGAGTCTTCTCCGCTTTTCGCAAACCGAACAATCCCGGGAAATTCCGTGTTCGCTTTTCGAATTCTCGGATCATCGGCAGTAACCGCTTTTCCCGGTTCCGAAGCGCCCGGTTCGGAAAGAATCGCCAATCCGTATTTTTTCGTGGTGGCGATTTTCAGTCGATCGTCGTTTCCTTGAACGACAACACCTTCTTTTGTTTCACCGTTCTCCGCGAGTTCTACAATCCCGAGACTGGAAACGGTTGCCGCCTTCAAACGGTCGTCACTTCCTTGAACAACTCTTTCCGCCCGATTTTCGCCATTCGACGCCAGACGAACCAAACCGTGCGCGAGTTCCGTGGAATGTTTTAAACGTTTGTCGTTTCCTTGAACGACTACGCCTTCCTTATCTTCTCCGTCTCCCGCAAGTTCGACGATCCCCTTGTATTCGGTAGAAGCGTCTCTCAATCTTCTATCGTTGGACTGAACCGCAACTCCCTCCGAATTTTCCCCGTCCACTGCCAAACGTACCAACCCCGACCGCAACACGGTCGCGTAAGGAAGAGGTTCGGCCGTCGGTTTATTCGTGAGATCGCTCAAATGCGGCGTCGCATACAATTCCAATTCTACGATTTTTGTCTGATAAATTTCTTGGCCTTTCTTTTCTTTCTGGCGCGCGACGAGCTTCAGATAACGCACGTTCGTCGGCAAAAATCTCCACTGATACCAAACCCCCGGCTCGGATAAGAATTGATTCTCCTCAAGCAACTGGTTCCAAGAAAGATCGTCTTCGCTATAATAAACGGTAAATCTTTCGGGAAAAAAAGTCGGGTTTAATTTCGGAGTCAGAAGTCGCAGCTCATTCACGCGACTGATCGATCCTAAATCCACAAGAAAGAATTCCTCCGACGGCTTGGAAGATTCTTTTGATGACCATCCGTAGTCGGGCCGCTCGTCGATGAGATTTTCTTTTACCCAGAATCGATCCTGTTCCGTGCTGACTCCGATTTTGACGATGCCCGAAATTCCTACTTCTAACTGACCAAGAGCGATCTTATATTTTCCCGAGGCGTCTTTCTCGCTCACCTGGCAGATCAGCTTTAAAAACTTAGCTTGAACCAGAGAAAAATTCCAAAGCCCGGTCTTCTGATTCAAACGCCTAAATCCGGTCTCTTGCAAAATCGGCTCCCATACAACCCCGTCCATCGAGATTTCGAAACGGAATGTGTCGGGAAAAAATGCTACCTCTTGCGGATTCGAATGAAGACGGATTTGATTGAGACTGGAAACTCCGTCAAAGTGCAAGGTGAGGGCGGAAATTCCGGGAGAATCCTTCGCTTCCGAATAACGGAGTAATTTTCCTTCTTTTAAATCGCTGGTTCCCGATGATTTGATTTCACGGATTTTGATCAGACCGGGGTGACTGATTCGAATTGATTCAGAATTCATTCAAGATTTGTCCTGGTTCTCTTTTTAATATTTCGAGGATGTAGTTCGATTTTCTTCGGTTTTCGCGGAAAATATAACCAATATCGGGGGACGGATTTCCTCTGTGAAGTACTTTGCTATGATCATTCGCAACGACTCCGGCACACCGTCCAACACACAGAGCGTTCTTCCATCCGGCTCGACTCGAATTCGTTCTAAAATTTCTATGCTCGATCGGGTGAGTCTTTCCCGCGACCAATGAAGGAATCCATTCCAAGTTGCGTCCTGTTTCGGCGTTTCGGATTCCTGATTAAATTCCGGCATTGTCCCCGAGTGAGTCCGCATTAAGTTCTTACAGATCCCTTGAACATACTTTAAATTCGTTTCCATTCCTCGAGCTTTTGCAATTCCGAGCGCTTCCGCTAAAGTAGAAGCCCCGTATTTTTCTTCCAAAGAATCCAAATCTAAATGTACTTTTTTCCTTTCTGGTTCCTGATTTTGATTGTTGGTTATGGTTATATTGATATGGTTTGGGGCTCCTTCTGCCGACCCCTGAGGTCGCCGTCCCGACACCTCCGGAGATCCCGATTCGCCACCCCCGGGGTGCCCGAAAATATACCCCTGCGGTGGAATTTTGGAACCGGGGTAGTTGAAGCAAAAATAATAACGCGAACTTGTATGTCCTGTACCCGGAGTCACTTGAAGCAACCCCGCTTGAATCAGATCTCTCTTTCCTTGGATGATGGACTTTTTTGTTTTAAAGCCGGTCAGTTTGAGCAAAATTTCCGTACTGGGCCAGACGGGTTTGAAATGCTGATCACTAAATTTAAGCAGCACCAAATAGAGTGTTTTTGCGGCCGAAGAAAGGCTCGCCCAGACGCCAGATTCGATGATATCTGCGAAAAATTTGATGTATGGATAATGTTCGCCCATCTTTCTTTTCGGGTCCCTCCGCTTCGGAAGTACATTAATTTTAAGCAAAAATTCCGAAGAAGGTTGACATTATCCGACATAATGATACTTATGTCTCATCCAACAACATTCCTTCGGGAAAATCCGGCCCCTGGTTCTCCAGGGGAATTTTTTTATCCGGATCCAGAAAATACGCCTTCGGCCCGAATCCTTCCGGATTTGAGCTTCGTACTATATTTCCGTTTACTATATTATGTCACATTAAACATTCGAGGTGGAGCTTTGTCAATCCCATTGAATGTTTTTTCCGGGGTTTTGAAAATTTCTTTTGCTAAGTACCTGTATGTACCTTTTTAATGTCGCTTAATAATTTTGTTAAGCGACATTCTGTCCGCAATTATGCTGATTCGAATTTTTTGCGGATTTCTTTTTTGATCAGTTTTAAAATTTCTCCAAGCAACTCTTCGTTTTCGGAACTGATCTGAATCAAACCTTGTTTTTTTGTTATCTTGTATTCGACTGTTTTTGATCCGGAGGAAGAAGTCTTCGGGCCTGCGTTGTTTAAGGCCTTGGGAGAGAAGAGGTTGTCTTCCTCGCGATTGAACGACTTCGCGTCCTTGACCGTTTTGAGCGCCCCGGTTTGGAATAAATTTAAGAATTCCGAAAATGTTCCTTTGCGGGACGCGGAAACTGCCTGGATCAATAGATTCTTACTTTCGATTCCGGCTTCTTTGCAGAATCTCAATTCGTCCTTGCTTAAGTCTGAAATTCCGAGGAGTTCCGTCATGTAACTTCTGCTTTTTCCAAACAGCGTTCCCAGTTCTTGATCCGTGTATTTGAAGCTTGTCTTCAAATGAGACATGGCCTCGACTTCTTCGTAAGGAGATAGGTTTTCTCTTTGGAGGTTTTCGATGATAGCGAGCCGAAAGGTTTCTTTTTCATCCCGGTCTAAAATTTTACATTCTACTTCGATCCAGCCGAGTTGTTTGGCCGCGTGGTATCTTCTTTCTCCCGCAACGATTCTGTAATTTTCGTCTTCCGGATTCTGTTTTGTTACAATGATGGGCTGCAAAAGTCCGTCTTTTTCCAAGCTTCTCGCAAGATCTTCCACGCCTTTTTTTCGATCCTGGCGGGGTTGATTTTCCGATGGAAGAATTTTTTCGAGGCGGATTTTTTTGACGGTTCCTTCCAGCTTTTCGGCTTGGAATACATCCGCAAGGGAGCCGAGTCGTTTACTTTTTGAGCTCATTCAAAAACTCCTCAATGAAGCCTTCGTATTCTTGGGCCTGCTTGCTCGTTTTGTTATACTCAAATACCGATTTTTTTGCAAGATGAGATTCTCCCACGGCCACTCCGTCGGAAATGCTCGTTTCAAAAATACGGAAATATTTTGTAAGAACGGGGACAATCGTTTTGGTCAAAAGAGTTTGCGGTTTGAGTTGTGTTACGAGCGCGCCTAAGATTTCAAGTCCGGGATTGATTCTTTTTTTGATACTCGTGATCGTTTGCTGCAGCCCGACAATCCCATCCACGGAAAATTTTTCCGCCTGCAAAGGAATCACAACATAGTTTGATCCAACCAGCGCATTGATCGTAAAAATCGACAAACTAGGAGGGCAGTCGATGATGCAAAATTCGATTCCGTCCACACTTTGGAGAGCGTCTCGCAAAATATAGGGAGCGTCAACAGAAGTTCCGGAAAGGGTTTCCACTTCGGCAAGATTTGTCTTCGAAGGCGCCAGATACAAATTGGGTTGTTTGGTTTCGATCATGATTTCCTTGATCGTCATTTTCGAGTTAAAAACCCCGTGCATCGATTTTTCCAGAGTTTCCGGATTCGTAAAAATGCCGGTTGAATTTGCCTGAGGATCGATGTCGACAAGCAGGGTTTTTTTTCCTCTTCTCGCGAGCCCCATGGACAGATTGAGAGAAGTAGTCGTTTTTCCTTCTCCGCCTTTCTGGTTTGCTATAGATACAACTATCATGATTCTACCTTATACTCTATTGTCGGATATCCGACATTGAATCCTTATCGAGACCGGGTTTGGATTGGAGGAATTTTTCTTGTACGAAATGCGCGTCGTCGTTTCGAGTTCGGTCTCGTTTCCAGATGGGCCGAAGGTTTTCTATCTTCAATCATTTATCCGAAATTAGATCTTTTTTGAGTAAAAAATCTTTTTCAGAATCGATTTTGTCGGACGTCCGACATTCTCCTGTACTTGGTTGACAGGATGCTTAATTTTAAACATCTTCCCTTTGTGCATCCGTCCTATTTCAATCCATTCTTTGCGGAGAATTCTTCCTTGGAAACCATGAGGAAAGAGTTCGCAAACGCCTTTGAAGAATGGATTCGGATTTCCGGCGCGGCTTGCGGAGTTCTTACGTTGAGTTCCGACCACGGTCAAAGTCTGGAAGAAGTGGCGAGCGTCGGTTATGACGAAGACGGATTTTTCTATTCTTTCTTGTCCCGGTCTACCGGGAACTTGGATCGACTCAATCGCGGTTCCGACTTTATTCCGGTCTGGTTTGGGGCGACCGAAAATGATATGTTTCATCCAAATTCCGCCGGGTGTTTGGTTGCCGGGATTCGGGGAAATTCTTTCCTGGAAGGATTTTTTCTCGCCGAGTTTTTGGAAAAACCTGGAGATTCCGTTCTTTTACTTTGGGCCTTGGCGGCCCAAAAAATCTCGGCAAATGCGGAGGTGAAAACCTCCGTTTTGAAAGCACATTCTTCTTCTCATTCTCGTGCTGATTCTTTGAAAAAGGAAGGGGTCGCGGATTGGCTCGCGGAAATTTCCGGATGCGATTCTCCTCCCGATTGGCTCGAAAGAAAAAATTCCTGGGCTCGAATTTTGGGTCCTGCGGGCTCCGGAAAAAAGACGCTCGGAAAATGGCTGCATCGAAATTTGAACCCGGAAAAGGGAATTCTGGTTTTGGGATTTTTGCCCGAGCAAATTTCCAAGCTGGAAAAGTCTTTGGACGAGTGGATTCGAATGACCGATTCCGGAACGATTCTGATCGAGGGTGCGGAAAAATTCACCTCGATCCAACAAAAATTCTTCTTTCAACTTTTGTCCACGGCGTCGGGAAAATTTCGTCTTATTTTTACCGAAACCGCAGGCGTCGAGCCCAATGAAATCTTTCGTCCGTTTCGGGAGTTTTTACTCCAAAGGACGATCGAAATTCCGAGTCTGGACAAACTGGATTCTTCCCAAAAACGAATCGCGATCCGGTTGATTTTGGAGGAATTGAAAGAATCTTCCGGCCGCGAAGACCTTCGTCTTTCGGAGGAAAATCTTCAAAAGATCGCAAAAATGGGGTTCGAGAAAAATCTTTCCGGCTTGCGCAATCTTTTAGAAGAATCTATTTTGAGTTCCTCCGGTTCCGAAATTGAAATTCAGGACCGAACGGAAATTCGGGATCGAATTCTGACAATTCCCGATTCCGAAGACCTCGATCTACGCAGAGCGGTCGAGGCCGTGGAACGACAGAAGATTCTTCTGGCCCAAAAATTATTCGGCGGAAATCAAATTCGAATGGCGCGGGCCCTCGGAATTTCGAGGGGATCTTTGCAATACAAACTCAAACAATTGGAGATTGGCTAAAGTGGATCTCGATTCTCTCTATGAAGAACGAAAAACGCCGGGTGGATTTTTAGTAAAAGTCCGCCTCGCAAAAATGACCTACGTGGTCTTTACCCAAAAGGGGCCGGAAGTGCCTCGGGGTGCGAAAAACAATTCCATCGTCGTCGCCGTTCCGCGGGTCGTTTTTTTAGGGGTAGAATTCAATCTCTCCCACTTTCGTTTGGGAGAACTGAGTTTCGTAAACGTAAAGCAGGGGAAGCTCGTGATCCCGTATCAGCATTCCAATTCCGGAAACGAGGTTCGAACTATTTTTCTCAATAGCGGAAGCGACTGCGACGTCCTTCCGGTCGTCGTGTATCATTTTCAGAATAATGAGGATTTGATCCGTTCTCGGGAAGAAGGGGTGGAAATGCACCATCTCGTTCTGGATGAATCGTATCCGCGCCAGGATTTGATCACTCTGAAAATCCGTTTTCCTTCTCTCAACATGCTGATCGTTCGCAAAAAAGTCGCGGCTCATAAAGCCGTCGAAGCGGCGCCTTCCGAAACGAACAATAAAAAAGAATCCGGAATCGTAGACTTCAACAAAGTTCGCGCTGCGGATATTATGGATTCGGGAAATCTCAATATTCATTCCGGGAACCCGGTCTTTTTGGCTCGGATTCATTTGAGGAGAATGGATCTGGAAAAGGTAAAACAACTTCTACTCGATTTCCAATTAAAGCCGGAGGAAGTTTCTTTTATTCGAACTTTTTTTGCGGTAATGATTCGAAATGAATTTGAGAAGGACGATTTAAAGTTAGCTAAGCAAAAACTTTTGAATCTCGACGAAGGCTTTCGTCTTGCGGAGTTGATTTTGGAAATGAAAATTCCCGAGTTCGAAGTGGAGTTAGGGAAAAATTTTGGGCCTGAAATCGCGAGCATGTGCTACGCGCTTCTTGAAAAAGAACAAGACCGCGCCGAAGAAGAGGAAAAAGGAATTATTCTCTGGGAATGGAAGTTGAGAGTGAAGCGCCTTTTCCGCAAGACTGCTTAGGCCTGAATCTTAAAAAAACTCCGAAAAACACGAAAAAAAGCTTCCATTTTCTTGAAAAACGGGCAAATTATAGAAAATTGCTATGTTTTTTCGAGCAAAAACAAAATTTCTGGCACAAATCTTGCTTACTGGGCTGGTCGGGTTCGGGATGGTTGGATCCTTGTCCGCGTCCGAAAATCAGTCGGAAGCGAAGTCTGAAATTTTAACGCATCAAACGGAAGTGGACCGAGTTTTATTGCAACCGGTCGCAAGTGATTTTGATTTGGATCAGTTGGACTTTTCCATTTCAAACACAAGGCTCGTTGCTCAAAAAGAAATTTCTAAATCGACTTCAAAGCCGATTCTTGATTTTGGTTCCGGCAAAAACGGAATCGTCGCAAATTTGTCTGCCTCTGAATTTCACTTTTTAGCTTTCAGTTTGTATACCGGATGTCGCGCTATTGTTCAAAGTAATCCGTCTCAAAATTCTTTCAAAGATACTCGCAATTTTGTTTTTGCCACGAGCGATTTTTCTCATTCTCTTTTGCCTGAGAATTTTGTAAGTTCGTTGTCGGAACATTCTTCCGCACTTTCTTCGATTCCGATCTTTTCGGTCGGATGCCTCTCGAACGCTTCCGCATCAAAAGAATCAATCAGCTCCGAAGCTGCATTTTCTTCCCGTGATTCTTTCGATCGAGTTCGGACTTTTGTCGGTGAAAGGATGTCGCAAGTTGTTCTTTTAGGTCTAAACGCCGAAGATCGGAAAAATAGGGGACAATGGCAGGGTGGGCAGAGGGCACTGATTTCCGAGGATTGGGCTGAAATCCGGGAAATGTCGGAATTGCAAGATTTATCCGAAAGGTTCCGTGCCGTCCAAGAAAACGGCGACCCTTGGGTAATCGGGGGTAAGCTTCCACGGGAGCTAAAAACCAAGGTTGATCTACTGGGAATTTTTCCTTTGATTCGAATACAAACCCGACAACCTGCAAATGTCGGAATTCTTGGAGAAAGCGTTCCGGTTTCAGGATTCACTAAGGCGGCATTCATCCTCGAAAGTCAAAACCTGGTCGAAAATTCTCATCTTCAAAATAATGAAATTCTTTCCGGCGGGCTGTCGACTAACGGCGACAATCGGAAATCAAAACTTTCATTCCAAGTTCGCCCGAACTTCGACACAGAAATCCGCTCGTAGAGAAAATTCTTATTTTGTTTGTTTTTCAGCCTACGGCTGAAAATCTTTGTCCATGGCTTCCAAAGTGAAACGGTCTTCTTTTCAAAAATTGCTGAACGCAATGAAAAAGATGTCTCTTGAGGTAAACGATTACGAAATTTGCAGACGATTGGAAACGATCATGATGACGAGCAAAGAAGATTTAAGCCAAGTAGTTGTGAAGTCTCTTCTGGATAATCCCCTCGATTTTGATCCGAAAACGTTGCCGGAACCCTACGGGCAATACATCCGTCACTTCGTATATATGGTCAAAAGAAACAAAAAACAGGGGATTGATACGAACTTTGACGCACCGTCCGGCTCAAGAACATCCGACAAGCAAACATCTCTTCCTGTCGATCTGACAAAAGCACCCGCTAAAAAAACATCCTCCAAAAAAGCCCCAAAACGCTAAAAACCCCCTGTGCTGAGCACAGGGCATAAAATCAAAGTTGCAAATGTCCAAAAATGGGCAAATGCTGACATTTCCGCGACATCCTCCGCCAAATTCAGGAAACCAAGGCTGTCCTTTGGGCAAATAGGTAATTGCCTAAATTTAAACATGATCGGTCGGCGTCAAATAGGGGCGGTTCAGGTAGGATGCCTATAAAACCGAAATCAACAAAGTACAGGGAGACTGGGAATTTAAGATTTTTAGGATTATGTCACATATAGAAGTTTTAATGCCCAAAAATAGACCAATGCTAAATGTCGTGGAAGCCTTTGTTTACGGTTTCTGCGAAGAGGCGGCAGGGAAGGCCATTGAATCGGCGAATGGCTGCTTTGATCAAATAAGGGCACGTGAATCCTTTGAAAACGGACCTAACTTCTGCAGGATTTTCTGCGATATGCCTGCAAAAGGAAAAGCCGTGCCGGAGTGACGGCAGATAGATCAAAGGGCGAAGGTTCAAGCTGCGGAGCCGGAGTTCCTGTGGAAAGGGCTCCTTTAGGGGAACTATAGACAAAAACAGATCATAGCTTATCAAGAATCATGCAAATCTGTCATGTGTAGGAAAAGTTCCTGCAGATGCAAAGGTGTCAGAAAAAGGAATTTACGAAAGCCCGGCATTTCCGACAATCTACGGAATATTTATGGCTGAAGTAATTAAACTCCGCGTGCGGTGCCACGCCTGTTCGTATATGATTGAAGGCTCCGCGAAATACGGAGCTGGGCATTATGTCCCGGAGGGCGTGGATTTCGAGTTCGTTGCAATTGGAAAAATAGAAACACCAAAAGGCCGAAGAGTAAAGGCTGAAATTTCAGCAGTTTGCCCAAATTGTGGGATAAAAAATAAATGGACTGTTTGATCTTCGTAGAAGTTGATTAAAAATAATCCATAAAAAAGAATTGGAATAGATCAATTTATTTAAAATCGACTAAAATTAGGCAAATATCATCCTCTGCCTTGTTGGATCCTCTGAATTCGATCAGGCGCTGGTCGATGCTCTCGGGGGTAATTTCGGCAATGGCGGACGAAGCAATGCCGCGCTGCGTGAGCCAGCGGTAGAGCTCCCGGTCCCCTAACATCTTTTGTCCTGCGTTGTGGGTTTCCGGGATTCCGTCGGTAAAAATCGCAATTCTATCTCCGGAACTAAGTCGTATCTCCCTTTCTTTATAGTCCATTTTAGGAAAGATTCCCAGAACCTTTCCTCCGGGAGAAAGAAAACGAAGCTTAAAATTAGGCAATAGCTGATTAAAAATAATCCCTTTGTTATGCCCAGCATTAGCGTATTTGATTAGCTTTTTTTTGATATTTAGGTAGATATAAATTCCTGTAATGAAGTTATCGTTCAGTTTACCATACACATCTTCATTGATTTTTCTTAAGAGTTTGCCGGGACGCTCCCAATATCCGGAATTTTTTTCAAAACTGGATTTGAGCGTATTGGAAAACAAAGCGGCTCCGATTCCATGGCCCGAAATGTCCGCAAGAAAAATTCCGTATTCGGTGCCGGAAATTCGGCGGATCGTGTAAAAGTCGCCTCCGACAGGAAGCGCGGGCTTGTAGAGAATTTGTATTTTTACGTTTTCTTCAGGACCGGGAAGATCCGCGCGTAATGATTTTTTCTGAATCTTCTCCGCTTGGCGAAATTCTTTTTCGAGGTCGAGCTTTTCTTTTAAAATATTCTCGTGCTCTAACTGCCGCATACTGAGCAGTTCTTTCAAGCGTGTGGAAATGACTGCGTGCAGGTTTTGAATGAGGGAATCGGATTCTAAGCTTAAAATCTCCGTGGAAATCAAATATTTGAGACGGTTTTCCGATCCGATTTTTCGTAAAAGATGGAATTGAAAATTTTTCCGTAAAAGAACTTCGGCCTCGTAGATCTGCGCAAAGTTTAAACCGGAGCCTTCGGGAGATAGAATTCTTTCGATGACTTGAGATGGGTTTTGATACGTAAAAGGACGTTCTTCTGCAAAGGAATACAGTTTCCAGCGATATAGTTGGAACGTATCTACCACCCTTTGAAGGTTGAATGTCCACGTTTTGGAAAGCCCCTGAAACCAGGATTCAAGCAATGAGATTCTGGAATAATCTCGTCCTGGATGGGGTCTGTGATAATTTCCGAGTTCTTTCAGAATTGCGAGAATTTCACGATGAATCGGCGTTAGGTCCGGAAACGAGTCGTTTACGAATTTCGCTCCGGAGAGAATTTTTTGCAGAGAATACACCATGTCCTCTCGAAGAATCTGGAACAAGGTTTGCTTGAGTTCGTCTCGATCGATTTCCCGAGTTTCGTTTCCCTTTTTAGAACCGAGAAGCCGAAGCTTGGACAAAAACATTTCCACTTCGAAGGCCAGGTCCTCGGACAAGGAATCGGGGATTTCGGAGACGGCTTTCTGAATTGAGTTTAGAATTTCGTTCGATAAATCTTTCAGCTTCTTTTCTCCCTAAGATGTTCGCTGGAATTGAAAAACGGCTGGAGGATTTCCGTTTTGCCGAAATTCTGGATTCGTACGTCGCCTTGGTTTGAATGAATTTTACGACTCCACAATACTTTCTTTTTTTTGCAATCGTTTGGTGCGTTCGATGGGCTCTTGCCGCGTTCTTTCCGAAGAAGAATGTTTTCGTTTTGTATTTTCTGCTTTTGGTCAGTTATTTTTTCTATCTTTCCTGGGATTATCGCTTCGGGGTCTTGATTCTTTTTACTACCGTTCTGGATTACTCCGTGGGTCGGGGTTTGGATGCTCAGGAGAATCTTCGAAAGCGGAAAATTCTTCTCCTTCTTTCTTTAATCGGAAATCTTGCGGTCCTCGGATTTTTTAAATATTTCAATTTCTTTACGGATTCGTTTTTAAAGTTCTTTCATTCGTTTGGCTGGAACGTCGAGGCTCCGGCTTTGAAGGTGATTCTACCGGTTGGGATTTCGTTTTACACGTTTCAATCGCTGAGTTATTCGATCGACGTTTATAGAAAACAAATCCCGGCGGAAAAGAGTTTCGCGCATTATGCCCTATTCCTTTCCTTTTTTCCGCAGCTTGTGGCCGGTCCCATCGTTTCCGCGAGAATTCTTCTGCCCGCGCTTCGTTCCCTGTTTCGCTGGGAGAACGTTCCGATTCGAGAAGGAATTTGGCTGATTCTTTTGGGTTTCGTGAAGAAGGCCGTGATCGCCGATCGCATTTCCGTGATTTCGGACTTCGCTTATCAATTCCCGGAATCCGTCTCCACCGTTTTCGCTTGGATGGGCGTCGTTTCGTATGCGATCCAGATATATTGCGATTTTTCCGGTTATACGGACATCGCGATCGGTTCGGCGCTTCTTTTGGGAGTGCGTCTTCCTGAGAATTTCAAACTTCCGTATACGGCGGATAGTTTTTCCGACTTTTGGAGAAGATGGCATATCTCCCTGTCCGGTTGGCTCCGCGAATATCTTTACATTCCTCTCGGGGGAAATCGAATCAGCGGACTTGTGACCTATCGCAATCTTTTGATCACCATGATTCTAGGCGGCTTGTGGCACGGAGCGAGTTGGAATTTCGTGATCTGGGGATTTTTACACGGGCTTTGTTTGGCGTTGGAACGATGGTTTCGGGACCGGATCCGTTTTCCTTGGACGGAAGGTTTGTTCGTAGCTCGGATCGCGAAAATTCTATATCAGATTTTTGTAATTCTTTTGGTATGTTTGATTTGGATTTTTTTTCGATCGAAAACGTTTTCGGGATCGATGGATCTGTTTGTCGCTCTTTTTCGGTTTCGCGACGGAATTGAACCCACTTACACGATGCAGACTCAGTTCCTGACGATTTTTGGGCTGATGGTCGCGGCGGCCTGGATCGGTAGAAAAGAAGAATTCTCCGGTTCTTTTTCATCCTTTCGGGAGAATCTTCACTGGAGTCTTTTCGCTTTACTGAGCGCCCTCGGTTTTATCGTGGGCGTTGTCTTGACCGTGGAAACAAAACCCTTTCTCTATTTCGTTTTTTGAAACGGACGACGGAGCGCTTCCTGAATTCTGCGGGAATCTTCGTAGAGTAAGAACGCTTCGTTTTCGCAGGAAAATCGTTTGGACGGAACTCCGTAAACTTCCCGAATCCGCTCTTCTCCGAATCCTTTCGTAAACATCGCGACGGTTCCGGCGTAATTTTGCAAATATCGATCTTTGTTCGAAATCGTATGAGAACCTTCTAATGTTCCGTAGGCGACATGGATGGAGCGAATTTTCTTTTTTGAAAAAACGAAAATCCTTTTCGCAGCCCAAAAATCGCTCACGACCAGTGAAATCGGCGTTTTTTCGACGATTGTGTCGATACACGCGGTTTCCTGTGGTACCCTCAGGGAGAGCCGAATCGGTTGATTTTGACCGTTTCCCGTCGATTTGTGCCCGAGAAGCAAAAGCAAAAGGAATAAAAGAAAAATTCCGAGAGTAAGATAACGTTTCGGAAATCCGGCGACGAAACATAGAAAAAATGGTGCGAGGATCAAAGCCGGTGCCGCATAACGCAGGCTATATTCGTCGATGTATGATCCCGTTGCAACGGGCGCAAGGACGAGAACCGCAAAGAAAAAAAACAGAAACGCGGTTGATTTCGTTTTGCGAATTCTTGTTAAACCGGCAAGGAGGGCAAGCGCGAGAAGTAAGAGTAAGATCGCGGGCACCGGAACGTTCCCTTGCAAATCCGACGTGAACCAAAGTCGAGCTTCGGTAAAAAAACGGATTCCGTCTTTCGTTGCTTGCGCGACCGAAAGTTGCACTGGGATTCGTCCCGCCTTTTCGATGTATAAAAACGATTTTAGAATCGCATGCAGGATCAATCCGAAAACACCCGCGAGTAAAAGAAGTTTGGAACTTTCGGGAAAATACCGTTTCCATCCTTTGTCTTTTCGATTTACTGTGAACGAAAAAACAAAACCGGCTAAGATTCCCGAAACGATCAACTCGATAAAGAGAATCCGATCGGACGCTGTGGTAAGCGCGATCCAAAGAAACAAAAAGATCGCGTTTCGTTTTTCCATTCTTTGGTGAAGAAGAGGCCAAACATACAACGCGATTAAGAACGCACTCGCATGGATCGACGGTAAGAAGAGAATATACAAAGTCGGGAACAGGCCTGCGGCGAGCAACAAAAACGAAATCAAAAGTAACACCCAGGCTTTCACGCGCCGTTCTTCCTTTTGGGAGAGTTTTTTTCGGTTCCGTTCTTCCTGTGCGAAAATCCAAAAACGTTCCATAAGAACTGTGAACGTGATCGTCTGTAAGAATGCGAAACAAAGTAGAGCCTGATATGCGTTTTCAAAAAGCAAAAGGAGGATCGATACGATCGGGAAGTCCGGAAAAAAATACGGAGAGGGGGTGAACGACCAGGAAAGAAAATTTCCTCCGTCCCGAAATACATCCAGAGCAAGCGCGGGAAGATACAAAATATCCGAGTTCAGATAGATCCCTTCCGGGCTTCGCGTCAGGGAATAAAACAGGGAAAGAAAAAAGAGAATCAGGCTGAGAACATACTTCCACATTCTTCCCGAAAGGATTCCCGGATGGAATTGAGGGTAAAGTCAAAAAAGAAGTTCCTGGACAGACGACGCTCGGTTGCAAGAATTTGCAACGTCGGGTTTTGAAAACGAGGGATTATTTGGAGCAACGGGAAACTGCGGAATCGAAAACGGAACGATCGCAACGAAGCAGGAAACAATGGATTCTTCTGGGGAGCGGGATTCTTTTTTTATTCCTCATCGACTTTTTATTCTTTCGCGTTTTGATCTGGAAGGTTCCGAACGAATCTCCTTGGAGTTCCAATCACTTCTATAATTTTTTGTACGAATACTTTTCGCTTCGGGAAAAACAAAAACGGAATCCTAGGATTCTCATCGTAGGTTCGAGCATCGCACATTATTCCTTCGATCGGGAATCTTTCCGCAAAGAGATCGTTGCCAGGACGGGAAAAGAAGTCGAGGTGGAGTTTCTTTCTTACGCGGGGATGACTCCTCTCGACGCGTGGCTTTGCCGGAAAAAGATCGTCGAACTGGAGCCGGACTTTGTCGTGTTTCCGATCAACTTCATCGATTGGAGATTGCACCGTGCATACTCGATGAATCCCGCAAATAAAAATGAAACCATGGATCCTAGGATTCTTCTTTTGGACGCGCTGAATTTTTTCGAAGCGCCTCAGTCCCGTTTTATTTTTCCGTTGGAAACCGCGATTGAATTTTTTTCAGATCTCGGCTTTGCAAGAACTTCCGAGTATATCGTGTCGGGACTTTTCGGTTTTTATCGGTATAAGGACGTTTTTTGGAAGAATCTTCGTTCTCTCTACGATCATCGTTACGGAAGAAATACGAGTTATCATGGCTACAACGGGGTTCAAATCCCGGAACGGGTGACTTCTCTCGGCTGGACCGGACAAAAATTTTCGTTTGTTTCGACGGAAACGATGAAAAAGAACGGATTTTTAATCCAGATCGTTCCGGAAATTCTCGCCTCCGGGCCGCTTAAAATCACATTCCAAAAAGAGAATGTAGTTCAATCGTTTTTTTTTGCGGAATCTGGTTGGAAAAAGATTCTATTGGACGAAGCTTTTTATGAGAGCGATGTGTCCGGCTCGAGTGGCGGCGTAAATTCGGCCGCGGGAACCGACGATGTGTCGTCGGGTACGAAGGACGTTTCGCGCGATCCGCTGATTCACGCTGAACTTTCGCATACTTGGATTCCGTATTATGCCTCGGGTGAAAACAAGGACTGGAACTACGATCGACTCGGTGTTCGGCTGCAGCAAACCTTCGGAACGGATATTCCCCGAAACGGAATGCAATATACCAGGGAGGAACGGCTGGAGGATCTTCGGTATATCGGTATGAGTGATTTAGAATATTCTAAATACTTTAACTTCCGATTGCTCGACGATTACTCTCAAAGGCCCGGGATCGGTTATCTGATCGCCCTTCGGGAAGCGAAACTCCGCATTCGCGACGAAAAGTTCGTTCCGGTGCTTCATTTCCATTACCTCGAAAAGTTCGCAGGATTTTTGAAAGAAAAACGGATTCCGCTCTGGATCGTCAACAATCCCGAAAACCCGATCAGCCTCGGATGGTACGAGCATTCGAGCTGGTATCGGGACCATATTGCATTTTTGGAATCCCTCGCCGGAAAAGGGGTTTGGTTCAGCGATTTACGCCATTCTTTGCTCATGCAGGATTTCAGCGATTATCATCATTTCACATATCCGGGTATGATGAAAATGAGTTCGATTTATGCGGAAGAATTCGTCAAAATTTCTGAAAGACAACGCAAGAATCCTTTAAAACCATGATAAACGAGCCGAATTCGGCTAATACTATCGAAATGTGAGGGCGGGCTTTTCCGTTTTATTCAATTATGAGCAGGGTCAAAGTTGCCGTTTTAGGTGCCACCGGTTCCGTAGGTCAGCGATTCATTCAATTGCTGGAGAATCATCCGTACTTTGAAGTCACACATCTTTGTGCTTCCGAAAACAGCGCCGGCAAGACGTACGGCGAAGTTATGAAGACGAGATGGAAGATTTCTTCCGATATTCCTGCTTATGCAAAAAACATCGTCATCACGATCCCCGATCCCGAAAAGACGAAGGGTGTCGCATTAGCGTTTTCCGGTTTGGACGCGAGTATCGCGGGCGAAGTGGAAACGAATTACGCGAACGAGGGAATTCATATCATATCCAATTCTAAAAATCATAGAATGGACCCGACGGTTCCTCTTCTTTCCGCGGAAGTCAACGCGTCTCATCTCGAAGTTCTGACTTCTCAAAAGACCAAAGGAAAGATCATCACCAATTCGAACTGTACGATCATGGGCGTTACGATTTCTCTCAAGCCCCTTTACGATCGTTTCGGAATCGAATCCGTTATGCTTTTTTCTATGCAGGCGATCAGCGGCGCCGGCTATCCCGGAGTTCCGACCATGGACATTTTAGGAAACGTGGTTCCTCATATCGGAGGGGAAGAAGACAAAGCGGAGATCGAACCTCTCAAATGCCTCGGCAAAGTGGAGAACGGCAAGATCGTTCACGCGGATTTTCCGATTTCCGCACATTGCAACCGCGTTCCGGTCTTTGACGGACATACTGTGTGTGTGTCGGTGAAGTTTAAAAAGAAACCGACGCAGGATGAAATTCTTACCGCTTGGAAAGAATTTTCCGGAGAGCCGCAAAAGCTCGGGCTTCCGTTAGCACCGAATCCTCCGATTTTATATCGTGAAGAAGCGGATCGTCCGCAGCCGAGATTGGATCTCGATACAGGAAACGGCATGACTACGGTAATCGGTCGTCTCAGACCCGATCCTGTGTTCGATTGGAAATATGTCGTCTTGAGTCACAACACGATTCGAGGAGCGGCGGGCGCTGCGTTATTAAATGCAGAACTTCTTTACAAAAAAAATTTCCTTGGATGATACTGTCATTCCATGTTGGAACCTCAGTCTCCTGAACTCAAAGTAGCGGATTATAATACTGCATTGCAGTTGACTCAGTCTCTTGAGTCCAGGGGCGATTTCCAATACAAGGGAATCCACAAACTTCTTCTCGTGGTCGGAGATTGGACGGATAAGTTCGTCGCGAACAAAATTCTTCCCAACGCCGATCAATTAGCCAGAGAATTAAACATCGAGAAGGAAAGGATTCAAACCTATCTCAAAGAACTCTCCACCAAATACAATCCCCCGATCGTAAAAAAAATCTGCATGGTGGATTTCAATCCGAGCGGAGACGGCGCCGACGGAAGAATCGATTCGTATCTCAGAATGAACCCGGTCTTTGCGAGACCGCAGCCGACCGACGCTTCCACGAGCCATCGTTACGTGGACGGCGTCAATCAAACCACGTTCGCTTCCATCCAGCGTTGGGCGAAAGAAAAACGGGTTTTCCCCGGAAAGGAAGAATTTGTTAAGCGAATTCATACCGCGATTCTGGAAAACAAACTCACGGACACCTATGCTTCCACTGAAATCGGAAGTCTTTTTAACGACCCTTTGGACGTTACTCCGGGCCTAAAACAGGTTACGGTGAACATTCATCTCAAACCGGTTCTCAAAAAACTGGTGGAACAGAAGGTGTTGTTCTTCTTTCGGAACGAACACGCCCTCAATCCGGGGAACAGGTCCGTTTTTTACTACAACGTTCACGACGAGATTCTCGGAAGAATCGAAGCGTATAAGAGTTTTCTAATGGATCGTCTGGTTCCCGAACTCCAAAAGATCGGGGCGATAAGCGCTTTGACCGCGGAGGAAAAGGAAAACACGAGAACCCTCGTCAACTCCATCATGCCTTTCTTAAGTCCGGCGTACGGAGATCAGAAAACGGCGATGGAAGAACTTCTCGCGCTGATCCATTTCGAGGAAGAAGACAAGGAAAAAAAGGAAAAAGAAGAAAAGAAGGTCAAGCTGGGCGAGATTCTCGACTATATCAAATCCGCGAACCGTCTTGTGGATCTGAATTTTCTCCGGTTCCGCGGACAACAGCTCGAAGAGGATATCCGCACGCTTGTCGCCAATCACGAACAGATTCTTCATACCGAGTTCGCCGACAAAAACGCCCTGTATACGTATGTTCTTCATAAACTTTCGATTTCAGGCGCAATCGAAGCCGCGCGGAAAATCTTCGCTTCCACCGGAAACGACGCGGAGATTCGGATTCTCGATCGGATGAAGGTGAAGGATTTTATCGACAACCGCGATGTGGCGGCTTCTTTCGATAAGCTCGAACTTTCGAGTCTGTTCAAGTATCTTCCGTTCTTTACGAGACTCTGGAGAAATCTTTTCGGCAACGCGACGGTTCATAAGTTCGAAGCGGAACAGATCCGGGCGCATAACGCGGTCGAGTTGAACAAACGAATCGTCGAAGCCCGCACCAAAAAGATTCAGGAAGACGCTTCCAAACTCGCGGAAAAACGCGTTAAGGAAAAAGACGCCAAAGAACAAGCGGAGAAGCAGGCGCGCAAACAGGCCGCGGCTCACGCGAAGGACGACAAAGTTCCCGCGTCTTCCGCACCGAAAGAAGTCGATCCTCAGAACGCGAAACTTCTCGAACGGGTTCTGGATATTCTGGACGATTATTGGTCTAGCCGTCAATATCCCGATCGCAATATTCTTCTGTATGAAATGGACGGAGAAATCGACGAGGAAGGTTTGATCAACTTTCTCAAGAAGTTCGGTAAGAACGAAATCTTCTCCTTTATGGTCCGCAATCAGGAAGAACGATATACGTTTCCGATTCTCGTGACGAAGCGTTACCTCAAAAAGAACGGAAGGGATCTGATGGAAAAATCTTCCGCGATCATCAACGAACAGAAGGACGCGAGCATGCCCGATCAGGATTTGTTCGACTTCTGTATCTCTCTCGACGATTTTCTGAAGAAAACCCTGCCGAAAATCTGATTCCAGATTGTCCTACGCCCCGCGCTCCCGAATAAAGGTACTACATGAAGAGCGAATCCTCTGTTTTTAGAAAAACGAAAATTATCTGCACCATCGGACCCGCCACCGCCGACAAAAAAATGATTCAGGCGCTCGCCGAAGCGGGGATGAACGTGGCTCGTCTGAACATGTCCCACGGAAATCACGACTTTCACAGAAGCATCATTCGCAATATTAAGGCTCTCAACAAAGACGTTCTCAAAAATCCGATCGCGATTCTGCTCGATACGCAAGGCCCCGAAATCAGAACGGGGGATCTTCAGGTCGATCACCTCGATTTGAAAGTGGGAGAAACGTTCACCTTTCATATCATTCCCGGAGAAGAATCCGAGGAACAATCCGTTTTCGTAAATTACAAGGACATCGTCAAAGATCTCAAAGTCGGAGATCCGGTCACGGTCGACAACGGTTTGATCAATCTCGTCGTCGAAGAGATCAACGATTCCGCTCTCAAGTGTAAGGTGTTGGACGGAGGAAGACTCGGTTCGAGAAAGCACATCAATCTTCCGGGAATCCGCGTCAATCTTCCTTCGATCACGGCAAAGGATCATAAGGACATTCTTTTCGGATTGGAAGAAGACGTGGACTTTATCGCGCTTTCCTTCGTTCGTTCGGTGGAAGACATCAATCAGCTGAAACAAATCATCGAAGAAAACGAAGGTCACGCGCAGATCATCGCAAAGATCGAAGATCAGGAAGCGGTTCGCAACATGAAAGAAATCGTAGCGGCCTCGGACGGAGTCATGGTCGCACGCGGAGATCTCGGCGTCGAAGTTCCGATCGAAGAACTTCCGATTTTGCAAAGGGCGATCATCAAAGAATGCGCTCTCAAAGGAAAACGAGTCATCGTTGCGACCCACCTTTTGGAATCGATGATCAGCAATCCTTCTCCCACAAGAGCCGAAGTAACGGACGTCGCAAACGCGATCTACGAAGAAGCCGACGCGATCATGTTGTCGGGCGAAACCGCCGCCGGAAAATTTCCGGTCCGTTGTGTGGAGATGATGGACAAGATCGCACAGCGCGTCGAGAAGACGGGCGGCGTGGATTACGTAAAAGATAAAATTCCTCAGGACAAAAAGGAACAGATGGCGAGATCCGCATCGGAACTTGCGGATTCTCTAAAGTGTCCCGCGATCATCGTGATCACGAGAAGAGGAACGACCGCGCTCAACGTGGCGGGATTTCATCCTCATTATCCGCTGATCTACGCTTTTACGAACATGACCACGGTTCGCCGGAAACTCTGGCTGACGCGAGGGGTGATTCCGTATCGGATCGATTTTTCCAGAGATCCCGAAAAGACGATTCGACTTGCGATCGAAACTCTAAAGAAAGCGGGAAGAATCGAGGACGGCGATCAAGTCGTGATTCTATCCGACATCATCGCCGGAGAGGATCGTGTGGAAACGATCCAGATCCGCGAGGTGAAAACCTATCCGACAACCGAAGGGGAAACCGCTTCCAAATAAAACTCGCGAACTCGACTCGAGGTCGGTGGCGGCTCAATCCTAAGCTGAATCGAGCCGTTTGACCGAGTTACGTCGGCGTTCCTTTGAAAGTTTTCACTCTACGTTCCCGAATAAGTCGAGTAGGCCTTCTCGAATTTTTTCTTCTTTAAATCCTTGCGATCGATTCGAATGTGAAAGTGGCCTTCGCCGATTTCGGAATGAAATATTAGAATTTCCGAATTTTCTTCGATCTTGGATGAGGATTTCTTGCGACGACGGGATTTGCCGTTCTCTTCTTCGTCGTCCTCATCGTCCATACGTTCGTCTTCGCCCTGCCAAAACAAGGGTCTTCCGAAAATTCTCAGACTCGGATTCCAGGTCGCGACTTCCGCTTTGAGAAGTTTGGTCAGCTTGTCGTACAACGCTTTCGGGAGAAGTTTTGCGATCGTTCTGTAATCGTACGCGTCGCCCGCCACATAGAAAAGATATTTCGGTGAAAAGGAAAGTCTGTAGGTCGCGTCTCTGTATTCTTCCAAATAATATTCCGGTTCGGGAAGGGAATCCTCGTCGGGGTACTCGACGACCTTTAAATCCTCGATCGGCCCTTCGTAGAATTTTAAGATGAACTCGCCTTCGATCGTATCGAAGATGTAGAGAATTCCTTCGTCCGGAAAAAGATTTTCAATATCATACTTTTTGAATTCGGCGATATTGAGCTGCGCGAAAAAATACGTTTCTTTCGGCCAAAATTTCGCGTTGGGAAGATGGGGAAGCCCTTTCAACTTCGAGGAGCCGAGCGGAATCTTTTTTTCCGGCGTTTCCTTTTCGTCGATATCGATGAAGTAGTGCAATGCCTTGGCAAGAATGGTCGGCGTGACTTTCTCGTCCTCCTGAAAATAAACCGAAGAAGTTCCGTCGTAATAGGTTCCTTCCGCCGGAATCTTTTCCAAAAGACCTTTCGGATACGGATACTCGAGAACGAGTTTTTTTGCTGTAGAAATCGGGGTGCTCATAGAATTCCTTTTTGTTCGTTTTTATAATTCGAAAGCGTTATGCGTCTTGCGAACAAACAATCAACAAAGAAGCAAGGAAAGTATTGAGTCGGAAATGGGGGAGTTCCCACGTTTCTAGGTTTTAAAAAACGAATTACTCTTCGTCCGGAGAATACACGTGATCCGGCACTTTCAGAAAGGACTGTAAGAATTCTCCCATGCCCAACTTATCCAGAGCGTCGACGATCATACCGGTATAATTGATCGAAGACTGGAATTTTTCGAATTCCAAACGCACTCTCAGTTTTTGAATGTGGAGATAGAGTTTTAATTCCTCAAGGCTCATTTCGGAAGGATCTTTACCAAGAAAACGATCGCTTCCTTCAAACGGATTGAGATCCGGAAATTCCTTCATGACCGGTCCTTGATCCGAAGAGAAGAGGCGGCTAACCACAAAAAGACGATCGAAAGGAAAAAACTGATTCCCCCCGTGCCCAGGCTGGAGATGAGAAGATCGCCGCCCGTGATTCTATGGATAAAAACGAACGCCCCGCCTAACAACCCGATGGAGCCGAATGCCAGAAAAAAAAGCCCGATCTTGAGAAAAATATAGGCTTGGATTCCCGCCTGAAAGCGCTTGATGAGGAATTTTTTTCCGTAGAGGAGAAGGGTTTGGAAGTATTCCAGAACGGAATCCACCAAAGAGAGGAAATGCGATTTGAGATCGTTTCCTCGTTTCGTATAATCGGAGTCGTACGATTCCGATTTGGAATCTGATTTTCTTTTTTTAGCCATCGGTTCCCGGCGGTTCGTATTATTTTCTGCGAATCAACATTCCGACGAGAAGTCCGATTCCGAGTCCCACTCCGAGTCCGATCAAAGTCGCCTTCTGCGGATTTTCCTTGATATAAGTTCCGGTTTCGTCAATAATTTGTTTCGCTCTTTCGGAAGTGTCGCCCGAGATCTGTTTGATCTTTTCCTTAAGATCGGAAACGTGTTCGAGATATTCTTCGCGGGCTTTGCCGGTGATGCGTTTCGCTTTGTCCTTTAAGGACTCCACTTCTTCATTGAAATCTTCCGCCTTGGATGTCATGGATGATTCCTCCCGATTCTTTTTGTAAGTTCTCCGTCTGTGGAATCAACCACTTTCGTTCTTTCGCAGGGCGGTTTTTCTCTCGAATTTTGAAGTCTAAGTAAAAGAGTGGAAAAATCCGTTCGAGAAAAGACGCAAACGCCCGGAACCTTTTCGGATCGCCTACGATCAAAAAGTCGGTTCCGCGTTTCGATGTGAAAATTTTTTGCAGGCTAAGAATCATCCCAGTGTTAGGATAAACAAATGAATTGGATCGGCAAGCTGGTTCGTCTCAGAAGACGTCAAAAGCAAAGAATCTTTAACAAGGCGTACCGCCAAGCTCTGAAGTTAATGAAGAAAGAATTCAAGGCGGAACGAGACCGTCATCTTCAGGCGGAGAAGGAACTCGAGAAATATTACAGAAAAGACGTGGATACCGAGGCGAAAAAAACTCGGAAGAAGATTCAGGAACTCGACAACTTCAAACTTCTTTTGGAAAGAAGGGAGATGGAATTGGATTCCAAGATCGTGTTCTTAAACGAACAACTTCAAAAGATCGAAGAACTCAAGGCGAGAATGGACGGCGCGGTCAACTTGATGGCAAGGGCCGGATCACTTTCCAACGGAGCCGTCGACGACGCGGAAAAAATCAAACAAACCCTCAAAAAGGTTTTCTAATCTTTTATGAACGACCGCGAACTGCAAGACCTGAAAGAAAAAATTCCTTCAGGTTGGGAAGTGCGGTTCCGGGAAAACGTTCCTTTCCTTTTCAAAACGTATTCGTTTAACAAATACGTCGGCGGCGTAGAGTTCGTAAACGCACTCGCGAATATCGCCGAGCGGATGGATCACCATCCCGATCTTTTTCTGACGTATCGAAAGGTTACGGTCGAGATCTTCACTCATTCCAAAAATTCGGTCACCGAACTCGATCTTCGTTTCGTTCACGAAGCGGAAAAAATTTTTAATCCTTAAATCAGTTTGTCGAGAGCCCGGCCGCTTTCGCGGCAACGCCCGAGAAATAAAAAAGCCCGGGGTTAAACCGGGCTTTTGCGTTTCAAAGCGGGGGAGCTTTGAACTCTTCCGGATCTTAATCCGGGATTACGATGTTATCGTAGTTGTCCGTGAATCGATAACCGATTCCCCAGATCGTTTCGATCCATTCCGGTTGAGCGGAATTTTTTTCCAGTTTGGAACGGATTCTTTTTACGTGGGAGTCGATCATTCTTTCAAAACCGTCCCATTCCATTCCCCAAACCGCTTCGAGGATCATTTCTCTGGAAAAAACTTTTCCGGGAGAAGCAGCCATCAACTGAAGAATGTCGAATTCTTTCCGAGAGATGTTTACGATATTGTCCTTCAAAGTGACTCTTCTGCGGACCGGATCGATTTTCAAAGAACCGCGGATAATTTCTCCGCTTGCGCCGACGTTCGGTTTGATTCCGGCTTTTTTGTCCCATCTGCGAAAGAAAACGTCCACTCTCGTCTTGAGTTCGCGAACGGAAAAAGGTTTCGTGATGTAATCATCCGCACCCAACTCCAGTCCCATAATTCTGTCGATTTCTTCGTTTCTTGCGGTAACGATGAAAATCGGAGTATTTTCGTCGTTGCGTCTGACCGTTCTACAAACTTCGATTCCGTCTATGTCCGGAAGAGAAAGATCTAGGATAACCATGTCGGGATGATTCGCTTTGTAAAATTTGAGTCCCTCTTCTCCGCTTGTTTGTAGAGTTGTCGAGTAGTGCGCCGAATCCAAGGATTTACGGATTAAATTTCCGATATCCGGATCGTCTTCGATGACTAAAATTGTTTTCATTACCAAGCCCCCGGTAGAGATTAGAGGATAAAATTACCTTATCTGCAACAGATAAAACCGATGAAATGTTAATAAAGGAATTTTTTTTATTCGCCACATTTTTACCAGATTCTCGATCGTTTCATAATTTAGAGCTTTCGGGTTTCTCCGCCGAACGGTGATAAAACTGTGGATTGTGTAAATTTATAATCAAATATTCGTAAAGTTTGAAAGTGTGTAAAATACCATGAGCCAACCTTTGTCCAACCCGCTCACATGGGCGATCCTCTCCGTAAACGAAGACGGACTCAACTCCGAATCCGTCACACGTGAGTTAGACCTCAAGCCCGATTTTAGTACTCCCAGAATTGCCACGGACAAGGAAGGAAAACCCCTCGGGTTCGGTCATTGGCAGCTGCATTCCACATTGGACGCGCTGGCCCCGCTCGAGGATCATATCCTTCAAATTCTGGAGAAGGTGCTTCCTTCCCGTCATAAGGTAAAGGAATTCGCGACGAAACATCATCTTTGCATGTACGTTTCGGTGGAGTTCTCGGATTATTCCCGCAAGGAAACGGAAATCTCTCCGAAGCTTCTTTTGCTTTTGGGAAACTTGGGGATCAAACTCGTGTTTCAACCTTGGAAACGGGACGAAAAAAGAAGAAGATCAGAAGACTAGGACGGCCTTGTCGAATCGATAGAATTGAATCAGTTTTTTAAAAGAAGGGCTCGCACCGGATATGACAAGGGTTCTGTTTTTCAAACGAAGATCGAATGCGAAAGAAAGAATCTTCATCGCGACCGGAAGAGGCAACACCTTGACGCCGCTCAGATCGAGTTTTACGTGAAGACTGGATTGATAGAACACGAGCGCGAGAACGGACTTCAATTCGTCGAACGAAGAATCGTCGAACGAAGCGAAAAGAGGGATCACTTCCGTCGATTGGCGGTTCTTGCGGATTTCGAAATGTTCGTGTCTTTGAATCGGGTCCATGCGTTTTGTTCGCCGAAGAATTTTCGATCGGCGGGAAAAATCAAACGAGATCCTATGCTCCCTCTTTTTAAAATGGAATCAAGAGGAAAACGAATTCAAAGATGAACGAATTGAGCCGGGAAATTCTCGTCAAACGCGCCAAGTTCTTATCCGTGTTGCGCCGCTTTTTCGAAGAACGAAATTATCTGGAAATGGATACGCCTTGTCTCAAGGCGGTCCCTTCGATGGAACCGTATTTGGATCCGTTTCAAGTTCAATCTCCTTCGGGAAAGGAGAGGGGATTTCTCATTACGTCTCCCGAATATTCTCTGAAGGAAATTCTCTCCAAGGGTTTGGAAAGAATCTACGAGATCACGCACACATTCCGTTCCGGCGAAGAAGGAAGTCCGTATCACAGCGCCGAGTTTTTGATGCTCGAATTTTATACCGCCGGAATGCGGCTCGAAGGTCTGATGGATTTTTGCGTCGAACTTCTGGAGGTTCTGGATCGGGACTTTCATCCTTTCGGTTTTGAGAAGAAGTCGGTGCGTAGAATTTCCGTCGCGGACGCTTTCCGCGAATTCGCGAACTGCGGAATTTCCAAGGAAGAATTGGACCGAACGATTTCGCTTAACAAACTCAGCGAGATTCCCGCGGAAAAAAGAGCAACCGAAGATTCCTTTTTTATTGTATTCTTAAATTTAGTGGAGGCGCATCTTCCTAAAGGGTTTACGTTTTTATACGATTATCCGCCGGAGTTGGCCGCGCTTTCCAAAATCGAATCCGGTTTCGGGAAACGTTTCGAACTCTATTACGGAAATCTGGAATTGGGAAACGCGTTTCAGGAATTGACCGATCCCGTGGAACAGATTTCCCGGTTTCGTTCCGAGCAGATTCTTCGGAACAATCTCGGAAAGGAAGTTTTCCCGATCGATTCCGGTTTGGAGCGCGCGCTCCAAGAAGGGATTCCAGAATCGTGCGGAATTTCCATCGGTTTGGACCGGCTTCTTCTCGCCATTTTGGGCGGCGGATCGCTTCGGGAAATCAGTCCGTACTTCGGTAGATTCTGAACGCAAAACGCGGCTCAACAAATCGAGTCGAAAGGTCGATCTTATAAAAGAGAGTAAAAACTTTGGTTGCAGGGAATGAATTCTTCCTTAAACCTTGGTGCGGCGGGGATCATGGCGAAAAAAGAGAACTACTACGTTACCATCAAAGGTAGAAAATACGATCGGGAGTTGATCAAACTCGCCGAGGAATTCACTTCCGGCAAACGGGACGGTAGAATTTCGGTTAACGACGCGAAACAACTCTTGAAGGCCGTCAAAGATAACAACAGTTATACGGACATCGAAAAACACACGATCGAATACATCCGTGAGAATTATAAATTTACGGAAAAGTCGGACGAATGGTTCCGCACTGAAATCCGCAAATGGGCCGCTAAAAAAGTGCAAGAAGCCAAAAAGAAAGGAACTCCTTCTTCGGAATCGATCCTAGTCGACGAGAACGAGGCACCGGACGCGAATTTCCCGTCCAGTTGGTCCGACGACAAAGGGAGCGGCGCTTACGAAACTCCCGCAAAAGATTATACGAATTACATTCCTACCCCGTCCGCAAAACCGCATCTGAAAAAGGACAAGACCGTTCCGATCCTGATTTTCTTGGCGGGACTTTTGATTCTCGTGGGATTGATCTATTTCTTTTGGACCCTGTTCTCGAACGAAAACAAGGATCGTTCGGAAGAATTGGCAAAGTCGAAAACGAAATCTTCCGTTACGGCGAGCGCGTCAAAAGCGACGGAGGAATCCGCTTCGACTTCTTTCGCAAAAGAAAAGACTGCTCCTTCGTTGAAGGATGCCTTTTCGGAAGGTACTAAAAAAGAAACCCTACAGGGTCCGGTCGCGATTCTCAAAACGAAAGAGGAAAAACAAGAACCGAAGGTCGAACCGAAATCTTCTTTTTCTTGGTGGCGCAAGAATGACTCGGAAGAATTGTCTTCCAATCCGAAATTCCGCCAACTCGAAGAAAAGACGATCCGCTTTGAAAAGAACAGCATTCAAGTTCACAAAGAATCGAGACCGAATCTCAACCAACTTTCCCGTTGGATGCGGGAGGATTCTTCCCTTCGCGTAAAAATCATCGGTCATACTTCTCTGGAAGGTTCCGAAGCCGCGAATCTAAAAGTTTCCCAGCTTCGCGCGGAGATGGTTCGGGATTATCTCGTCGGGAACGGAATTTCTCAGGATCGTTTTGAAATCGTTCCGAAAGGTGCGAGCGTTCCGATCGGAGACAACTCCAAGGAAGAAGGGAAGGAGATGAATCGCAGAGTGGAACTGAGAATCCGCTGAGTTAGAACGCGACCCGTAGGGAGCGTTCTGCTGAGTTCACGCGACTCTCGAAAACTTATCGAACGACCTATCGAACGACCCGTAGAGAGTGAGATAAAAGATAAGATAAGAAATTGAATTCCAGGAAGCGTTCTTGATTTCCACGAATTCCGAAAAAGTTATTTTTCAATCGACCGTTTGAAAAATCCTATACAAACAAAATGCTTACAACAGCATGATTTTATAACTTGTCCCAACCACCAACCTTTCTGAGGCTCGGAAAGTTTGCCGACTCCAATACGCATACCGGGCTTGTCTAAGGTTCTTGTCCTCCTCGATGAACTCAGGGCATTCTTGGGGCAGGTGCATAACCTACGGAGAAAACAATGGCATTCGATATAGAAATGATTCGCGCCCGATACGCTAAGATCGGGGATCTCGTTACAAAAGCGAGAAACGTTGTTGGAAGACCTCTTACTCTTACCGAAAAAATTCTTTATTCCCACCTCTGGGAAGGCGAACCAAAGACTGCTTACGAAAAAGGAAAGTCTTACGTGGATTTCGCTCCGGACAGAGTCGCGATGCAGGATGCTACGGCTCAGATGGCTCTTTTGCAATTCATGTCTGCTGGAAGAGACAAGGTCGCGGTTCCTTCTACCGTTCACTGCGATCACCTGATCCAAGCAAAGGACGGCGCCGCGGAAGATTTAAAAACCGCAAACGATGTAAACAAAGAAGTCTACGATTTTCTTTCTTCCGTTTCGAACAAATACGGAATCGGTTTTTGGAAACCGGGCGCCGGAATCATTCACCAAGTAGTTCTCGAGAATTATGCGTTCCCCGGCGGAATGATGATCGGTACCGATTCTCACACCGTAAACGCGGGGGGCTTGGGTATGATCGCGATCGGAGTCGGCGGCGCGGACGCCGTGGACGTGATGGCGGGCATGGCTTGGGAATTGAAGTTCCCGAAACTCATCGGCGTGAAACTCACCGGTAAACTTTCCGGCTGGGCTTCCGCAAAAGACATCATCTTAAAAGTTGCCGGAATTCTTACCGTAAAAGGTGGAACCGGTGCGATCGTGGAATACTTCGGCGAAGGCGCGGACAGTCTTTCCTGCACGGGAAAAGGAACGATCTGCAATATGGGCGCGGAAATCGGTGCGACCACCTCGGTGTTCGGTTACGATCAGAACATGAAGGAATATCTCTTAAAAACGAACCGCAAAGACGTCGCGGAACTCGCGGACAAAATCGCGGAGCATTTAAACGGAGACAAAGAAGTTTATGCCGATCCCGCGAGATACTTCGACCAAGTCATCGAGATCAACTTGTCGGAACTCGAACCGTATATCAACGGGCCGTTTACTCCGGATCTTGCGACCCCTCTTTCCAAGTTCAAAGAAGCGGTTCAAAAGAACAACTGGCCTACCAACTTGGAAGTCGGTTTGATCGGTTCGTGCACGAACTCTTCTTACGAAGACATCACTCGCGCGGCTTCCGTTGCGAAACAAGCTGCGGAAAAGAATCTCGAAGTAAAAGCGGAATATACCGTAACTCCGGGTTCCGAAATGATCCGTTATACGATCGAAAGAGACGGACTTATCAAAACATTCTCCGATATCGGCGGTGTGGTTCTTGCAAACGCATGCGGTCCTTGCATCGGTCAGTGGAGCCGTCAGACGAAAGATCCGGAAAGAAAGAATTCCATCATCACTTCGTTTAACAGAAACTTTGCGAAACGGAACGACGGTCTTGCGGGAACGCACGCATTCGTCGCGTCACCCGAAATCGTGACCGCGTTTGCGATCGCCGGAAAATTGGACTTCAATCCTCTTACGGATGCGCTCAAAACCAAGGACGGAAAGGAAGTGAAACTCGATCCGCCTACCGGATTGGATTTTCCTCCGAACGGTTTCGACGTAAAAGACGCGGGTTTTATCGCTCCCGCAGCGGATGGTTCCAAGGTCAACGTCGCGGTCGATCCAAAGTCGGATCGTCTCCAACTTCTTTCTCCGTTTACTCCTTGGGAAGGAAGCGATCTCAAAGGTCTGAAACTTCTGATCAAAGCAAAAGGAAAGTGTACTACGGATCATATTTCCATGGCGGGTCCTTGGTTGAAATACAGAGGTCACTTGGACAATATCTCCAACAACTTGTTGATCGGCGCTGTCAATGCGTTCAACGATAAGACCAACGAAGTGAAGAATCAGCTTTCCGGCGGTTACGAGCCGGTGCCTCAAACCGCAAGAGCATATAAAGCGAAAGGAATCGGTTCCGTTATCGTCGGAGACGAAAACTACGGAGAAGGTTCTTCCCGAGAACACGCCGCGATGGAACCGAGACATCTCGGTGCGAGAGCGGTTCTCGTAAAGTCTTTCGCGAGAATTCACGAAACCAACCTGAAAAAACAGGGAATGCTTGCGCTTACGTTCGCGGACAAAGCCGACTACGATAAGATTCAAGAAGAGGATTCAATCGACATTCTCGGTCTGACTTCGTTTCAGGAAGGAGTGCCTTTGACTCTCGTGTTACACCACAAAGACGGTTCTTCGCAAGAGATTAAGGTGAATCATACGTTCAACGCGCAGCAGATCGCTTGGTTCAAAGCGGGGAGCGCTCTGAATCTGATCAGCGAAGAGCAAAAGAAAAAAGGTTAATTTAAAAACTTGGCGGGGCGCCCGTTCCGATGTTCGGAACGACGCGCTTTCCGCGAGCTAACTCAATCTCACTCCCTATGGGTCGTTCGATAATGCATCGCTTCGGCCGCAAGCGGCCGCGAGTGCGTCGCTCCAATCGCTGGCGCGGGGGAGTGTTGATTCGAGATTTTGTGGGAGTTCCTACAAAGTTGTGAGTTGGGGATTTTACTTTACAAAATTAGAATTTTCTGATAGAGGAAAATTGGCCCGAATCACTCCCGCCTCCTCTCCACCGCCGCCCAAAATTAGGGTGGGGCGCGCTTTGTTTCAGGGAAGAACTTGTAGGAGTTCCGACAAACGTATTCTTTTTTATTTGGATTTTTTCTTTTCCGCTTCCGGTTCTAAACCTTTACGGAAGATCCTCGCGACTTCTTTGATGGTGGCTTGGATTTCCGCGGGAGGGATTTTATAAACGCATTGACCCATAAAGCCTAACGCAAAGGTAAGAGAAGAAATCGCATACGCGATGGATTTGAGATCCGCTTTCGGATCGATTTTTCCGGCCTTCTTGAATTTTTCCAACTCGGCCATAAACTCGGGAAGGGCTCTCGTATAAATTTTCTTTTGAATGATCTGGCTGACTTCCGGGTCCAGTATGATCTGACTTACCGCGACTTTCATAAAATCTTCCGCGTCTCGAAAGTCTCTGCATTTGCCGGACATGGAATACTGAAGGCTCGCTTCCAAGTCTTGATAACTTTCCGGCGTTTTGTTCGCGCGGGTAGGGGTCTCTTCTTGTTTGATGTCTTCGGATCGGGTGAGAATGGCTTCGAGAAGACCTTTTTTGTTTCCGAAGTATCGGAAGATCAGAGCTTCGTTCGCATTAGCAAGCTTGGCTATATCTTTCGTATTAGCGGCATCGTATCCTTTCTTCGCAAAGACTTGAATCGCAGCTAAAAGAATCGCCGTTTCCGTGGCGGAACGATCTCTTTTGCGAATCATCGTTTCACAGGCAGCCTCATCCTTCATTTGTTGAATTTCCGAGTTGTTTGCCTTCGATCTAACCGACTTCATTTTGATCCCTATAAAAGTTAAGACTGGCCCAGTGTCACTCACTATTTCGGTAAAGCCCCGCTCCCTTCAAAAAGCAGAAATGCAAAGCATGCGATAACGTGGAAATTCGAGGAGTCTTGTACTCCTATAACCGACCTTAAGCCTATTTTTTTCAATATGACCCGACCGATACTTTTTTCCGTTCACGATTTTATTCTAGATTGTCATTTTTTAGATTAGACGAAACGATTGCAATAAGTAAGTAAGTAATTACATAAAAGAAGGTGCAAAATGTTAGGCAACTCTTCTAAAAAAATAGAGTATCCCCTCGTTTCGGATGTTTCGTCGAAAGATTCCCTTCGAAAAATTTCCTCCAGTCGGAGAGATCTGCTCATGGCGGCCGTTCTTTTCGTCATTTCGGTGCTTTTCCTTTTTCCCAACATAGGTTCGAGAGCCGTGTTGCCTCAAGGCGACGAGGAAATGCATATCGCGACGATTCGGGAAAGCATTCAAACCGGAGAAATTCTTTTTCCGAGGTTCGAAGGTTTTATGAATCTATACAAGCCTCCCGTTCTTTTTTGGACCGGGATCGCTTCCGACTTGATTTTCGGAACGAGTTTAACCTCCGAAAGACTTCCTTCTTTGTTTCTTTTTGCGGGAACGGGAATTTTGATCTACTTCGCGTTACGGTTGTTCAAGGCGGCTCCGATTTATTCGGCGATCATCGCTTCGAGTTATCTTCTGACCCTCGGAGTTTTTAAGTTTTCTAGATTGGTGATGATGGAAGCTTTGATGACGTTTTTATTGGCGGCCTCCACCTATCTACTGTTAGTTTATTTTAAAAAAAGAAACCGTTCCTTTCTCATTGCGGCGGCGCTCGTTTCGGGCTTTGCCTGTCTCGTCAAGGGACCCTTGTTCCAAGTATACTCGGGAACCTTACTTGCAGGTTGGGCCTTCCTTCACGCCTTTCAATTTCAGGCAAACGGAGAATGGTCCGGTAAAAAACGTTTGGTCCGAATGATTCTGGATCAGGTTCTGTTTCACGCGCTCGCGCTCGGAGTTCTCGCGGCTTGGGGAGGAATTCTTACTTCTCTTTCGCCTGCGGGAAGCGCTTTCTTAAAAGTATTCTTCTTCACCGAGAACCTCGGTAAATTCTCGTCTGCTACTACCAATCAGAATGAGTTCATTATCCTTTTGGGGTGGATCCTGTACTGTCTTCCATTTTCGCCGTTTCTTTTGGAAACGATGTCGAAGACGATCGTAAAGTCTTCGAAAAGTTTCGGAGGGATGATAGGCAGGGTCCTTATTTTTTCAAGCGTTGCGATTTCGATCATACACGAACTTCCCAATCGAAAGGATTATTATTATATTCTACCGCTCATACCTCTTGCGTTTATCGGAGTGGGTTTGTATTTTTCGAGAAAGGATCAGGAAGTTTCCTTGTCCGGTCCTCTTTCACGCAACTTCCGATTTTTGATTTTCGTTTCGATCGTTCTCGGTCTCGGAAAGATTCTATTGGATTTTCGTTCGGGACAAGAGGCTTGGGTCGATCTTCTTTGGGTCGGCTTCGCGAATATCGTGGGCGCGTTCTGGATCATTCCCCATAAAAAGACCATCCTTTATAAGACGTCTTTGACTCTTCTGCTCGGAACCGGATTCATGTTTTACTTGCAGCTTTTGTTGATTCCTTCGGTGAATCTTCCCGACGTACCGTTAACGGGAAGAATCCAGGAAAGCAAGAATCTCTGCGTCGTATCGGAAAATCCTTGGGTTTCTCTTACGTTCAAAAACGCGTTACCCGGAACCTCGGTGGAACATTCGCTTCCCGGAGCGCAGATGAATTGTATGGACGGAAAACGAGACGTAGTATTGTATCGAGTGGAATCTTCCTTGCCGAAAGGATACGCTCTCGCACAAACTTGGTCGATCTGGAAACGCGACTTAGGATTAAAGGAAGTTCTTATCCACCAGGATCTGTACGATAAGATCCGTTTTTACAGTCACGATTCTTCCTTGCAGCAGGCCGCGGAGAATGGCCGATGAACTTTTCCGAAAGCCCGAAAAACGGGTCCATAAACGCGACTCTTCGGCATATCGTCCGATACGCTCCCGTCTACGCTTTGTTAGTTCTTATGTTCGCGGTCGTTTTGGTGAAATACGGAAGGGCGGTTCAAAAAGAAGAATTCTATTCTTCCGAATCTAAGGAGATTTGTCTCGCGTATTGCACGAAGTTGACCGGTTGTGTGGCGGAGTTGTTTCCGGGAGCTGTCGTTTCCGAGCAGATGGGGAAGATCGAAAATTCCTGTTTGCGTGGATGCAGAAAACACTTCGATAAGATGCAGGTTTGTTTAAACGGGATCGAAACCGCGAGTTGCAAATCTCTTACGGGTTGTCTGCAAACGGAGATCCAAAAGTATTACTGATTTGTGGGAACTCCTTCAGGAAATCGCGGCGGATCGCGGCACCGAGCCGCGGATCCGACCGAATGCGACTAAAAATGTGGGAACTCATACGATTTCGGAAATTACGAAAAAGTTCCGATCCTAAACGAAACGATTTCGAAACTCCTACGAGATTATTCCGAAAAATCTTTGTAAAACCGTTTAACCTTCTCCACGTATTTCTGCGTTTCCTTATACGGAGGAATTCCTCCGTACTTATCCACGGCTCCCGGTCCCGCGTTGTAGGCTGCGAGCGCATGATCCAGATTCTTGTATTTGCTCAAAAGATCGCTTAAGAATTTCGTACCGCCCGCGACATTCTCCGCCGGGTCGGAAGGATCATCCACTCCGAGAAGGTTCGCGGTGGAAGGCATGAGCTGCATCAATCCGATCGCTCCTTTGGGTGAAACCGCATTCGCCTTAAATCCGGATTCCGCTTTGATCACGCTTTGAACCAAAGAAGGATCGAGATGATTCTTTTCCGATTCTTTGCGGATGATCTCCGCGAGAGTAGGTTCAATGCCTTTGAGATCGCCTCTGGAATCTCTTCTCCCAGGTTCTGTTTGCAGATTCGGTTCCGCGGTTTTTTCCTGAGCCGCCTTCAGAATGGAATCAAAGTCCTGCTGCGAGGCGGAAACTCGCTCGGGCGTCGGCGTTTCCCGGACAAATTGATTCGGAAGACTTTCGATTTCACGAATTCGGTTCAAAATCGTTTGCACAGTAGGCAATTCTTCGATCCTCATATTATGTCTCTCGGAGAATTCTCCCGAAAGAATGAACTTTTTTTTCTTTTTGAGGAAATTTCAAGGGATTCTTGATAAATCTGCCGCGTGCGAAATACTGCCTTTTGTGATCGAAATTGCAATCACATCCAGAATCACGGCGTTCCCGATCGTATACGCGAAGTCGCGGGGCTTTTTTGAAAAAGAAGGAGTTCCGGTTCAGATCCGGGTGCTCGAAAACTACGATGCGGTTCTCGCTTTTTTGAGTTCGGGAAAGGTGGAGGCCGGTGAAATTCCGTTTACGACTTGGTTGGATCTGCATTTCAAAAAGGCGGCGCCGAACAAATCGATTTATCGCGGAATGATTCTTTCGAGAATGATCCATTCCTTTTACTCGAGATACAACTCGACCGCGGATTCCATCTTGGAAGGAACTCCGTATTTAATCCCGGTTCTGCAAAGCACTTCTCTTGATAAATTGCTCGCGCAGGAATTTTTAAGTTCGAGTCGTCTTCGTAAAAAAATCTCCGCTTCCTTCGTTTATTCCCGGTCGTATCTTTTGGAGAACGAGTTCGCTCAAACGGGAACGCTCGGCCTCGTCGGTTCCGTTCAGGAATCCCATTTTTTAAACAACGGGTTCCGCATTTCGGACGGAAGGGATCTTCCTCCGTATCGATTGCCGGTCAACATGCTCGCGTTTAACGGAAGATTTGCGAGAACGTATCCCGATCGCATTCAAAAAGTGCAAACCGCTTTGACTCGAGCGATCCAATCCCTGATCGAGAACACGAGCGTTTCCACCGAACACGTGATTCAGGAAAGTATTCCCGAGTTCAAGATCGAAGCCGAACAACTGCATTACTTTTACAAACAACCTTCTCAAGATCTAAAGGAAATTCTTTCTCCGGTCGCCGCGTCGGAGGAGTTGGAATATCTCGGAAAAATTTATTGGAGATCGATGGGACATCTCATCGATCCTCCTCCGGTTCTTTTGGAAGCCCTAGACTTTGCGGCAAAAGATCCGATTCCTTCGTATCCATCCGCGTTTAAAACGAAAAAGACGGCGTTGATGGAAGAACAGTTCAACCGCAAGGACGAGTCGAACAAACTTTTACAACAAGCGGGTGATCGACGAGAACTGGGGGATTTGGTTTCCGATCTTCAGAATCTCGTGTTGAACATCTACAATTCCAAGAAAGGAGTTCGTCTTCCGATACTTCCTTTGAAAGGAACCGCTTCCGCGATCCGTTCCGGAGTCAATTCGATTCTCGATTTTCTTTTTCAGGAGATTCGTAGTCAGGAAATCCGTACATCAGCAATCGATAATGTTCTTATGATGCAGGGTTTGGAGATGGACAAACGAAGCATCGAACTTCAATTCTCGGACGATCGATTCAATTACCTTTTCGAATTTTCTCCGATTCCGGTCATTCTTTTGGATTCGGTTTCGGGAGCGTTGATCGCCGGGAACTATAATTTTAGAAGTTTAACCGGTTATAGCAAGGACAACATCACCAATCTAAGACTCGAGGATCTGTTTCCCGGTTTGAACGAAATGGGGGATTGGTCCTCTCCCACAAAGTCCGCCGAAACGATGTTGCGTGTCGATCAAGCGAAGATGAGGCTTCGGGACAAATCGGAAATGGGAGTTTCCTTGAGCATTACTGCGTTGTTCGAACGCGCGCGGAAAATCTATCAGGTTCATATCCTTTACGATTCGGAAAAGAAGGAAACCGAACAGGCAAAACACGAATTCATATCCAATATCAGTCACGAACTTCGTTCTCCGATGACGAACATCCAAGGTTACTTCGAACTTCTCCGAGCGGAGTTGAATTCTTCCATTTCCAAAGAACAAGTCGGAATGTTGGATGTGATCGAAAAGAACATCAAACGTCTGAATCACCTGATCGAAAACCTGCTGAAGTTCGAAGAAGTTCGGACGGAAGACAACTCCGGTTTGATCGAGAATTTCGATCCCGCTCTCGTCATCGAGGAAGTCGTCTATTCGAACGGGCCATCGGCAAAGGAAAAAGGGCTCGGAGTCGAACTCTCTCTGATCAAGAAGTTGAAAGTACGCGGAATCCGTTTCGAATTCTCGCAGGTGATCACGAATCTTTTCGTCAACGCGATCAAATACACCGAACGGGGAAAGATCGAAATCCGAATGATCGAATCGGGGACCGGCAAACTCGAAATTAACATCAAGGATACGGGAGTGGGAATCGATCGCCAATACGTCGAAAAGGTGTTCGAACGTTTTTTCAGAATTCCGAACGATCGAAACAAACGGATCGGAGGAACCGGACTCGGTCTTCCGATTTCCAGAAGTATTCTTCATAAGATGGACGGGGAAATCACTTTGGAATCCCGCGTCAACGGCGGAAGTAATTTCCGCATCTTCCTTCCTTTGCAGAAACAGGAATCGTGATGAACAAAAAAATCTTATATTCTAGTATTTTAATTCTTTTATGTATTTTCGCGTATCTCGCTTTTTTCGAAGGAGACGGTCCGTTCGGCGGCGGAAGTTCTTCGAGTAATGATCGTTTGGCGAATGGACTCAGCCGAGACACGGTCAGCCGGGAAGAAGGCTCTCTCTTTGAATCTGGAAATTTTTTGGACTTCTCCAGTGCGAGCGAGTCGGATACAAGCGTCGTTTCGACCGGTGATACGTCCTCTGCGGAAACCGCGGGCGGTTATTCCAATCTTTCCCCCGAAGAAAAGGAACGAATCCGAAAGGAAGTCATTCAAAAAGTAAAACCTTTGGCCGACCGTTTTCCGAATAACAGCCTCATTCCGAGGGAGTTGACCAAGGAACAGGAAGAGAAGAAAAAAAAAGACGAAGAAAGAATGGATGAAGTGCGCGCGGCTCTTCTCGAAGGAAGAGAAGTCGCTAAGCCGGAAATGACGTTTTATTTGGATTCTAAGATCAAACGTTCGGACGACATGACCGAGATTCTGGAATACAGCGTGCAGTTCTTTAAGGACGCGGGAAGAAATTATCCTGCTTCTTCCCTTAAAGTGATCGAAGAACGGCTTCATTCTCTGCGTGAAAGCAAGAACGAACTTTTAAACGCAAAAAAGAATTTGGATCAACCTCAGTAAAAAAAAACGTCCGAACCGACCGTTCACCGATTCGGCGGAACTTCGTCCGGCATTCTTTCGTTACTGAACGTTGATCTTTTGTTCCACTTTTTTCCCGTCCGCTCTTTGCGGAATCGCGAGTTTTAGAATCCCATTCTCGTATTTCGCAGTGATTTTTTCCCGGTCCGCCGTATCGGGAAGATTGAACGAACGGCTAAAAGAAGAATAATTGTATTCCCGTTTGCTGTAGTGTTTGTCTTCCTCTTTGGATTCCGTTTTTTTCGTGGCGCTGATCGTCAGCAAATCCCCTTCGAGATCGATCTTGAAATCCTTTTTATCCAAACCGGGTGCGGCGCATTCCAATTCGTATCCTTCTTTCGTTTTGACCACGTTCACCGCGGGTATATGACGCACCCAATCCTTTTGCAGGAACTCGTTCCAGTTGTGGAAGAAGTGGTCCAAGCTATTCAGACTCAAAAAGGGGTCGCGAGTTTTTGCGAGACTGTTCATAAAATTCTCCTTTTGTTTGAAATGATTTTGTACCATCGTTGTTTTGTTTGGTCAAGATTGGCTTGGGTAAACGGCCGGAATAAGGCGAGACCTGCAAATTTACAGGATTTTCGGAATGGAAGAAACACAAAAAGAACTGAATCTCTTACGAAATGTCGTCGATTGCCTGGAAATGCTTTCCAGTTTATACGGCAAGGCCGTGGATTTGGAAGAGGCTTTGTCGAAAATTTTAGAACGTTTGTCTCAGGTTGCGAATTGTCTGTACGGCCAAGCCTGGCTTTTCGACGAATACGCGAATTCCTTTTTGCTCGAAGCGGTTTTTCTTCCCGATCGAATCGCCTCGTTCGTTCAAGAAAATCGCATCGATTCTTCCGCTAAAGTCGCGCCAAACGGGGCGTTATACGATCAATTCTTCCGAAATTCCGAAAACACGCGAATCGTTTGGGACGTTTCGTTTACGCGGCCGCTTTCGATTCCCGAATCGCTTTCGACTCGAATCGGATCCGTTCTCGGCTTTTCGATCATTGACGGAAACGAAGTCGTGGGAGTTTTTCTTTTGTTTTTGGAAAACGGTTCGGAGCCGGGGCCGGATTTCGCGGCCGAGTTGAGCTGCGTTACGCGTCATTGGGGCGGCTTGATTTCGGAAAAACGTCTTCGCCGATCCCTGCAGGAAAGCGAAGGAAGAATGCGGAAGGTTCTCGAGAACATGCCGATTCTCTTTATGGCGGTGGACAGAGGATTCCGTCTCGTATCCTGGAATCACGAATGCGAACGCGTGATGGGATATTCCGAAAAAGAAGTTTTTGGAAAAGAGGAATTTCTTCAGGAAAAACTTTTACCGGAATCCAATTCCGGATCTTTGATGAAGATCGATTCGAAAATTTTCGATTCCGACTTTAAGAACTGGGAACTCGAACTCATCGCCAAGGACGGAAAAACGAAGACGATCCTTTTATCCAATCTTTCCTCCGAGTTTCCTTTACCCGGTTGGGAAAAATGGTTCGTCGGTGTGGACATCACTCACACGAAAGAGATCGAACGCGAGTTAAAGGGTTCTCTAAAAGAACTGTCAGATTTTCAAACCGCGTTGAACGCGGTCTCCATCGTCGCTTTCACCGATCGAGCGGGAACGATCATCTATGTGAATCAAAACTTCTGCAATATCAGCGGCTATTCGCGGGACGAACTTCTCGGACAAAATCATCGAATCATCAATTCCGGTTATCATTCGAAAGAATTCTTCAAAGATCTTTGGAAAACGATTTCCAAGGGAAAGATCTGGAAGGGAGAAATCAAAAACAAGGCTAAGGACGGAAGATTTTATTGGGTGGATACGACGATCTCCCCGATCTTGGACGAAAACGGGAAACCGTATCAATATCTCGCGATCCGAAACGACATCACCGAACGAAAGGAAACGGAAGAGAAGGCGAGACACGCGGAGAATAATCTGAAGACGCTTCAGGATAGAATGAGTCCGCACTTCTTGTTCAATACGCTCAGCATCATTCATTCGTATCTGCAGACCAATCCCGAACTTGCGGATTCCGCGATTCTGATGCTTGCGGATAATTATCGATTTCTTACCGATCAAGCGGTCAAACAACTCGTTCCGTTCGACGTGGAATGGGAGTTTATGGAGAATTATCTTCAACTTCTCAAGCTGCGTTTTTCCGATTTTATCGACGTAAAGGTCGAGAAGATCGGAAACTTCAGCAAATGCCAGCTTCCGCCTTTGACGTTGCAGCCGATCGTCGAGAATTCCTATCTTCACGGACTGCGAAACAAAAAAGGAAAAGGGATAATTTCCGTTCAGGCTTATATCGAAGGGACAAAAACCCATATCTTAATTCGAGACGACGGGGTCGGGCTCAAATCGGATATGATCCATTCAAGAACCTTAACAAACATCTCGGATCGACTTAAATTTTATCTTTACGAATCCGAAGTAAAAATCGAGAATCACCCCGAAGGCGGCACGGTAGTGACCGTGACTTTTGATAAACCGAACAACGAAAAACTTTCGGATTCAATCGGAAAATGACTACGGGAAGAGAATGGAAAACGATGATCGTGGAAGACGAGGCTCCCACTCGGGAACTCCTCGTTAACTTTTGTTTGTCTCGTCCCGAACTCAAGCTCTGTAAGGTTGCAAAAGACGGAGAGGAAGCTCTCGAATTTCTATTAGCCGAACCGATCGATCTCGCCTTCTTCGACATCAACCTTCCCTTGCTTTCCGGTTTGGAAATTTTGGAACGGTTGGAGGTTCCTCCGTATATCATCTTCATCACCGCGTTGAAGGACAAAGCGATCGAAGCGTTTGAGTTGGGAGCGATCGATTATCTGCTAAAACCTTTTTCGAAGGATCGCTTTTACAAAGCCGTTGACCGCGCCGTTCAGTTTCTCGATCAAAAGGTGGAACCCGCTCCCAAAAACGTATTCAACGAACACGGACTTTTCATACTCGAAAAGGAGAATCACTTTCTGATTCCGTACAAAGAGATCAATTACATCTCTTCTCGCGACAACTTCAGTCTCGTTCATACGGACGCGAGAGAATACGTCACCTATAAATCCTTGAAAAATCTTGAAACCAAACTTCCGCCGACTCGCTTTTTAAGAATCTATAAACAATACATCATCAACCTGGAAAAACTGTCGCACCTTCAGAGCGATAATATGGGAAATTATTCCGTCTACTTAAAGGACGAAGAGGAAACACAACTCCCTGTCGGCCGCAAATACATCGCAAAGATCAAGGAGCTTCTGTAACTTAAGTACTAAGTTTCGTACAGTTTCGTCTAACGTTCAATCGTGAGATCTCCGTAAAAACCGATCCTTCTTTTTTACCCTCTCATTTCACCGAAAACCTCTCCCATTCGCAACATCCCCCGGGGGTGATTGACCTGTCGTTTGGAATCGATTACGATTCTTCATCCGTGCCGGAAACTCTGCACGCCGAGACGCGATTTGTTGTAAGTGCGCGCGTTTCAAATTCGGAAAAAGCGTTCAAACGATTTATGATGAGGGAAAGAAAAGATCATAGCAAAACCATCGCCATTCGAGTGAATCGGATCGGCTTAAAGGGTGAACTGCGTCTTCCTCTTCATTCCAAATTGCTCGTGATTACGGTTTTGGGAGAGAAGGAAGGCAGACATCTGGAACGGTTCGACGCTCTTTGTAGGACTTTGTATGCGAACGGGATCGGTACTTTTTTTCTATCCGGGCTTTTGACCGAGGATGAAAAAAAAATCTCCGCAAATCTTTTCGACGAGTCCCTGCTCGCGGATCGTTTGGTCGAAGTAACGAAAAAATTAGAAGCGCTTTCCGAAACAAAAGGACTTAAGTTCGCGTATCTCGGTTTTTCCAATATCGCCGAAAGAATCTTTCGTGCCGCTTCCACATTGAAGGGAAAAATCGAAAGTCTGATCTTAATCGGAGACGGATTACTGCCTTTGAACATCGTGTTTAGCGACGTTTCGATTCTGAACATCATCGGCGCCCTCGATTTTAAAACGATCCAATCCAATCAAATCTTTCTGAATCGAATCGAGACTCCGTTGAAAAAATTGTATTTGATACCCGGTTCTCCGAGTCATTTTGAAGATCCGCAAAAATGGAGATTGGTGTCGGATACGGTTTTGAAATGGTTCTCTCACCCGGAACGAAGAACGCTGGAGTTCGCCGAATAAAGAACCCGAACCGGGTTCGTAAAAACCCGGTTCTCTGCGTTTCACTTCTTCATGGGGCAGGTGCTGAATCCGAATACGGAGTATAACGGACACCATCCTAAAACACCGGTTCCTAACGGAACGAAACCCGCCACCAATAGGACCGTACCAATCACTCCCTGAGTCGCATATCCGAAACCGATGAGAGCGATTCCCAAAACGATTCGAATGATGCGGTCGATTGTTCCTTCGTTGATTTGCATAGCCGACTCCTTGTTGTACATTAGAACTATTGGATGCTGAAAATCGAATTTCGCAAATCCGAATCGATTTTCTCGGGAATGATAATTATCATCCGATTTTTCTCCTCTAAATCCGCCGAAAACCGTCCAAATCCGCCTCATACCCCGTCGCCCGTTGACGGATCGATCGAATCGGAGTATGAATGAATCACTCCGATAGAGGTAGATAAGAATGAGTGCACTCAAAAAAACCTTCACACCGTTTCCAGAAAACGACGTAACCTCCGAAAAAGGTTCCTTGCGATTGGTGAATCCTTCGAGTTTCAATCAAGATAAGAAGATCAAGACTTTCGAGAAAGGAGAGGTTCTATTTCGAGAAGGCGAATCGTCCAAAGGATTCTATATCATTCTGAAAGGAGCGGTTCGCGCTTATCGCGCTTCCAAAAACCAGGATAAACAACAGACATTCAAAATCCATTGTGTAGGAAGCTGGGTCGGATTGAGGGATTCGATCGGAGGAGGAAAGTATCTTCACAATGCGACCGCGTTGGAGGATACGGAAGTGCAATTCATATCCGAATCGGAATTCAGACTTCTTTTGCAGGCGGATCCCGGATTTCGGGACTTGGTTTTCGATCGAATCGCGAACGAAAGCAGGGAAGCCGAAAATAAGATCTATTCGATGGGAACCCGTCAAGTGCACGCTCAGGTCGCCGAATATCTTTTAGAGAGCATGAACGAACAGGGACAGGAAATCGAATTGCCTTTTACGCGAGAGGTTATGGCTTCGATCATCGGTGTGAAAACGGAAACTCTCGTTCGGACCCTTTCCGATTTAAAATGCAGGGGTTGGATCGAGATTGATAAGAAAAAAATCATAGTTCAAGACAAAGAGCATCTCGCCCGATTGCTGGATTGAATCACCGGAAACGTAAGTTAAATGAATCTAATTCGAGCTTATTTTAAAATCGTAATCGGATCCCGCTGGGGACGCGTCGCACTCTTAGGAGTTTCTTCGATTATTATAATATCCGTAATTTATATAATCCTAAATAACAAACGATCCGAGTTCACTCCCAAGGTCGGACCGATCGTAGAACTGGTTTATTCGCTGGGAACGGTAAAGTCGGAACGGGTCTATCATCTCAAAATGGGCGTGACCTCCTCCGTTCGTAAGCTGTATGTGGAGGAGGGTCAGGTCGTAAAGGCCGGTCAATTGATTCTTATAACGGATTCCGGAGTTTCCTTTACCGCGCCTTTTTCCGGAACAGTCACTTCTCTCTTATTTCAGGAAGGCGAAATCGTCATGCCGGGAACGCCGGTTCTCACCATGATGGATTTGAACAAAACATACGTCCTTCTTTCCCTGGATCAGGATTCGATGTTGCGGATTCGCACAGGACAAAAAGCGGAACTAAGCTTCGAGAATTTACGGGGAAATAAGATGCTCGGAAAGGTCAGCCGTGTTTATCCTTCCGACGGTCAATTTTTTGTCCGCGTCGACGTGGATTCCATGCCAGAAGGAATTTTACCGGAGATGACGGCGGATGTTGCGCTGGAAGTTGCACGCAAAGAAAACGCCGTCTTGATCCCCATCAGAGCCGTTGAAAAAGGCAGAATCCGCGTTAGACGAAACGGGAAGACGTTCTGGGTGCAGGCGAACGTCGGCGCGGTCGACGGAGAGTGGTGCGAGGTCTTGGAAGATTCGGTGTTACCGACCGATACGGTCTTTTTAAACGGAGAAAAGTAAATCCATATGTTTTTTCTCGCGATTCGGCAGTTATTAAAGAGACCTCAGCAGACTTTTCTGACTTTTTTGGGGATTCTCTTGGGAACCGCCGGGTATGTCGTTTTTTCCGGGATGATGTTGGGCTTTCAGGAATATATCACGGATCAACTCGTGAACAACGACGCGCAAATCCGCATCTCGCCCAGGGACGAAGTTTTAAAGAAGGAAAGTTTCGAAGGCATTTTTTATCCCGATTCCACGGTACGATGGATCAATCCTCCTTCGGGAAAAACGGACTCTACTCAGCTAACAAACGTTAAAGGCTGGTTTTTGAAATTGGATCAGGACGAACGCGTGGAAGCGTATGCCCCGCAGCTCAATAGACAACTGATCTTCAAATTCGGAAAACAGACTTTGCCCGGAAAATTGCAAGGGATCGATCCCGCTCGTCAAACCAGAGTGACGACCATCGGTAAATATGTGGAGAAAGGAAATCTCCGGGATTTGGATCGGGGAGGCGATATGATTTTTGCCGGATCCGGATTGTTGGAGAAACTCGGCGCCGAAACCGGCGATACTCTTCAAGTGGTTACCACGAACGGCAAATTATCGAACGTCAAAGTCGGCGGAGTCTTTCGAGTCGGGAATCGAATGATCGATGATACGACCGTCTATGCCTCTCTGCGGACGGTTCAGAGGATTACGCAGTCTAACGGAGTCATTTCGGAAATAGCCGTTCGATTGATCGACGTTTCGAAAGCGGCCGAAGTCGCAACGGAGTGGTCTTTTTTTACCAAGGACAAGGTTCAAAGCTGGGATCAGACGTACGAAAGCGTTTTGTCCGTGTTCAAAACGCAGAATATCGTAAGGAATACTACGACGTTTACGATCATACTCGTTGTCGCTTTCGGAATATACAATGTTTTGAATATGGTTGTGAATCATAAAAAAAGGGAAATCGCGATTCTTCGATCCGTGGGTTTTGACGAAGGGGACACGATCCGACTCTTTATCATACAAGGGCTTTTGTTGGGTCTGCTCGGAGCGGCTTGCGGTCTGATTGTGGGAGCGATCGCGTGTTACGCTTTGGACGGTTATCCGATCGGCGGTAAAACGACCAAGGGACAAATGATGGTCAACGTGATGAAGATTTCTTGGGATTATACGATCTACGTTAAGGCCTTCAGCTTATCCGTAATCACGAGCGGAATCGCGGCTTATATTCCCGCTAAGTCCGCTTCGAAACTTTCTCCCGTCGAAATCATACGGGGTAGCGCATGAGTCCGGGGCGAAATCACACGATGGAAAAGGAAGAAACCGCAGCGATCGCGTGCACTTCCTTATCCAAACGATTCGGAGAGCCGCCCACATACGCGGTGCAGGACGCGGAGTTTCGTCTGCAACGCGGAGAGTTTGTCGCTTTAACGGGAAGATCCGGTTCCGGAAAATCCACCTTGTTGTATATGTTGAGCGGATTGGATCAGCCGAGTTCCGGAAAGGTGTTTCTGAACGGAATGGATCTATTTTCGATGCCGAGCAAGGACGCACATATATTTCGAAATCTGAATATAGGATTCGTATTCCAATTTCATTATCTTTTACCCGAGTTGACCGCAATCGAAAACATATTGATGCCGACGCGTAAAACCGAAAAGAATATCCTTAAACGGGACGAAGCAAGGCGACTCCTATCCGAGTTCGGTTTGGAACACTGTAAGGACAAATTTCCTTCCCAAATGTCCGGGGGCGAGCAGCAAAGAACGGCAATCGCGCGGGCTTTGATCATGAATCCGATTTTTCTGTTTGCGGACGAACCGACGGGAAATTTGGACACGGCGAACGGCGACAAAGCGATGGAAATCCTGAAACGGATCAATCAGGAGAACAGAACCACCGTCGTTTTTGTGACGCACGACCCCGATTACGCCGCCTTGGCTGGACGTAGAATTAACATGGTGGATGGAAGAATCCATTCCGATTCCCTGCAAAAGATGAGTAAGGCGGTTGTCCGTTAAAAACGTTTTGTCCGCGTCTTCCACTTTAGAAGTTTCTAATTTACGAATGTTTTCGTTTCTTTTTGACGGGAGCCTTCTTTTTCGGCTTCGCCTTTTTCTTGGAGGATTTTTTAGAAGCGGCTTTCCTGGATTTGGCGGAAGCGTTTGCCGCGCCCGGAAGTTTCATTCCGGAAATCGTATACGCGAGTTCGATCAGCTCTTCCAAACCTAAAACGCCCATGATGTGAAGGTTCTTTTCAAATCCGAGCGTTCTCAAAAACACCAAAAGATTCTGAACGCCGAAGGCTTCGATGAGTCTCGGAATATCTCCGATACCCCTTTGACGGATCCAGATGCCGGATTGTTGCGGAGTCAATTCGGCGACCACGGGGATCAGTTTGGTGGGCGGAACCTTTAAGGAAAGTTCGATGAAGTTTTGAACTCCGACTTCGTTTAACAAAGCGATCGATTTGTGGGGACCGATGTTTTTTAAAAGTTCCGCGGAGGATTCTTTACCGGTTTTTAAGGACATTTCCGCGATGTCGGCCGCGGGAATCGAAGTGGATAATAAAACAAGATCGTCCATCGGAATACTATTTGCGAAATACGTAATGTCCGCCGGACGAACCGTGGATAAAAGTTGCACTAGGGTTTCTTCCGGAATTCGGTTTAAAAATTCGATGATGGTTTTTTCGTCGAGGTTCTGGCTGATGTACAAAAGGGTTTTGTGATCCACCTTCTCCGAAAGGGAATACAGTTTTTCATAACCGAGTGACCGAAACAGTTGAAAGGATTTGCCGGTGCCGAGTTTGTCCAGGTATTCGAGGGCCTTTCCGATCTGATTGATCACTTTTTTCATCCAAGCACATCCTCCAGCAGATCCGTTACGAGCCCAGTCAGCGGTTTTTGTTTGTGAATGGCAAGAAGGTTTTCCGCGGTCGTTTTAGAAACGGAATTTTTAAAGCGAACGTATTCCTCTTCGGAATAGCCCAGGAATTCCTTCAAGGTTTCCCCTCTGTATTCGTTTAATATCGCGTCCCTGAAATTCTCGTAAAACTTTTCTATACTTTGTTCCAGAAGTGGATCTTTGGAAACCGCTTCTCTCAGTTTTTCCAAATGTTTTCGGAGATCTGCGGATTCGAGATGGCCGATGTCCGCAAAGCCGGTTTGAAAAAGGATCTTCAACGTGTTGCGGATCAGAATTTTGCCCGCCTCGCTTTCCGAGGAAGAATGCAGAACCTCCGCCATCTTTTCCGTAAAACCGGGAAGTAAAACCGAAAGAAATCCGGAGATCTGTTTCTCGAAACCCGCGGCTTGAAACACTCCCGCGAGAGGGTTCAGCTTTTTATTAAATTCTACTAATATCTTTTCGAGACCTTGCGAAAACATCTCCTGAATCGGAGATTGATTGAGAATCTTCATCAAAAATAGTTTGGAAGGGGCCGCGACCGTTCCCGCCGCGAGTTCCAAGATCGCTTCCTGCGTATCGGCGCTCATCGCTTCGGAAACCGAGTTGAACGGAAGAAGAGTCCGTACATCCAAACCTTGTAAAATGATTCTCGCTTTTTCTTCCGGAACTCTGAGTCCCGCTACCGGTTCCAAGGAGACGGAAATTTTTTCCGGCAACAATTCTTTCAAAGTGGAATCGAAAACGAAGTCGAAAATTCTTCCGATGCTTTTCTGAACTCGTTCCGGATTTTCGATCCAGGCTTTTGCCGCGGATCTAAATTCTTTTTTAGGGGAGAAGAGGCGTTTCCAAAATCCCATCGAATCAAATTCCCGAATCGCTTAAAGAAAGAAGAATTTTATCCAGCTCCGGTTTGTGAAAGGTGAGCTGGTTTGCGTGATACAAGAACGGGTTTTTCTTTCTCAAATTTCTCGTGTCTCCTTCCTTATGAAGAAGTTTTTCCGTAGCAAGAACGTGTCCGTTTCCGTCGAGTTTGAGAAGTTTATGTTCAAAGCCTCTCTGCAGAATATGTTGAAACGCATCCTCGAGGTGAGAACCGAACAACTTACCGGAGACGTGAATCTCCTTCCCCTTTTTTTTGACTTCGGAAGCGAAACTTTGCAGACGTTTCAACAAAACGTCCTTGCCGACCGCGGCTTCGGAACTCAAACGCATTAGAATCATGGAAAGCAGATTGCCGGTCGTCGCGACGTAATTTTTTCCGAGTCTTTCTTTGACGATGTTGGCGACCTCGTCGCTGTTCGCGCTTTCGGAAACGTCGAAATTCTCCCCGTATGCGATGTGAAGCTGGGTCTTTTTCGCGGAGATGTAATCGTACGTCAGAGTGAAGGAGATGAAGTGAACGTCCTTGATCTTCGTGCGGATAAAGTAGACTCCCTTTTTGATCTGATTCAAATAGCCGTCGTGGTTGAACGTTCCTTCGGGGAACATGAAGAGATTTCTGCCCGAGTTCACCCGCTCCACAAGAGTGTTCCATTCCTGATCGACCATGTTTCTGAGTTCTCCGCTTTTGAGAAGTTCTCTCGCATTGTCGCGGAACGGGCGTTTGATGGGAAAGGCTCCGATGTATCTTAAAAATGTCGGAATCAAGTTGGTTCTATCGATAAAACCGAAGATGAATTTCAGTGTTCCTTTCGGACGGAACTCCTTTACTAAAAAATGTTTTTTTAATATATCTTCCCGTGCGGGGATCGCGAACTTGATCTTGGGTTGAATCACTCTATGGATCGCGGCGAGGGCTGGGACGTCGCCTTCCTCCACGTGGTTGCCGATGATGACGGTGGGATATTGCGCTCTTAAAATCCGATCGTGGTTGTTTTCCGAAAAGTATTCGTCGATCGAATCGAATAGAATTCCTCTGGTTCTATAAACCAGGCTGATCAGCCAATCGTAGGTTTTTGTGGAATAAACGATTTCAGTTGCGTTCGAATTTTTGGGAGTGGAGGTCTCTTGCATGCGGCCCCTTTTTATTTTTGGAAATCTTTTGGATACAAGTTACGCTAAGAAAGGAAGAGTTTCTAGTCTACAACAATCCTTGGAATGGATTCGCTGATTCTCGTCGTAATCTCGTAATTGATCGTATGCGTTCTGTCCGCAACGTCGTCGGCGGTAACGGATTCTTCTCCGTCTTGTCCAATGATCGTAACGACGCTTCCCACGTCCGCTCCGGGAATATGAGTAACGTCGAGCATCGTCATGTTCATGCAGATCCTTCCGATGATTCTCGCGCGTTTGCCCTGAACGAGCATTTCACCGTTGCTCGAAAGTTTTCGGTCGAGTCCTTCGTAATAACCGACCGGAACTACCGCGACCTTGGTCGGATACGACGTTTGAAACGTGGAACCGTAGCCGATATAACTGTCGGCCGGATGATTTTGGATATGGGCGATTCTCGTCTTCCAAGAAAGAACGGGACTGAGTTGAAAGTTCTTGTTTCCGGTGAGATTCAAGGACAAACGGGTCTGCATACTCGGCCAAAGTCCGTAAAGGGAGATTCCGATCCGAACCATTTCGTAATGAGCGTGCGGGAAAAGCATCGTCGAAGCGGAAGCGCATGTATGTCGGATTAAATTCTTGTAACCGAAGGACTCGGCGAGCGCGACCGCTTCCTCGAACTTCCGAATCTGCATTAGAGAATATTTATGTTCTAAAACGTCTTCCGTGCTCGCAAAGTGGGTGCAGATCCCGTCGAGAACGATTCCGGCTTCTTTCAGTTCGGCTAACGTATTCCGCAACGTTTGTCCGTGACTTCCGAGTCTTCCCATCCCCGTATCGATCTTAAGGTGGAGCTTCGGGGAGGGATTCAAAGAAGAAAGAATCTTGGCCGTTGCAGGTCTTGAGAACACGATCCAGAAGTTCGGATCGGCTAACGCATCCTTTTGTTTTTCCGGGTTTTGAATTTCTCCCATAATCAGGATCGGAATTTGGGAATCGATTTCCCGAATCAGAATCGCTTCCTCGATCGAGTTGACGCCGATACGCGAAACACCGGCCTCGATGCAAAGCCTCGCCATCGTTTCGATGCTGTGACCGTACGCGTTGGATTTTAAGATCGCGGTAAGAATGGAATGAGGACGGAGAATGGAACGAAAACTCTCCAGATTGTTGTGAAGAGAACGTTTTGAGATTTCAACCCAGGAAGAGGCAATTTCTTTCATCGAATTCCAACCAAAGACCTTCCTACCAGAATTAAAGTCTTGCAAAATCTTCCTATAGTTTTTTATTAACTGGATTGGAAAACCGAGCATTCCTTAAGAGAATGCGCGAGAACTCATCAAGAGGCCCGGATGAAATACAAGGTAGTTCAGCAATTTCCCGTCCCATTGAAGGACCTTCTAAAAGCGAGAGAAGACCGTTACAAGTATTTGGATAAATTCCCCG
>NZ_JAIZBG010000003.1 GCF_022267325.1 Leptospira sanjuanensis
TTTCATCTGATCGATAGTAGGAACAGTTCTAATTGAGTTCACTTCAAAACAAAGAGGATTATATATACACTCACTATCATAGTCTCCAAGATTCAATTCGATTGAAGGTGGTTTTAAAATTTCGTTCTTGGAAATTCCATATTGCATAACTTCTTCCGGAGTCGCTATATCAGTACTGGAACCTCACCTTATATACACCCTGAGCCTTTCTAAACTCCCATAATCTTTAATGATGTAAAAAGGAGGTTCTTGATGTGGAATCTCAATAATTCCTACACGAAGGCCGTTATATTCAAAAGTATAATATAGAAATTTTAAAGGTTTATTGATTTTCGAATTTATAAATTGTTGAATATCGGAATCATCCAAGGTTTCATCAATACCAACTACTTCCTTGGGAAATCCTTCTGAATCATTTACACCTATAAGAATATATGCAGTACCATTAGCCGTAGAATTAGATAATGCCAATATATCTTTTAATAACTCTGATTTCACATAGGGAACAGCATTGACAAAAACATACTGCTGTGATTTAAAATCCAATAATTCGCTTTCTGGCTTATTCAGTAAAGTCTCAAAAGTATCCTTATCCACATACCAGCCTTTAAGAATTCATGATTTACTATCAATGAGTTCTAACACTTTCGATAAAAAACGATCCTTATCTAAATGATTCTTCAAATCAAAATAATCCCTTAAATCGTCTCCATGATTATTTTCGAAACGATGCAATGAATCAAAGATTATCGATGGAAAAAGAGCAAGTGACTGTAAACCCGCGGGAGTCATCGGACTAGACGTTCTCGAAAGAATCTCAGAAAGAATTTTAAAACCAAAAAAATGCAAAAGCGGATTTTTATAAAATAAACTCTGGCTTACATTTTGAGAGTCGATCGAAAGAGACGGGTTTACGCCTGTCCTTTGCAATACTCCCATTCGATTACAAAAATAATATTCGAGAGATATAATTTTTGAAAATTTAATATTATCAGTGAGGAAGTAAAAGGATCTATAGAAAAGTACAGTATGCCAATATTTTTTAAAAGCTTCGCCTAATTTACGTTCTGTGTCCCTCAAGTCGATATAAGAATCGAAATCAGATACCAATTTATTATTAGTATCTAACCAAGCATCAATTAACTTAAAATTTATTTTCGCTCTTTCAAAAGCCAATAAATCTAAATCGTTTTTAAGTGATCCTGTATCTTTTATGAATGTGTTGATTCTTTCTCTTGCTAATTGATATTGATTCAATCCCGCGCCCTCTGTATACGTTTCAGAAGAGCCTCGGGTGAAAGACCATGTTGATTGAAATCATTCATTAGATCATTCACTTTATCTAATGCTTTTAGAACAATGTACGGGTCATATACTTCTGAATGATTTAACTCAGAATAGTTGACGGTTTCAATTCCTTCCCTAATGGCTTTGTCGATCTCTTCTTCAGTTTGTTTTAGGTCTCTAGAGCGCATAAGTAATAGGTTAGATTCCTTTCTAAATTATCGTTAAAATTCGATTAAAGAAAAGAATTTTATGTATTTTTTACAAGACTAATGCAATACATTTAGGATTCAAGCAAAAATGAACCTTAGTAAAGTCCCGCAGAATGACCCAAAACGGCATTTTGACATATTTTACTGGAGTATGCGATTATTTCATATTTTATCAAAACAGGATGTTTTAAATAGAATCGATATGGTGCCAGAAAGATGATTACACTTTTGACGGACATTTTTTAACCAAAAACGAGAAGACAGAATTCCTTAGCCGTGGATTTGGAAGTAATACTTAGCGCAATAAAAAACCAACACAATAAGCCCAACAAATATCCAGCCGATCCGCCCGAGCCAACTAAAAACAACAGTTTTGTAATACCTCCATCGGAGGTCTGAATACGATTTTTCCAAATCCGTATACGCCTCTTTCATTCCCGAAAACTCACTTTTTAGAGAATCCAAAGAAGAAAGTTCGGATTCGTAAAACTCGATCCTACGATTTTCCTCAACAGTTCTATTCTCTTTTGCTTTAAGCGCGTTTAACGACTTCGTTTTTTCCTGAATCACAGTATCTAGCTTCTTTTCGAATCGCTCAAACTTAGAAACCGTCGAGCATTGAACCACGATAATCAATATGAGAAAAGGAAATACCCTCATATCAGTGTCCTCCCCTCGCCTTCGAGATAAAGTCCCCGACAGCTTTCAAAATCTCCCCTGTTTTGAACCAGCTCATGAGCGTAATCCCGGATCCAAAAAAGAGTCCGTACACGCTTATCCCGCCGAATCCTTCGGAAAGTTTCGCATTCGGGTAGTGGTGAAGTGTTATGATTCCGAGGATAAGAAAGAAAAGACCTAAGAAAAATGCCTGATTCGTAGGTCGTAAAAGACTCTTCTCGACGACAAAAGAGTTTTGAAGTTCCGCTTCGAGTTTCTTTGCTTCTTCGGATTGTGGATCAAGTTTTAAAATTTCGTGTGCTTTGAGTTTTGTTTTACTCAAGGCCGCCCTTCTAAGATATTTTTTGCTGAATCCTGGTTGTAGAATGCGTAACAAAATCCTTTGTACATAGGGTTTCGCTTCTTCTCTACTTTCTCCGCTCCCTGAAAAACTGAAATGAGTTCAAGCCACTCCGGTTCTTCCCAGGTTGCGCGGGTAACTGTACAACCCAGTGAACTCGCGCCCACGTAATCTTTTTTCATTCCTTGTGCGTGGATATTGAACCCCCTGAAATCGCAAAAGAGAGGATCTTTTTCGTTCCAGATATGATCCGAGTTTGCGTCTCTTCGAAAACAAAATTTGGATGCTTGGTTAAAAGCTAAGTGGTGCTTGTGAGATCCGATCTTAACAAGAACTAAGCCCTCCTCTACTCTTGCTTCTCCTCCTTCCACCCCGTATTTCTCTAAAGTTTCCTTCGAAACTTTCCCAGGGTCCAAGGTGACAACACGACTTCCCCAAGACTTGCCACCGGGATAGATATTAAAAAGAAGGTCATTGAAGCGATCGGATGCGTCATCGTTTAGAACCACTTCGTTATTCAAAACGGATACACCTCGAACACCGATTAAAGTGTGTTCCTTTTCAAAATTCAAAACCGGATCATTTGGTTTTTTATTTTGATTTGAATAGCGAGCCTTGGTTTCCTCAATCAGAGCATGGACAAATTTTGAATATTCCATGCCCTTAACATGGAACTAATTTTAGTATCGGAGAAGATTAGAGAGGTTTATTCTTACCCACGTCCGAGTAATCGTTTAGATACAATTCTACGCGGCCAGCGTCTGTTTTGGCTCTGTGTTTTTGAAGACGAAGGTAGAGATTGACTGCATCCGGTGAATCGGTCGGGAACTTTACAACCAATCTAATTCCGTTAAATTCTGCAACGTGATCGATGAACTTTTGGAACGCGTTTCCGACGGCACTGCTGATGGTTCCGTAGTGCGCGAACTCAACCTTAATTGATTCAAGAGACTTCTCTTTTGCTAGTCTGTAGAGAGATAACAAATCTTTAAGAAGGAGCTCCGAAGCGGAAAGAGAAAGATTTCGTTCAAGGAAAACGTCAAGTCGCGCAATCTCTTTCACTTTAGAAAAATAAGAACTTTGAACAATCGTTTCCGGTGTTTGGTTCTTTTTCTCGTCTTTTCTAAAAAGCCATTTAACGGCCTGGATAAAAATCAAGAATAGAGTGCTAAGTAAGCCTAGGAAAGTGTGAATTTCTTTTTCTTTTAGGTCAAAATCAGACATACGCTATCCCAAAGCTCCCATAGAGATTCCGGAATACCGGAGTTTTCCACTCTTCCACCACTCTTTCAGTTCATTTGTAAATTGTTTGATTCTCGGGGAAAAAAATGCGTTCTCCGCCGAGAGACTTAGGGTCAAACTCTCCGAAATCACACCTACGTTGGTCGAATAGCTCGAAAGACCTCCGACGATTCCTTCTCCGTATGATGACATTAAACAGATCATAAAATACTTGAGAGACATTTCTTTGAGCTCTCGAGGAACGCGGGAAGCGTGATCGTAACCGGTTGTGTAATCTACCTGAAACGCACCTGGAAGAGTTCCCGATTGATTCATCGCACGGAAGCCTTGAATTCCGGTAATAGGTGGACCCAAACTTCCAAAAGGAGCTCGCGTAAAAACCGCTTGAAGAAGACCCGATCTGTGTTTGATCGTAGCTCTGTCTGTTAGATCTAGGATAGTAGAACCTGAATACGGATACGAAAGAACCCATCGATGAATCCGAGAGATATTTTTGTTTCTGAGTTTCAAAAAGAAGTTCGTTGCTTTCGACGAGTCGTAGTCATAGGTATCATCCCATTCCGCATACGATTCGATTTGTCCGGCAACGGGATCTAAATCAAATCTCCCCTTTTGACCGGCGATCGGCCTACTTCTCCAAAGTCGCGGATATATATCCCATCCGATTTCTTGAGCGAAAGCCCAAACGGTTTGATCGATCCAATTTTTTAATTGGAAGTCTTCGAGCTGTGAACCGCGCGTTGTCATAAGCGGTTCGTTACCATAAAACATGATACGTCGAATCTCGTCCGGGTGAATGAATGTTCCCCAGGAAGGAAGGGGCGAGTTTGCTTTTTCTAACTCGGGATAGATTCGCTGAGAAAGGTCGTGATACTCGTAATCCTCGGCATTTTTGTTAAGGTCGCCACCGTAACCAAAACTCAAAGACCCTCTCGAAATACGAATTGAAGTAAAAACAAAAAGAGCGCGTGTATTCTCACGCGAATAATGTATCTAACTTCTTTTCATCGGAGAAGAGAAGACTTAGCAAACTCAAGGTGTTCTATCGGAAGAGAATATGTTTTCCCGGAAGTAAGCTCACAAACAACGGATTTTCCATCACTCGCTACTTCTTTGACTTTTGCAAGCATACCTCCCACGTTTACCTTTCCTTTTGCGTAAACCCTCATAATCATACCTGCTTTTGGAATTTTAGGGCCAGAGCCGTATGTTTTTCTTTGTTCGCGGATTTCTGTCTCAAAGGTCTTGTGGCGTACTGTCATTTCTTCAATGAGTTTTTTTTCTCTTTCGGAGTGGGTGTTTGTATGCTGGATTCTGTTTCGTTTCTGTTTAGCAACTTCGATTTTTTTCTCACGAGGCGTAAGAACATCGTCGCCGGTCTTAGTGTTCCGATAGGCCATGAAGTCTTTGTTTTTACCATGTACAAGAACCTTCTTTTTTACGACTGAAGAACCAAACATTTTAAAATGACACCCTTGTTGCGTTTATCCAAAAGCCGGATACTTCGGATACACCTGTGAATGAAACTTCAGAGGCGCAAAGTGGAAGAAGAAACTGAAAGTCTCCACTCCCCTTTCGGTCGTAAACAGTCATTTCCGAATCAGCATTATTTCCTTTTACGTGAATGGTCCAGGGTCCGCTTGCATGTATGTGAGTAAGAAAATATTGTCTGTCAGACGAATTTAAGATAGAAGTTCCCGGAACGGTAAACTGGTTTTGAAACTTGAGCCGTTGAAAGTCTCCAAAGGTTAAACTCTTCTTCATACGTCCAAGCTACATTAAGATCTAATTTATCGGTTTAAAGGGAATTGTACTCTCATACCGATTTCCATTTTCTTAAAACCCTATTTTTAACGCGGAAATATTCGGAAAAAATAAACCGATTCAGATTTTAACATTACTGTTTCTAGATGAACAACGCTGGACCTGGAAGACCGCGAGGCAAGGATTACGAAAAAAACCTCGCTAAACGAAATCGAATTGAACAGTCAAAAGAGATTCAGCTAAAAACAAGCAAGGTAAACGAAAAACTAATCAGTCTTGCTAAATCATGGTTCAACCAGGTAAATTCTGCCGAGATCGCCGGACGACAGCCGATTTATACCTATGACCAAACGCAGCAGATGAGGGACGGGATCAATCTTCGTCCTTCCTGGCGCATTCCTATTTCAAACCTACGTAACGCAAGCTACGCCACATCACTTATCTCAGCAATACACACCGTCCGAGTTGAAGATCTTAGCCGATTCGCGCGTATCAGCTCGAAATCCGGTCTTTGGTTTCGGATGGAAGACGAAGACCTTGAGGTCACAGACGAAATTTTACAAAGAATGAAATCCTGCGGTCGCTGGTTCGACAAAATGGGGGATCTGACTCCAGGTTGGGCGAACAGAGATCATCTTGTTTCAGTTTTTGAGATGATGCTTCGCGATACACTTACAATAGATTCAATCGCCTATTATTTAATCTTTAACTCTTTCGGAAAGCTGATCGAGATGAAATATCTTGATCCGGGAACGATCTTCACAGTCGATTCTGCAAAAGGTTACAGAGGCGACAAAAGTATCGCGTTTGTTCAGATCATCGATGACAACGTTGTCGAGACGTTCGGTCCAAACGAAATTCTTTATCTTCACAAAAACCACCTCTCGGACGTAACGATGAGAGGTTTCGGCTTCTCCCCTCTCGAAGCCTGTATGCTCGATCTTGTGGGAGTTATCCGTTCCCTAAAGTTTAACAGAGATACATTTTCAAGACAGCACCCTCCGGGATACCTCTCACTCCAAGGCGACATTTCTCAGGACGGCCTTGAGTCGCTGCAACTTCAATGGCAAGAGATGATTAGCGGTCTCGATGATTCTCACAGAATCCCGATCATCGCGACATCCGCCGGGGAAGTGAAATGGACTCCTCTCAATATCCCGAACGAAATGGTATTTAAGGAGCTTTTGCAGTGGTGCGTTTCTCTCGTACTTATGGGACACGGAATGGACCAAGCCGAATTAGGGTTAAGACTTATCGGCTCTCAATCTTTATCAGAAGCAAATCAGACGGAGAAAAGTAAACTGAGTCTTACACGCGCAAAACTCTCCCTTTTGAATTACTTCGAGTCTGCATTTTCGAAGTTAAAAAGTTTTAGAGAGGATGACTTCGGGGGAATCGTCTGTGAGTTTACAGGTAAAGATCCGGAGGACGAAAAAGACAAGATTCAAAAATACAAAGACGAGGTATCTAACTGGAAGCTACTCGATGAGATACGAATTGAACAAGACGAGCCGACAATTGGTGAAACTCTTTCCGACCTGTATGGTGTTTCCTCCGACGATTACAAACTTGCAGGAGCGGTAATTTTAAATCCTGTTTTCCAACAAAATCTTCAAATGATACGGCAAGAAACAAGTTATTCGGGTTATGTAGAAAATCCTGAAACAGAATACGAAGATCCGGACGAGGATTTGTCCTTTGAAGAAAACGAGGAGAGTAATTTTGATTCACAAGAAGAAGAGAATCCTGAAAAAGATTTGGACCTTGTTTTTTAAAACAGACTTAATTTTGCGATCCCGTTTCGCGCGAATCCTCCGATTTGATTAAAATAACCGATCACCCAAACGGAATCGATGGATGTTTGATACATTTTAGAAATGGAGTAATCAGCTCCTACTCCTCCAATTGGATACCAAGCAAGAACGGAAAGGCTTCCCGAATCAATGGATACGATCGAATAGCGCGTTTGACCTCCAACCGTCGAAAAATATCCGGCAAGATAAAGTGCGGTGTCTTTTTTTGCGATTGTATATATCGTATACCCTGGGTTTCCAGATAACGAAATATTCAAAGGAAGAAGGCTTCCTGTGTTCGAATCTAGAACCGCAAATCCTAAACGACTTTGCGAGGATACGGACGTAAAATCCCCCGCGATGAATAGTTTTGATCCTACCTGCGCTAGATATTCTACAAACGGAGTAGATGAACTGGAACTTGAAAAGGTTGGCGGTGTAAAAGAAGAAACCGATCCTGTATTTGCATCAACCGCCGCAAGACGAGCTTTTGCTTGTCCTCCAATTTGAAGAAACGTTCCACCGATAAAAAGTGTGTTTCCGTCTTCCGAAAGTAAAAGTTTTTTTGGAAACCCGGAAATTGCTCCTCCGCTTGGATACCAAGTCAATGTATTCGCTGTATTCAAATCAAGCGCGGCTAGCCTAGTTCGCGCGACTCCACCAATCGAAGTAAAATGTCCCGCTACATACAGAACATTTCCTTTCTGAGCGAATGAGGTAATAAAAAATGACGGTCCACCTACTCCTCCGGACGGGTACCAGGGAAGTATATTTCCACTCGAAGGATCGATTGCTACGATCCCGCTTCGCGCTTGTCCGTTGAAGTTCGTAAATCCTCCCCCAAGAATGAGGATCGTTCCTGTATAATGAAACGCTAAATAAGTACTACTCCCCCCAAGACCGCCGTTTGTAAAATACGGAAGTATATTCCCCGTTACTACATCAACCGCTGCAATCCCGTTTCGGGGAACTCCACCTATAGAACTAAAATCGCCCGCAACAAAGACTGTGTTCCCTACTTGGATCAAAGCGGAAATTGTAGCTCCGACATTGATCGCGGGAAGTACAAAAGGATGAACGACCGCGTTTTCGTTCTTGCTTTGAAACAGAGCAAAAGGCAAAAACATTTTCTTTATCCCATATTCAAAACGCACGATCCAAATATCAAACTCCCGACCTTTATAAAAGTGTAAAAATCTTTTCGGGAGGGGGCGAGAGCCGGAACAGGAACACTTGCATTCGGCCAAAGAAATGTTCCGCCAGACCAGGAAATTGTATACGAAGAACCGGTAGACTCAACGATCACATTTACGATTTGATTTTCGACAAGATTTGAGAGTGTTAAAGTTGCGTTTCCTCCAGTGATTCGAAATAGATTGGAAGTTGAGCAGTCAAGCGTTCTGTTTCCAGCAGTTAATAGTGGTGTGCTTGGTGACGATTGTCTTATAAAGTCAACGACGGTCTTCATTCCAGGAGCTGCGATCGAGGGAGGTAACGCAACTGAACGAAGTCCACAGTCCGAATTTGAATCATAGATGATTACTTCACCATTTTGTCCCGGTGGTATTGCCGACAAGTCTCCTGCCGAGTTTCTACTTATCAATTCGCCTTTGTAAAGGAGAGTTTTTTCCAACGAGTGAAGATAATCTAAATCGGAACGGATACCTTGAAACAGACTTTGCTGTTGAACGATACTTCCATTTCCAAAAAACGCTGATCCTTTGTTTATAACGCTAAGTGTTGCGAAAGAATCTCCTTTTATTGTGTCTTGACCTACGTTACAAAAACCGGAAATTCCTATAACATTTAGAACGCGGTTATTTAGATTAAATACCGGCCTTGAGTTACTTGTAATTTGTGAATTTTTTAGATTTAAAGTGAGACTATTTGAATAAAATTCAATTCCGTCCGACGTATCGCTATTGTAATCGAGAGAGGAATCTGTAAGTGAAAGCGTATTGTTTCCAGCTTGATCGAAAAAGTGAGAAGAGAATTGCAGATTGAGTCCGATCACTTCAAGCGGAAGCGCACCGATTAAAAAACCAGATGCAAAATTCACATTGAGATACGGATTTTTTCTTTTTTTGGGAAGTAGAATACAATCCGAAAAATCGAAATTGTCGACAGGGATATTGATCGATTGCAAAGAATCGTCAAACTGAATGTATTTTAGACCTTTCGTTTGTGCGATTGCGATTCCTAGACTAACCCAAGTACCAAAGATATTGCTTGAATTTTGCGTCTCACCAGGACGAAAGATAAATACGTTACCCGTATTTTGACTTGGCGGCCATTGACTTTCGGAAAGTACTCCGTTTGAGTCTAATGTTGCAAGTCCGTCATGTGTTCCTTTTTCAGTCTGATTTAATTTCTGACTAAGTATTTCTTGCAAAGAATTCATTGCGCTGACTCGATCATTTCTCTCTTGAGTTACAAGACCTTGAGAATATTCTCTCAAAAGATTATCTTTTAAATAATCGTTTTTAAAACTTTTCACTTATACTCTATCCAAAACCTGACTGGCTTATTCCAAAATTCTGAATCGGTTGCTTGAACGCCGACGTGTCCTTGATCGTCGTGAAACGCTGTCATATTATTTTTTCTAACCCATTGACCTAGGCTATCTTTGATTGAAAAATTTAACCCCGCAATCGAGTTTCCAAGTCCTGTCGAAATAGTACAATGACCTAACGTGTCCGTAACTCCTTCAAACCAGGCTTTCTTTACGAGTGTTCCAGCGGGCATGTGTCCTGATCCGATCTGTTCTGTCCCGATTGTTGCCAAGGTTTGAAAGAAGTTTAAGTCTTTTGTATCGACATACTCTTTCACTGCTCGCGCGGATGGAGCTAAAGAGATCTCAGAGAAGGTCGGCGAATCCGTTAAAAAATTGGAAGAAGGAGATACGTTATTGTACGAGGGATTTGAAAGAAAAAACCAGCCTCCCCTTTCTATTGAATAGGCTAGTTCCCAGTACCCGCCGTCAAGATCGAGTTGCCAGTCCTCTTCAAACCCTTCTATTCTCTGACCGTTTCTTTGAAGCGTGATCGGATTTGTTCCAGCGTGGTTAGAAAGATCCAAAATTCCGATTACGGTGTTATCCTGTGGGTTTTGCGGAAGAGTTATGAGTACGGAATTATTCGCTGTCTCGACCAATACTCTTTCGTACTTATTCGCGGTATATACGGAAGAAATGACTTCCGAATTTTTAAGAGATCCGAAGTTTGTTTTCCAGGTTCCGTCCCCTGAAAGAAATCTTTCTCGATCAGAAATCCCCGGAGCGGGAACTAACCCCTTCGTTCCGGAAAACGTTTCACTTGATCCTATAAAAATTTCATCTGTCGCAAGTGTTCCACTTTTATCCGGTAAAAGAAAACTTCTCGCAGAACTTGCGAGGGACTTTATAGTGCTTACTACGGATCCGCCGGAGACAATTTGAATTCCTGGATTCTGTGCGTCTTCACTAAGTCCCGGAAATCCTAGGGGTGAGTTTTTTTCGTTTCTTCTTTGGTACTGTGGATGATCGTCCCCTACTCCAAGACCTAAAAGCTGCGAGTGCAGTTGTGCGCGGCTTGTTGTCTTTATCCAACGACCCGGAAGAGAAGATGTTAAATCGTTTGGTAGGATAGTTCGACTCGGATCGACTGTGTCCGGCGATACCGCAAAAGATTCCGAATCAAATTGATAAAAGGAAAGTTCATCCTCTACCTCTCGAATTTGCTTATCCTTTCTTTCAATCGAGGGAATAGCTTTTAACTCTATCAAATTTTGAACCGGAGTATTCCAGCTAGAAAGAACATGATCGCGAACCCAGATTAGGTTTATCGCGTCATTCGGGCTTTCAGGTTCGCCGACTTTCAGTCTAGCGAATCCCGTATCATCGGGAAGACGTAATTCTACTCCGGAAGGATCTCCTTTCAAAAGCGGCCCTCCTTTGCCAATCCTTACCTTTGATCCTATCCCGCGAAGAAGATAATCAAAAACAGCGAGCATCTTACCCGAGATATACCTCGACTAAAATTTGATTTGTATCGTAGCTCGTTGCGACCCGAAGAGAATTGATTCCGCCCGTCCAAGCCATGAATCCACCCGGAACAGGGTGGTCCTGCGCGGACCCATTGATCCTTACGACAAGCGGAGCCGGATCACCTTTCTTAACTCCGGCGGCGGTGTCATCTGCTAAATACGATCCTAGGATTACAACATACTTAAACGCGATCCCTGTCGGAATCGGTATGGAAACAAGGTTATCCGATTGTTTGAAGGCTTTGGTGAGTTTTTGTGGTTGTTGTACTTGGTATTCGAATTCAAAGTCTTCAACTTCTCGCTCGATTGCAACGCCTGTTCGTTGGAATAACTGGAATATCGCTCTGTGTATTTCCATCCGAAGAAGTTTGGATGGAATCCGTGTATCGGAGAATAACATAAATTGAGTATTCCCCGCCTTTTAGTTTTACAATTTTCTAATTTAGTATTCTATCATCGTAAAATTTCAATTTCTTTGTTTTACAAAGTTTAATGGTAGCCATTGCAAAATAGAAATTTGTGTTGAATTTGGCATTTATGAGACATAATTCCTCTATGACTACAAAAATCCAAAACCAACATTCACTAGAAATTAAGCAAAGAAGCATACGAAATGGATTTAAATTGCACATCTGGGAAAATGGCGATGATCCAAAGATTTTAAAATCAATTAAAGAATTCGGAAAGGGAATTTATCGGGAAGCCGGATATTCTGAATATAAAACAATTGATTTAGATCGCTGGTCTAGATGGTTTTTTGTAACATACGAAGGAATTCTTCAAGCATCGACCCGAATTGTTTGGAAAACAAAAGAAAATCTGATTCCATTAGAGATCGCAAACAGATACCCCTCTGGTGGACAATATAGAGTTTCGAAATTAAATGTAGCCGATTGGAATTCTGTAACTTTTAAAAAAACAATATTAGGAGCGCAAGGATTTAAGATCGCTGTTCGCGCTGTTGCTAAGTATTGTTTGGAACAAAAATTCAATTTGGTTTACGGAATGATAAATCCAAAATGGGAAGGGCTCTATCGCGTTTACTTTGACAATGGTGCAATTGCCTCAAAAGAATTCAGTGATTATGTATTTTATCCAGGATGTTTTTTAAATGGAGAACGAGCCTTCTTCCAATTAATAGAAATAGGAGAAAAGGCTTTACAAAATATCGCCGCAAAATTGTAATATTTTTGCCGTATCTACAGATGAAATTTTCCATTTTCCTATGTATTGTCTCATCCGTGTTTGTCTTTTTTCTAGGATTTTACGTTTATAGAATCCAAGAAAACAAAAAAATACAAAAAGCCTTTTTTACTCTCTGCTCTTTAATTTCAATTTGGCTACTTGCTTTCTCGGCTAGACATATCGTGAGTATCGAATATAGGCAAATTGCTTTAGATTGGATGCTGATACCACCTGTATTGTTTCCAATTTTATTATATAGAATTATTTCATTGATCGCAGACGAGAACCATAAGTTGAACAAGTTCCAATTTTCATTGAATACAATATTAAGTATTTATTTCGTTACAGCGGCTCTAACTTGTTCATTTTCAAAAATTGAGAACGTTGAGACTTTTTCTTATACATCAACAATACATTATCATTTATTTATGATATACATATTTATTTACGGAATAGTTTCAATTTCTAAACTCACCTACTTGTTAAAAAGAGATTCAGGGAATCAAAGAGTTCGACTAAGCCTTTTGTTAGGTGGAATATTAAACTTACTTCTTTTTGCAGCTGTACTTCTTTACATTTTACCGATGTTTGGGATATTTATCGGTTATTTAGTGTCAGTCGGAGTTTTGGTTTCTGTTACAATTTGGTCGATAGCGATCCTACAATTCGATGCATTTCAAATAAAATATTCAGTCATCGAAGGGAAGAAAGTACCTTTATTTAATCAATTCTCATTGCCTCTCTTTTTGACCGTTTTTAAAATTGTAGATCCGGCAGGCTATAGAATAAATAATTTCCAATATAAACTAAGATTTACTTCAAGTGTGCTTTTTTCAGATCTGACACTACGATCAAAAACTGAACTGGGCTTGAAACAGAGAGCTGAAGTTCTCGCAAGGCGTTATGACCCTTTTATTAAGTGAGCGGGTTATTTTTTTGATAATAAAATTATCATCTTCTCAACCGCTTCTCTGCTCTCTGTTGATAGCTTAATTAATAAATCGATTGATTCTTTCAATTTTGAATCTTTTTCTAACTTCCTAATTAACTTATCATAATCTTCGAATTTTTCTATAAGCTCATTTTTATCTAAATAATCGATTGCTTTAACTGGTCCCTTTCCAGTTAAAATCCAATCCATTTTAAATCCATAAATTGTCTGTATTACAAATAGCATCATCTCCGTCGGTTCCGCAAAATCAGTTTCAATTCTGCTCAAATTTGCCTGTGAAGTAAATATCGAATTTGCAAACTCCTCCTGATTTAACTTTTTCATGCCATCCAAACCGGCAGTACGGATGTAGTGAATTCTTTGTCCAGGTGTATTCAAATTTTCAAACAGCTTCATAAATTATCCGTTATGGATATTTTTTGATTGATTTTTATCCGTTACGGATATTCTTCATTTTACAATGTGCGCACTCTTTTACGTGGCACAGTTAAATAAAATCGAGAGTATGAATTATGCAATCCAAAAGTCAGTCTTTCGGACAGACCCTTCCATACTTCGGATTAGTCAGGGATAAAATTCCCGAACTAGAAGCTATAGAAGAATCTTATCCAAATTTTGAATTAGACTCAATAGAAGGGAATTTCTCTGTCATTGACGGAGAGCCATTGCATGGAGATAAATTGATGAAAGCTTTACAATCCGTTGGCTTAACACGGCCAATTCGAGACATTTATCATAAGTTAAAACGAATCCCTGTCAGTTACTCCACGGTTTACTTCGCTTTCTATAAAGACACCTATAACAAGCGTGTATTCGATTATATCGAAAGCCTGGGAGTTAAACACAATCGTCAACCAAAGAAAAAAGGACGTCCCTCCGATCGGGATCGAACTAAGAATCATCAGATTTGAGGCTATTTGAATGATGCTTGTATATTAAAAAGCACGTTTAAATATCTTTTTATCGTAATCACTATCGGAGTACTTTATGTTTTCGAATTTCAGAAATATAACACCTTCAAATTTAACCGATGAACAGATACGGGAAGTTGAAATAAAATTAAATCGAATATTCACTCCATCCGAGATACACGCCATTCATAACTCTACCTGGCTACGCAAAGCCGTTGAATTTATAAAGAAACGTCAAAATGGAGCTTTAATTTCTTTGCATAATCCTCTATGGCCGCCTGAAATTTAAAAGTTTGAATTTAGCCAATTGATGCGATTGGTTCCATTTTTAAATTTTTCCGAACTCCTTGCGTAGCAGCTTTGCTTAGCTGTCATACAGCCCATAAAGAAAAAGCTCAAAAGCATTGCTACTGCTGTATTCAAATATTTCAAAGACACCAATCTTCCTTATGTATAAAACTATTCATTCCCAAATAATGCGGTTGTATTTAGATTTCCTTCACTTTCACATGGCATTGATAACATTTAAGAATTAGTAAATCTCTTTAATTAGGCATACACCCGACTACAAACTGCAATAGCCCAGAGCAATTTCTATTTATACTTGCGCTTAATTCATCAGCTTTGATTAGAGCCGATTTACGCAATAATCAACTTCATAGTGGGCTGATATTTTAATTATCTATCTTTTTCATTATTTGAAATCCTTTGATTCTGGGGAAAATAGCTTAATAAAAAAGTCACCCTCACATCTTCGCTCCTTTTCAAGCGATTTCTCATTTAATAAATAGTAATATGCGAAATTCAATGACTTGTTTGCTGCATATTGCTCTTCACTTACCTTGTCCTTTCCTGCCTCCGATAGCAACAAGGTTAAGATCATATCCCTTTCAAAAGTAATACTATCTAAATCCTCTCGACAATTTACCCTCTCTGAGTCAGCAATGCAAGAAACCAAAAGCAAAAGAATCAAAGGTAATATTTTTAATTTCATGGGATCATTTTTCCCTAACTATCCTTTCAGAAATTGCGTCCGACGTAGGATTAGAATTGATTCCGTAAATGCTCGGAATATAGCGATTCTCTTCTTTGTTACACTCTTGAAGTCGCTCGTAATAACGATAACAATTAATAAGTAGAAAATTCAAAGTTTCCGCTCGACCCTGAATCATTTCAGCGGTATTATTGGGTAATGGCAACCCCGCAGTTAATTGCAAAAGTTCACAACTGTCTGGACTGGGACCAAATGCCCCGTTTTCCTTTAAATTTTATCTACAAGCATCTCTTTGCGTTCCTATAAAACAGTTCAAGAATGTCAATAAACTTACAACGTGAATTAAATGCTCAATTTTATTAGACATCAAGGCACCAATCATTCTTTACTATATATTGCGGGAAGATATTTCTTCTCCACTTTATTGCACTCTTGAAGTTTTTCGTAATATTGATAACAGTTGAGCATGGATGTCGTCAATAACGCATTTTTTCGTGCATCAAAACTTTCGGGAATCGTTGAGCCTTCGGCAGTCAATGGACTTACAACGACAACAAACTCACAACTGTCATCACTTGGCTCGAACAAGCTTCTTTTTTTCAAATTATTCTTACATGCATCTCTAGCTGATCCAATAGAACAATTTGAAAAAACCAAGTAAATTAAACTTATTACTATCAATTTTACGAAATATACTCTCATATCCATTTCTTTGGTTTCCAAAAATTATTGTAACGAGCCATTGTGGAGAAAGTGTTATCACACTAGAAAAATCTTAACGCTTTAACTCAAAAGCAACGAGATCGAGACTTTCTATTCTTTGCTATACAAAGCAGGTACGTATTGATTCCCTTCCTTTTCGCACTCCTTTACCTTAACATGGTATAATAAGCATCCAATAATAAGATTATTTATTCCATCAGTGTTCGTTCCATCACTGCTCCTTGCAAGTGGTGCTATGTTTAATATTTCACAAAAACTAGCCGAATAATCTCTTTTTAAATCTGATTTGCAAGCATCTTCACGCGTTCCGATCTGGCAATCAATGCTCAGCAAACTCAGTAAAAGCAATGTCAAGATTTTCAGTTTCATAATTCCCATACTCCTTTCATAATCTCCATTTTTTAGGTTTCCATAAATTGTTGTATCGTCCTTTTGGAACAAATAGAGCGTGATTTACAAAACGCGAAACATAACCAACAATATTTTGAACTGCAAAGATTGTCGTTCCCAGCACCAATGCTTCAAAATCAAATATGGTCGTTGCTGCATAATTGACACCTGCAATCATTGACTTTCCTGTCCCGCCATAGCGATCATAACTCTTTGGAAGTGCATCGTATTCTCTTTTGTAGGCAGCTTCTTGTTCATTGATGGAATAATAGTTTCCCCAAGACTTTTTAATCCACTCTTCGTTAGCATGCATAACCTTTGGTGTTGATCTCCAACTGTGGTCCTCGTCATGCGCGATGCCAGAGCGGTCGACGATCGTCAAAGCTGAATTAGGTTTCATTAAAAAATAATAGGCAAGAGCAAGCGTTGGGTCTTTTAACATTGATAAAATTAAGATCATATCAAATTCAACTTTCTTTGGCAAACTCCCTCCGCATCTTCCATCACCTTGGAAATTACCAAATACTGCCGGATTTTTACCACTCACCGGACACCCAGGTCCAGACGTATTTCGGATTTGCTGGTTGTGTAAGTAAAGAAGCATTAGATTACTTTGCTCCTTCTGCGGATTATTCGGCAATTGTGAATATTGATACAACGCTGCATAAAATGTTAAATCCAAACTGTGTCCCGATGGGTCGGTAGCTCCAACCGGATTCCCTTCTACATACATATATCGATTCTGACCGTTCACTGACTTGGGATCAACAACAGAGTCCGCTTGCAAGTATCTCCCGAGCGTTGGATCGTAGTAACGAGATTTGTAAAAGTAAAGACCTGTCTCTTTGTCTTCCACCTGCCCTGTGTATTTGTAACGGAATATATCCGGGCCATACGAGTCGTTTCGGTTGATGGAGCCGTAAGGTTCGTAGGATACGTAACTCACTCCAGGTTCGGGGCCGCTTGCTGGATTTCCATATCCGTCAGTGATGGTTGTTACCGAACCAAGGTGATCCGGATGATAGAAATACATTCCGTTTACAGGTGTTCCACCTGTTTGCCCACCTCCCGATGTTGTAGCTCCTGGATTTTGAATATTCGGAACTCCTGATGCTAAGTTCGATCCCATCGCCAATAACCAAGGAGGATCACCTTGTTTTCCTCCGGTTCCGGGCAAGATCCCGCATCCGGGAAGAGAAGTCATCACAAATAACGCAACAATAACCGCTGGGGTTCCGACTCCTCTCCAAGAGAGGTTTTGTAAAAGTGCATTCCCTTTCAGGAAATACGGATAGGAGAAATAGAGAATTCCTAAGAGAATCAAGAAGTAGAATGCGTTGAATAGACGTGTGGGAACTCCTCCTTGAAAGAATGAAGAATTTCCGAATACGGAAACAAGTTTTCCCTGAATTCGATTCTTGTAATAGTTCCCACAATCAATCGCAACGTCTTTACAAAATGGATTTGTTAGAGTTCCCACAAAAACAGAAATCATTGATTCTGCCGAATCAACGTCGTCACTTGTATGAGTTCCTAAAATTCTTCCGACAAACGATCCGATGGAATTTGCTCTTGACGACGGACTTGCCTCCGCTAACTGCAACGTCGCATCTTCCCTCGTCAACTGAGCTACCGTTTCCCCTTCGATTCCTTTCACATACAGCGTATGTTTCTCAGGCGTTCCCGATACCCTCACGATCTCGTAATCGCTCCCGAAAAAGTAACTCGTCGTCAGCGTATTGTTCGTAATCGATTTGATTCTGCTTCCGGTATAGTCGTAGGTATAGCGGATTGTTTCCGTCGTTCCGTTCGGTGTAATCTCAGTCAGTTTTCCATAGCTATCGTAGCGTAACACGTCTCCGTTACGGTTGGTCATGTTTCCACTCGCGTCGTATGCGTAGCTCATCGCTCCGGTGTTCGCGCTAGTTGCTTGAGTCACCGCATTCGCGTGTTGTGGATCACCGTAGCTCAAGGTATATGCGCCTTTTTGCATCAAGTTTCCGTTCGCAGAATATGAATAGCTTTGCGTTCCGTATTTCCCCGTCGCTTGGGTCACTCTGCCTAAATTGTCTAAGGTAAAATTTTGACTTCTCGTCGGATTCAATCGATCTTCGATCCGCGTCAGTTGTCCTTTCCCGTCATACGTATATTCTACGTTTCCGATTACCGTTCCGTCCGGTTTTCGGGTCGTTAATGCGAGTGGTTTTTGGTCCGTCGGTTCGAACGCGATCTCCATCGTCACTCCGTTCCCCGTCACTCTTCTTACGATCGGATCTCCGTTTCCGTTCAATGCCGGCCCTTCGTATCTTACGACCGTATGGCCTACGCTTGTCCCATCCGCTGAATCCATCGTGATCCCTGCAATACTTCCTGTCGGGGAATAGATTGTATGAAGTTTCGTTCCGTCTGGATACGTGTTCGTAACCACTCTTCCTAAAGAATCATAGTCCGTTTTGAAGATCGCCGTTATATCATCCACGATCTTCGTCTTTTGGATCGTTTCCCCTCTTTGATTATACCGAAACTCTGTCTGACCGCTTCCATCCACAACCTTCGTCAATCTGCCTCTTGAAAAAGGAACACTCGGGTCGTCGTATGAATACCCAATCGATGTTTCGCCGCCGTTCGTATTCTGGGTAAGAATTCTTCCCAAGGAATCATAGGTAAATTGAACGCTCTTTCCTCTTGCATCTGTCTGACTCGCAATTCTACCTTGCGAATCGTAGCTGAACGAAATCGTCCCCGAGTTCGGATCTTGGGTGGAAATCCTTCTCCCAATGCTGTCATACGTGATATTTGTAGTAACGCCGGATACGTCCGTAACCGAACGAATCTCGCCAAACGGAGAGTAAACGTAGGAAATCGTTCTACCGTTTTCCGTTCGGCTTATGGTTTGACCGAGTTCGTTGATCGTCTCGCTTCGAACTTCCGTTTGTCCGTCCGGATAGGTTTTCGATTTCGTTTCCGTATATCCTGTTTTGGAAACTGTTGTCAAAATCGTTCCAGTCGAAGAAGGCTCGACAATCGACGACAAACCTCCATCCGGATCGTTGTATTGAAACGAAACGTATTGAGGAGTTTGAACGCTCAAATAAGGTTGCGATTTACGGATCAATTTACCGATCGCATAATCGAATTGAAACTCTTCGATCGTATTCACGCCGGCAACGGCGGTATTATTTTCCGTTCGAATCGTATTGCCGAAAGCGTCGCGGAAAATTTTAGAAACGTTAACGCTTCCGCTTACGCTGTCCCGAATGCTTTTCGTAACCGATTCGTTATTTGTTAAGTTGTTTAAGTCGTAGTTTCCCGTATTCTCATACGTATATGTTTCATTGGGACTTGTTTCTCCCGGATAAATCACGTTCAACTTTCTTCCGTAGGCGTCGTAATTCGTCGTCGTAACGGAGCCGTTCGGATCACTGATCGAAAGTTCAAGGCCGGTTGTAGAATCGTAAGTCGCAGTCGTAACATGCCCGAGTCCGTTTGTTTTTGTAACCGGAAAATGATTCAGTAAAGAATCGTATGCGATCGTATTCGAGCCGCTGGATGGATCGTTCACGGAAATCACGTTCCCATACGAATCATAACCGAACGAAGTCGTCAAAGGATAAGCACTCGCGGGAAATTGAGTTTTAGAAGTGAGATTATCACCCGTGTATTGAAATTGAGAATCCTCTGTCCAGGTTCCGTCCACATTCTTTCTGGATCGAACGACCCTTCCGATTCTCCACGCAGTCGTATCATGAGAATACTGAGTCGTATTGGTGATAGAATGGGACCCGATCGATTCCGAATCGCTCGTTGCAAAACCGTAGGAATCATAAGAGACAGACTTAACGGATGTGGTCAGCAGATTTCCATTTTGATATAGATTGGAAACAATAGAACCGGGAACCGCAATCTCCGTTCCGAAAGGATTCGGAAACGAATGAGCCGAATAAACAGTTGATCGCAGTAAGTTATTGGATGCGTTGTAACTTCGTTCGGATTGAGGAGAACCGGACAGCCGATAATCGTTTTGAAAGTAATCCGTGATCTTGTAAAATCCCGTGTTTACGTCCGTTTCCCGGATTGAAGCAAAGCCGAGACTTCTCGCGACTCCCCTTGTACCTTGATTGTATCTCAAATTCGAATAAGAATAATTTTTTCGATGAGTAACACCCGTAGACATATCTATTTCCGATTGAACGACCAAAAAACCGGGAGAAACGTTTGGCACGTTTGGATAATTACCGGTTCCCGGTTGTGTCGCTCCTGGATGCTGATTTGTCAGCGCGTATTGCACTCTCGAACTTTGATTTCCGGAAGCATTGGATGCGACTTGGAGTAAATCCTCTCCGGTGCTTCTCGGGGAACTGTATCGATAATAAACCTTTCCCATCGTCTTTCCTACGTTCAAGAAAACGAGACTTAGATCGGAAATCCCGTCCAAGTTCATGTCTTGTAAAGAAATTTGATATTGATCGGCCCTCTCGATACCGTTAGTATCCGTATATTCTTGGGGAGAAAAACCGCCGAACGAATAACTGCCGTTCAACGTAAAATTACCGTTACCGTTGGAAAGATAGGTTTCAAATCTCTGTGATTCGCGGTTAAAAAGCACCAAATCGGACAACCCGTCGCCGTTCACTTCTCCGAAATTAAACTGAACTAAGTTCTTACCTGTCCCCGCATTTAGGTTCGTTGCGATCGGACTGGAAAAACCATTCCCCATAAAAATCGATACGACACATTGAGTTCCCGGAAACGAAACAAAATCAAGCACTCCGTCCCCGTTCACATCCGCAAGCGTGCTTCTTTCCGGATCGATCGAATTGGACATAGAATACGTTCTAACTTGAGAAGTGCCGTTACTCAAATTAAAACTTCTGATTTGAAGAGCGTACGTCGCCAGTCCCACTGTGCCTTGCGCGTAAATCGCTCCGATTTGAGAGTTAATCGAATAACTCTGTTCGCCTACGAAGTTCATTTTCGCGCTTACGATATTTTCCAGCACGGTTTGAAGATTTGTAAGGTCGGTGCTATCGTAATCGTACGCACTGCCGTTCAGTTCGTAATAATCCGCAAGAAGGCTATTTCCATTTGTATCCAAATAAGCGATGAAATTTTGAAATTCCGCTTCAACGATTACATTCCCGGTCGCCGAAACGGGAAAAGAATCGGCAACCGCTTTCGCTCTTGTGTGGTCCGCTTGATACTGCGCCATCAAAGTATCCAACGCAGCTTTTTGAGCCTGCAAGGCGCTCAATGTTGGATTATCATAAGTCTGGATAAGCTGAAGATAATCCGCCTTTCCATCGCCCGTCATATCGACCATAGCATTTAGAAAGAAATCGTTACCCCCTGCAATAACGATCGGATTATCAAAGTACGTCTCCCGGTTGATGTAAATGGAAAAACTACTTCCATTCGCATGAACAAAGTCGGTCAATTCGTCGCCATTCATATCCGCAAAAAAATCCGCAGCCGGACGATTGCTCGCTTGAGGAGACGTACTATTCGGACCGTAATGGAATCGATATTCGTACGGACTAAAAACGCTCATATTGCGGTTAGCTCCGACCAAGCTAACGTTCCCAAAAAGGACAGGTGCGCTAAAACTGGTTCCGTTGGAGTAGATCCCCCAAAGTCTTCCTCCATCCTCGTATGCGAAATCCGTTTTACCGTCCCCGTTTAAATCGACGGGTTGATAATAGGTATTATAATGAATTGGAATATTCCAACTAGTAAATGTAATTGGACCTTGTCCGATCCGTTGAATATGCCCGGTTAAATGAATCGATCCGTTCTCTTCGGTACCGTTGATCGCGACGAAATCCGATATGCCGTCACCGTTCAGATCCATAGGCAACCAAGCCGTTAAAGCGGAATTCACACCGTTCACACAAGCATCCGGCCCGCCCCAACCCAAAAAGCCCGCACAGTTCCCGGCTAAATATTCAAAGAAACCTTGATTTCCTCCCCAACATGGAACCAACAAAGCGCAAAGACAGGATGCGGCACCTAAGTTACATGCGTTTCGATCCGGAACGGGAACTTTAACAACGTATTGGAGAGACGCATCGATATTTGTATCCAGTGCGGAAGGGTGGTAAGGAAGACTACTATTAAAAAAAACGTTTAAGAAATCAACAGCAATGTTCGGAATGAAAACGTTCATCGTTGTCGTGTCCGTAAACACTTGATAATCGAGACTTCCGATCGAGAAACTACCCGATTGATTCGTATATGTGAAATTCAAGTCGTCAAAATTTTCAGAACCGAACGTATTACTGCCCGAACGCTTAATCGTCCGAAGTACAGTTCGACCCGTTACCGGACCGTAAGAATAATCGAGATCATACGTTCTAAATACGCTACCCGCAACTAAGATTTCAATTTTATCGAGTCTCTTTTGGATCCGCTCCAAAGTTCCTAAAATGTAATTCGAAGTTTTGTCGTTTCGGTTTTCGTAAACAAACCGGATAATTCGATCATTGTATGTAATCGAATCTGGATAATAATCACCGTTGGTAACGTCTATAGAAGAATATTGAATGTTATAACCGTTTCCGTGGACGTCTTCTTCTCGACTCAAAGTCCATTCACGAATCGACCCCGCAGTTCTTCCTAACGCTGGAATTCGGGAATCTAAACTTCCTCCGAAAAAAAATCTTCTACCGGACTTATCCGTTGCAATCCATGAACAGGGAGCGTCTCCGCAAGTTCCTTGAGGCTCGAATAAGATCCAAGACTCTTTTCGGCTGTGATACTTCGTTTTATTTCCGCTTACATCGATCAATTCACCGGCAAGGGAAGAGATATATTGATCCGATCCGTTATAGTAAATTCCGTAAGAAGGATTTCGAGAAATGGAATGAATTCCGTTTAAATCCCAGCCCATACCTACAATCCCGTTTCTACCATTGGAATTGTAGGAAAGCGACAACTTAGGAATTACGTCTTTTGTACCTTTTGGGATCTCGATTTCGTATTGAGTACTTGCAGAACCATCCGAACCTGCATGGATCACAGTGAGAGCCTGTGGAATTCCGGATGAAAAAGCCGAAGCGACCGCGCTAAAGAAATTTCGAACACCATCTACAAAGGAAAAATTTAATACAAATAGAATGGAAACAACAAGATAGATAACTTTTGCAATTCTCGATTTCATCCCTAACCCCGAAATTTCGTTTTCATAATCGCAAACTGCAACAAGCCTCTATGTCTCTTAGGCTACATTATTTTGCGGCTATTTTGACACCATTACAAAAGATACCGTAAGTTTGGTATTATTTTTTGAATTTTCGAAGATTGAGTGAAGTTATGAATTATAATTTTCAATAAAGTATTATTTAGGTATAAACCGCAATTTGAAAGATACATTATAACTTGATATTTCGTATTCATTACTTCCTTTGAAACATTCGCATTAAACAATTTACAAATAAGACACAATTTTAATTCCTGGTTTAAGTATTTACGGGATTTAAAGGTGAAAGTTTCTTATATTATTTTTCTTGCATGTGCTTTGATACTCCCCTATTCGCTTTTTGCATCGGAATTGCTTCTTAAAACAGGCGAGGCGTTCCTTATCGAAGAGATAAACGAAAGTGCGGATGTGGTAAACGTTCGCTGGAAAGGTAGACAATACAGAATTCCTAAGTATGAAGTCCAAAGGATCGACTACCAAAAAAAGGGACCAGAAAGCTCTTATCTGTTCTCCGAATTTCAACTAACTGACGGCTCCTCAATTCGAGGAATCATCGTTGAACGCAAAAAAGACCGCTATATTTTCCGAACCGATCTTGGTTTCGTTGAGATCGAAAAATCAAAAATTCAAAACCTATCTACAAAAGAAAATGAATCCGAAGCTCCCGAACTTCCGGAAAAATATCTATCAGGCCGTTCCGGCGAAAATCAACTCTATGTAGGCGGAAGTTTTCTTATTCAGGGAAACCTCGGCCAATGGAATCGAACGAACCCCGGAACCGCAGGGTTAGGATTTTTTATCGAAAAGGGGTTCGTTAATAAACCACTTTGGTTTTATGGTTTTCTTTCTGAACTTTCTTTAGCCCCGTCTGCACAAGGCTCCATAACACTCTGGAATCAATCCGGATACTTAGGCAAACAGTGGGGATCATCCTCACCGTATTTTCTATTTGGTGGAGGTATCACCGGAGTTCAATGGACACATAACTCGAAATCACAGAACGGGATCGACCCCGAGGTTTTAGGGGAATTTGGCTGGGCTTGGGAATTCAGTAACGGCTCAAGACTTCGCCTTGGACTTCGTTCTCAATGCACAGTTGAAGCAAGTGACTCGCTTTGTCGCTCCGGTCTTCGAATCTCCTGGGGGTTGTTATTATGATTCGCATTCTTGTTTTCTTATTTTCCTTTTCGCTTTTCATTTCTTGTCAGAACTCCCCGCTTTCATCGATTCATGATGCGGAAACGGCCAAAGTTACGTTCGCAGCTGTCTCTCAGCTTGGACCTCGCTCTGCTACTCTTTCCTGGGAGTGTTCCGCTTCTTTGCCCGGTTCCGTTGTATATGGGAAAGGCGGGATCGAGTCGGCGACCACAAGTCTCGAAAATGCAAAAATTCATTCTATGGTCCTCCAAAACCTTGAATCAAACACCGATTATTTAGCTTATGTTTTTTGTTCGTCGGACCTCGAAAATCTCCAAGGCTTACCAATTGCATTTAAAACTTGGGTAAGCGATTTCCCGAATCGAACTCGCGGACTTTGGATTGTCGGCGGAATCGGTGCGGACGCAAATCCAGTTTCTCAAATTGATTTTTTTGATCCGGTGACCTCCACATGGTATCCGGCTGTAACTTCGATTCCAACTCCCCGCGCTTTCGCAAACGTAGTTTCCCACAAGGATAAAATTTATGTCATCGGCGGACTTGAAAAACAAGCCGGTGTTTATGTTGCCTCAAAGAAAACCGAAGTTTACGATCCATATTTAGATCAGTGGAAGACTCTCGCGGATCTTCCAACAGCGAATCAAGGTGGTGTAATCGCAAGTGTGGGAGAAGAGATTTTTATCATCGCAGGAACAACTACGACTGATATGACAACGGGTACCATCCTAAATACGGTTTCTCGTTTCTATCCAGGCATTGGACCAACCGGTATCTGGCAGAGTTATACTTCTCTTACCGCAATTTTTTCAAGGGTGGATATGTCAGGATGCGGACTCAATGGTTCAATTCTTTTTACGGGGGGAAGATTTACAAACGACGGCTCTTCGCAAGCAACGTCGGACAGCTATGTTCCTTCTGTGAATTCAACAACAAGTGCGGGAGAACCTTCGATCAATTTAGCAAGACATGGAGCAGGTGCCGCTTGTGTAAAACCGTTAAACTCTGACCCCTACCCTACTGATCCAGAGTGGTTTGCGGTTATCGGCGGTTCTACAGGAACAAGCACGCTTCAACCAGTTGGATCGATTACTACCTCAAACAGAACCGACTTTTCTCAAATAGGCTCCGGAGCGTTTACGATCGGACCAATCCTTCCTGTTTCCGTATATTTTCCAGGTACACAAGCTTCCTACGAGACGAGAAAACTTTTTGTATTCGGTGGAGCGACCGCTCTGAACATTCCGACGGATTCCGTTTATTCCATCGGACTTCAAAATCCGATCGCAAGCACCTGGACGCTCGATTCCCAAAAAATGCCCCGAACGCGATATGCTCACAAGGCAATCCGCATCGATAGGTAAGTAAATGAAGATTCCTAAAACTTTTCTTTTATTTGTATTCATTTTCTTACCCATTATCGCAGAGGAACAATCTTTTTCAGGAAGCTACGAAGACGGGAATCGTTTGATTGACGAAGGTCGATGTCTCGAAGCCGAGAAGTTTTCGACATTTCTTTTGGAACAGAATCCATCTGATCCTAACGCAGAACTTCTTATTACCAGGTCATGGCTTTGTTTAGGAAAAGAAGAAAACAGACGCAAAAATCACTCGCGCGCTATTCAATATCTCCTAAAAGCTCAAAAACACTGGTCGTTAAATACTGAGATCAAATCCGAACTTGATGCCGCATACCAAGGACAAAAGAGAAAAATTGTTCTTCCGACTGTATTTCGTGGAACCCCTATGAATTCGCAGAATGAACGAAATCAAGCGGATCAGTTGAAAGAAGTAAAAGAATTATTAAAAGAAATTTTAAATACTCTGAAAGAGTCGAAATCGGACGAGAGCAAAAGAGAAAGAAACGAAATGATTTTTTACTCCCTCGTCGTGGCTGGAATTTTTTTAAATTTACTTTTTAAAATAAGATCACGAAAATTTTGACCTAATTTTATTCAGATTCAAAAGAATTGTAAACTGTATTCAATTTGAGAGCGGCATAGACCTCGAAAAGACGCCGCTCGATCGGATCAGCGATTTCAATTACCGCTAAATCCCAGGTAGAGATTAGCTTTTGCGCTTTCCTGTGTTCTTCAAGAAATCTGTCGTTTTGCATACACAGATTTCTACTCAAGCCCATATCCAATTTATTTTTAGCGATTTGATATGCCAGCGGGGAATGGTTCGTGCCTTTTAAGTGCTGTCTGATCCGAGTAGAAATGCTCTTTGTTACGCTGACGTATTGGATATTCCCTCTTTCGGAGAACACATAACAACCAGAAAAATCTTCGTAATTTTTTAATCCGAAGTGATCCTTAATCGAACTGAAAATTACAGTTTCTCCGAGACCTTCTTTTGAAAAATGCTTCATAGGAAGCGGATTTTTTAACCGACTGGATAGTTCTTTAAAATAATTTGGCAAAGTAATTTGCGCTATGTGCTCGAAATTTTTCTTTTCTTTCAACATGAAAAATAACTGCCACTTGCCGAATTATTGATTCGATTCAAGCACCTATCTAAATCAATAATTTGTTTATTATTCAGTATAAATGGATTCGGAATTTTTGGAAATAAATTCTAAGATTAAATTGCAAATTTTTGCATCCGACTCTGCAAGTCTCATCTCCAATAGTTCCAAGCTGCTAATAAATTGGATTGTCGTTTCTCCTAATAATGTATCAATCCCCTTATCCGATCCACATTGAATTTCCGGACTTAGTAACAAAGCCTCATTAAAGGTATCTGCGATCGATCCTGCCTTGATTCTTTTTAATGAGAACAATGTCCGTTGAACACTTATTTCATCTAAACTAAGAAAGTATCTAGTTAGCTCCCCTCGTAAAGCTGAATAGTAAAGATTCCACACAAGTAAAACAACTTGCTGTTCACCATTTAAAGATTCGAGATCACTTTCACTTTTCAACTTCTCAATGGAATTCAAAGCATTCAAAAGAACAGAATCGTCACTTTCGAAAAATTCCATTTCCATAAAAACCCCTTTTTATCCTATTTTAGAATATGTCAACTTTAGCCTGTGGATTGGACGAGAACCTTCAACTATATTGTTATTGATATTACGTTATCAATAATTATTCGTCCCCTCTCTTGCGCTGACCATTAGAATATCATAAAATACGATTTCAAGTCTTTTCCTCTATGCAACTTCCCTATCTTGTTTTAGTTCTGAATCAACAAACAAAACATAATAAGGCATTTCAATTAGCTCCTTGAAATAATGTTGAATATGAATTTTCAGATTTTCTGGAATATCTGTTTGAAATTCCAATATTCCTTTGTCCATTGTGTATTTCGCTTCTTTCAATATCTGAAAATCCAACTTCGAAACTCGTCGCTTTGTGATTCCTAAAAAATCTTCATAACTACCCTTTCGATAGTTGATTTTTTCTTGGACCTCTTTTCGATTCTTAACAGTCTCGCCGCTTTTAGTTTCCGGGGTTTTATTTTCTGAGATTATAGGAGGCTTATTGTTTTCTCGAGATCCCGGAGCATCTAAAAAGCGTACTGTCATTTTCTCTTTTGTTTCTTCCAAAAAATATTTTGTAATTATCATTCGGATTGATTCTGGAACATTCCCATAAACCTGAACTTCATTGTTTTCTATTTTTGCTGTGACTGAATTCAAAATTTCTCTCGATGAAATCGTCAGTTTTTCCGAAGCCCAATCGCTAAGTCCTCGCCATGTCGATTCTTGGTAGGTTTTTTCTTTCGAAGTTGCTTCCACAGTTGGATTTTCACTTCTGGTATTCATGAGAGTTTGGTAAGTCGTTAGGATCGTGTCTTTGTAACTATACGCACAAGCGATGTTCACCGAAATGGTTCCCCAAAAACGTAAGTCGGTTTTAAACTCCGGTGAACGCCGAATAAATATGAGCTTACGAATGACGTCCAAAACAAATTCCGGATCCTGATTTTCCTTAAACCAGAGCCTTGCTTTTTCTTTCTCCTTATTCAGTGTCGCCGTATATTCACCATACTCTTTCAAAATCAAAGTCTTTGCCATCTCTGAAAGTTTTTGAAAGTAATCGTTAAAAAGTGAAAGTCTCTCTTTTTTGTTAGATGGTTGGTTAGTACAAGTGTTAGAAGAACTAGACCCCGTACGATGGTACGGGGCAGCTCCGTACTCATTTTCCGAGCTGCCTAGTCCATTTGTCCTAGAAGAAGAGAGTTTATATTCGATTCTTTCTTTGATTACGGCGTCGTGAAAATTAGAATTTAAGATTCTGCTATGGCCGTGGAAAGTTCCAGCTTCAAGATGGCCCTCTCTTCGAAACTCTCTGATATATTTAGAAACTGAAGTTTCCGCTAAACCGCACATTTTACCAAGAGTTTTATTTTTAGCGTTGCATCCTGCCCGGCCTTCGGCACGAGCTTGTATATCTAAGTTCGTAATTACCGTTAGGAGTTTTTCTTTCTTCCCAGATAACCCTAATGACGCGATGGTATAAGAGATCACAGTCGCTCGTTTGACGTCCTCGACCATATTTTTTTCCGTTCTACGGTGCCAGACATAGGTTGGGCGTGGCACCGTAAAGGTATTACCCTACTCTATTTTGAAACGGGGAACTATGATAAGGGCTTAGAGCCTTTTGAGATAGGTCCGCGATTCGTGTTCAATTCGGCAAATGTGAGATAAGCCGCTCTTAGTTATGTCTCCTAAGATTGGTTTGGACTAGAATCGGGTACTAAATAAATGTCAAGGATTTTATGGGACATAATTTAAAAAAAGAGACATAATAGAAAGGATTTTTGGGCTCCGCCCTGCAAGGTATCTCACTTCCTTGCAGGTGGAATATTGTGAACACGAATCTGGATTTAGATTCAAAACAACTTTACCTATTTGAAAATCGAGTACAAGACTTTTTTTTAAGAAAATTTAAAATTTTCGATTTCTATGAAACTTCATTTTTAGGATGAGGGTGCGGTTGCTTTATCTATCAAATGGGAACGAGCATTCCCATTTGTGTTAGTTGAGTATGGATAAGTCATTTTGGTATCCAGCAATTATATTCTCGTATTTCTTTTTTTCTTTTTCCATTTCGTTTTCAATGAATTTTCTAATATAATCTGCTACCGGCTTCTTAATGCCTTTTTTGACTTTGCCGTTTTTAATGAAAAGTTTATACAGTTTCTTTGCTTTAGTTGAATCATACTCTAGGGGGTTGATTTCTCTTTCGAGTTTCCTTTCGAACTCGGGTTCGGGCAGGCCGGCAGTTGCGATTCTAATGTCATTTATTGCATCTTGGATTGTTTTAGATTCCTTTCTAATGAAATGTTGGCCATTGTAAATTCTCAAGTAATTGCTAGCCGCTCTTCTATCAAATCCCAAATAAGATTTATTCTTCTCTATATGATCTATGAAATGGCCATGTCCTACGGTGTCCTTGACTTTGGAGAGGTATGCGCCGAATTCGATTGAGGCATTTATTGTTCTTCGGTGTGCGTTTAGTAAGGACTCGTAGTGTTCTTTAAGTTCTTTTAGTTGCGGGTCAATAGAAGTGACTGAGCTAATCGTATCCAGCTCAGTATTGTCCGAAGCTTGAGCTTTTACCTTTGAGTTCTTGTTTTTCAGCTTTTCTTTAAGCCGATCATTTCTGTTGGGAATATTATTTTGTGCCATTTGAAACCTCATGCGCCAAAACTAAAAATCGCTCGAATGCGGAATGTTTTTTGGGATTTAAAAATTCTCCTAAGTTCGAAGCAGAATGAACGATATCGTCATTATAGTTTGCAAACTTACTAACAGAAAGACCGTTATGCTCGCAAACTTCAATCAGGTCTTCAATTCTCCTTTTAGATACTCTCGAAGGCACGACTGTAAATTTGATTTTTTTGGATGAGCTTGATTCGACTTCCTTAAAAACTTTATACATTGCATCGGTTCCTTCTTGTCCCCAATCTCCATATTCCATTGGAGAAATAATATGGTCTGCGCTGTGAATGGCAGCGAGAAGAACAACATTTACAACGTTGTGTAGATCAAGTAAAATGAAGTCGTAATCGAGTTTGCGTAACAGATTTTCGAATCTATATTTAAGCCTAGGGTCATCATAAAATTCTAAATCAACCTTTTTGAGGCGTTCGATGGTTGGAATAAAATCAAAATTCTCGCCTGTTTTAAATATGTATTTTGAATAGTCATCCGCCTCAAAAAGCATGTTAAATGAGTTTTTAAAAGTTGTCTCTTGCTCGTTTACTCCGAAGCGGGAAAGTGTGAACTTGCTCAAGCTTCGATTAAAATCGAAGTCAATAAGTAGCACCTTGTAGCCTAAATAAGACAAAGTTTGACCGAGAAATATGGTGTTAGTGGTTTTTCCGACTCCACCCTTCCCGGAACAAATGGGAATTATTTTCATGATTTTAAAAGATTAGAAATCTTAGAATTTTTGCGAAAGCGTAAAAAATTATGTCAGGTATATTTTTTGAAATTTTCAAATGGGAATGAGCGTTCCCATTTGAAGATTCTTTAACAATATATTTCAAATCCTCTGTTTTTTTGAGGAACTTATATTAACCAAGATGGTGTTTCTGTCTGTTTTCCTATGGAAATTGCTGGAAAATAAGAAAATCATTTTGTTTAGCTTCCAAATTATATCCTGAACTATCTGTCTCTTTCAGCTTTCTTGACCCTGCTAAAAGAAATAATTTATTCGGTCGTAGTAGAGTAGGGGATCTTATGAAATCAAGAGTAGAGTGCGATCAGGCGGTGTTTGCAATGATCGATAAAATTTTCGAGGAGGCGAAAAGAGGGGAGTTGGACTTGGAGGCGGTTGCGAAACAAGTTTCGAGAGATATTACGGATTATTTTTATTCGAATTTTGAGCCGCAAATTCAATTGCAGTCCGAAGCCAATTTATCCGATCTGAGGAAGGGTTTGAGTCCAAGAACTGAGTTAGAACATCCTTTAGATTCTCGGCTTCGAGCATCTTAATGAAGTTCGTGTCTCTTTTCATTTCTATTATATTTTTACCTGCCTTAATGAATGGTTCTCCTTCGTTGTAGTTCACCCATCTGTCGTTGAAGCCTTCTTTTTTTAGAATCTCGACTCGAACTACAGGCATAAGAGTTTTGCCGTATTTGTATGAATGGTAAGTGGGCTTACTAATTTTGCCTAGAAGGATAGTCATTGCATCTTCATCGAATCCAAGAACCTCCTCAATAAACAAATATCGATTTTTTGAATCAGAGTAATCTACATTAGGGTCGAGTTTTAAATTCATGCGGTCCATTAAGATTTATAGATAATACAAAATAAAGTCTATACAAATTATATATTATATAAAATACGGTAAATATAGTTTTTTCCTGTGTCAATTACAGGAAAGTTCGGGAAATCAAGAAATATTCCCAAATAGGATATTGATCGTGAATATTTTTCATAAAACGACTCCGGTGCAACCAAATGTGAGTCAGGCTTTTGTTGTGGGTATGAATTCAAAATTCGTACGAATGACATTTTCGAAACTCCATTTCTTGCGATACTACAGCGAAAAGCCACTCGCGCAACATATAAAAAATCTAATATACGAAAACTTCTCAATTAACAATTCAAGGTTATTCAAACTAATTCCAGATATTTTTCGTTATATCCCGAGGGGTGTATAAGATGGACCCCTTGGAAATTTATAGAATTCAGCCCGCCGGAGAAAGACCGGACGGAGAACCCTTGTTTGAAGTGTACAATCGGTTCACGAACGAGGTCGTTTACTCCCGTTTCTCCCGTCCGATTTGCGCAGGGTGGGTTATCGACCAACACCTTCGATATATCGGTCACGTAAAATTCCGTGAACTTTCAAAAACTGCGTAAATTGGAAAAAGGAACCTTAGAGAAAAATGAACATTTTTTATTACTCAGCACTAATTTTCGGAATTGTGGGCTTTCTGATAATCAAATTCAGGCCATATTTCCGTAAGCAGTCGAAAGCGGAAATTTTAAAAGACATAAACCAAGCGTATTTAGAGAAGTAAAACGAAGGAATAAACTCAGTTGGATAATTCGCAGGCAACATTAGAACGAAATACGGAAAAAATCAAAAAGAAGGAGGAACGGAACGAAATAGAGAAAATTCTAAACAAGTACGGCTGGCAGGAAGAACACTACTACCGGTTTGTATCAAAGAAAGTCCCACGGATAAGGATCGAAATTTGGGAAAATCACCTAGAGTTTTTAGATCAAGATGAAAAATTATTTTTTACAGACTCGGTGGTTGAGATTGAATCAATTCTGAAATTCATAAACTACATGGCTGATGAATACGGGATCAGTGGCAATGAAATTCGGAAGGATACTTACGAGTTCATGGCCCGCAGGATGTTTCGGGACTAAGAGCCATGAAAACAATAGAGCGGGTTCCACATGTTTCTAATTACACAGTTGTAAGTAACGCCTTTGTCCGTGATGAAAGATTGAGCGGTAACGCTAAAGGTCATTTTCTCACTATCCTTAGTTTTCCCGATGACTTCAAAGTAAGAGTTGCGTATCTTAGAAAAATATGCTCGGACGGAAAAGGTGCAATCTATTCAGCACTCAGAGAGCTTGAGTATTATGGATATGCCGAGTACGTTATGGAAAGGGATCCAAAAACGGGACAGCTCTCTCCTTATTGGCGTTTCTCAGAGCATTCAAAGAAACCGGATGTCGTCGGTAAACGCGAATCAAGAAAAAAAGTAAAAGAGAATCAAAGTCAACCTGCACTTTTTGAAGAAGCCGCTTTAGCTTCTGAGGATTTTTCGCCGCTTACTGAAAACCCGGAAACGGTGATCCCGCAATCCGTTTCTCCGCCACTACTAAATACTAATAAAGAAATACTAAAGAACGAAGTATTGAAAAACCAAATACAAACTTCTAGAGAGAGTATAGTGGAATCGCCGCCAAAAATTGAAAAAGCAAATCAGGTTGAGAAAAAGGTCGAACCATACCCGAAAGAATGGATGGAGTCCTTTCAGAGAATCTATCACGATTCACATGGCGGCATATTAGGAAGCTCGACTATAGAAGAGAATAGTTTAAAGACACTTTTTAAGATGACCAATGGATCTTGGGAAGCTGTGAGCGAGAAGATCGCAATTTTAATCGAATACAGAAAAGGTTACGAAATATTTTGGAGAAAGCAGTGTGTAAGCCCTGAGACAATTCTAAAGTTTTGGTCCCGCCTGATTCGAGTGGAAGAAGTGAAATATGAGAATCAAAAAGAGTATCCCAAATACAAAAAGAAAGAAGCGAATTTTACGAAGCCAAAAAAGACAAACGAGTTCCACACAAATAAAAACAAAGAAGCAAAAATTCAGGTAGTTGCAAAGTCGGCACACGAATCATTTCTTTTGTGGGCAAAAGATTTACTGCCACCTGCGTCCTTTGCTTTTTACGAAAACAATAGAGATCCTTCCTCCTACGAAAATTCAAAACGAATGGTTTATAATAAGTATTTTGCAGAGGTAGCTCCGATAGAGTATAGAACCGCGCCTGGAGTCAATGCTTGCGACTTAAAAGTAAACTCGTTTCAACCAGAGGTTAAAACAGCATGAAAGAGATGATTTCAAAAGAAGAGATCGAAGATTTAAGAAATAGAGTAGGGGAGCTACGAAAGTCGCTTACTCGATCTGTTCATGAAAAGTGTTATTCAAAAAGTCCGAAACCATTGGAGGGAAACTTCTTTATCCAAGATAGAGACGGGACTCTCTTAGAGATAAGTCACAGAGACGCTTTGAAGATCATGGACGAACGTCGAAGAAGAAAAGTTCACTACGGCGACGCGGCTTAATTCAATTTGAAGGAATTTGTATGTTGGAAACAGATAGAGTTGAATTTCATATCTATAAACATTTAAAGCCAGCACAAGGCCAAAAGAGTCTTTGGGGTGCGACCGGACAGTGTTTTAATGGAAAAGACGGTGATAAGGTTGCGATAAGCGAAGCCGAAAAGCTACAAGCGTTTGCACCGGAAGGAGTGGAATATTCTGTGCAAAAATATGTGTATAGTAATTCGAGAAAAAACAGACCTTCCAAAACAAAAATTTGGAGGAACGGGGTTTTACTCGCGGCCGCTTAGTTGATCTTACCTGGATGAACATCGGGCACGGTATTCATCCAGCATTTTCCCAAAAACCGATTTCTATAATTGCGAAGTATCTTCGTATTCGTGAATCAAATTCTAATCGGTTGCGCTTTCGAAAAACTTCAGGAACTTCCAGATAAACATTTTCATACGGTTGTTTGCTCGCCTCCTTATTTTAATCTACGCGATTATTCGAACGTAAAACAGATCGGACACGAGAAGACGTATCAGGAATACATAAGAAAGTTAGTTCTCACTTTTAAAGAAGTCCACAGGGTTCTAAGAGACGACGGAACGCTCTGGATCGTAATAGGCGACACATACAATAACCAATCCAAAAAAGACAAACTAACAGGAGAGCTAAAACGTAAAGACCTTATAGGAATTCCTTGGAGGCTTGCATTTGCTTTGCAAGAAGACGGATGGTATCTCAGGCAAGACATTATCTGGAATAAGCCGAATCCAACACCTCAATCCGTAAGAGACCGCTGCACAACTTCTCACGAATACATTTTTCTTCTTTCAAAGAATCCCATTTACTACTTTGACGCGGAAGCGATTTCAGAGCCGACCCTTTCTCTTATCCCCGGACACAAGAGTTTCCGGCCTCGCGCGGTAGAGATTTTTAATAACGGTCGAACTGAATTTTATGGAAAGAGGGGGAAGACCGCTCGGACAATAAAAGAAAGAAAAAACAAACGGTCGGTTTGGACAGTAACGACAAAACCCTCGAAAACTTCTCATACCGCGACATTTCCGAAGGATCTTATTGAGGACTGTATCAAAGCAGGAACGAGTAAATATGGGGTTTGTTCTGAGTGCGGGAGCTCTTTTTTATCGAAAGACCAAAGTTCTTGTGAACATAAGAAAGGTCCAGTTCCAGCAAGAGTCCTTGATCCGTTTTTTGGATCCGGGACTACCGGAGAAGTGGCTTTAAAATTAGGACGCGAATACACAGGGATAGAGCTAAACGAAACATACGCAAAAGAAGCGACCGAGAGGCTTAGCGAGAAGCTTTTCTATTAGAAATTTGTCAAATGCCGCATTAGAAAAAATTAAGGACCGCACAAAATTCCATCCCTTAACTTTTTCCTAATCACAAATCCAAATTAAAGGACTCTCTCAGTAAAAATAAATATTCGTGAGATGTGTTTGAAACAAATTCCAGTAACGTAATAGAGTCAGTAACCAATCAAGACGAGATAAAACTCGAACGTGTAAAGGTTCTTTTGGAGAAGATTCAATTTCATCCAAAGAATGAAAAAATATTCCGTCCTAAAACGGAAGAGTTCATCCGGCGATTAGCGGAGAATATAAAACGAAACGGGCTTCACGAACCTATCTCACTTCAAAAGATTCCAGATTCAGATCTGTATCTTTGTCTTTCCGGCGAGCATAGAATCAAAGCGGTAAAACTACTTGGATGGGTGGCGATCGATGCGTATATCGTTTCCCCCGAAGATCCAGTTTCCTATATAGCCGAAAAAAATTACGGAAAAGGTCAGTATCATTTTAAAGACAGACTCTTAACGTATCGCGAGTTTTGTCCGGAGTTTTTTACCGGAACAAAAATTGTCCTAGAAAGACTCAATGAAATCAGTAAGAAAACGGGAATCCTTCTCTCTACACTGAAAGGCGATCTAAAGAAAATCAGAAAGGGTTCAAACAAAGAGGATTCGATTGAAATCCTGCACGAACTTTGGGCTAAGAAAAAGATTCGAAATCTTCGGATAAACTTGGCGGATCAAGGAAACGGAAAGTTCCTCCTTAAAGTCCACGGTAAGAATCTGAATTATGAGTGGCGCGGAGCGTTTAAAGAAGTGGTTTGCGAGTGCGCGAAGGCGGCCCGTTCCAAATACTTTGACAAAAATTTTAAATCCGAAAACGAAGAGACGGCCTCTCGAATAAAGGCGTTACGAAAAGAGGCGGGACTAACTCAGTTCCAGCTCGCTCAAGGACTCGGTTACTCGCAAAGCTATTTCGCGGAACTTGAAGGCGGGAAATGGGAGTGTTCGGAAGCACTGTTTGAACAGATCGCTCTTTTTTGTCAGGAGAGAATCGCATGAGTTTTGAAATTATTTGCGGTTCTGCTGATACGGTTCTAAAGGACTACAGAGAAAAAAATCTGATCTATCCGAAGTTCGATTGCCTCGTGACCTCGCCGCCGTATTTCCAAAAACGAAAATACTTAGATGACTCGCACCCCTCCGTTAGTCTTGAGATCGGGAGAGAAAGAAAGACAAGGCAGTATTTTTCTCATCTCGCTTTAGTATTCAGAGAGGCCGCGAAACACCTAAAAGATTCCGCGACGGTGTTTGTAAACATCGGTGATTCCTTCCAATACGGACAGGCGATCCGAATCCCTTCCGGGTTCGTTGACTTTATGAAAGAAGAAGGATACCACTTCGTTCAGGAAATCATTTGGGCGAAATCTATTTCAACGGACTCCGGTAACGTTGGATCTTGTAAGCCTGAGTCCGTTAGAAGAAGATTCACAAACTCACACGAATACGTTTTGTTCTTTGTTCGTGATATGGATCTTTACTATTTTAACGCTGAAAGTGTTTCGGTTCCGATCTCTCAAATCCATCACAATCAAATTCACAGCTTTTCAAAAGTGAAAGAAACATCCGCGAGTGAACACAGCTCACTTGAATTTAATAGCGAAAAAGAATATGAAAGATACTTAGCGGAAACTCCAACATCCGTCAAGAACCGGATACTCGAAAACAAAATCAAATCAGGAAACTTCACAGCTCGCAGGCGATCCGTTTGGCAAATACCTACACCGAATTCAAGAGGAAGACATACGGCTGTCGGACCCGAAAGACTGTTTGAAATCTGCGTTCTTGCGGGTTGCCCGGAGGGAGGAATCGTCCTAGATCCATTCGCTGGTGAGGGAACAGTCGGAAAAACTGCGCTCAAAAACAATCGTAGATTTGTAGGGATAGATCTAGATGAAAGGTCCTGCGCGGAAGCAAATAAGAATCTGGTCAGCTATCTTCAAAGAGCGTCTTAAACTTTTTTATTCCTAAGCCTACTCAGATAATCCGCTAAGAAATAGAATTCCCATTCAATGAAGAAGAAGTTAAATCCTCCCCCGAAGAAAAAAACAAAGGGTAGGGGAGGAAAGACTCCTGTATCAAAGAAAGGATACGATGTTCTTTCGGAAGAAACCAAAGAAGAGATACGTTTGCTTTTTCTTCGCGGGACTTCGCGTGAGGAAATCTGTAAGAGATTCAAACTTACTTACAAAAAGCTCGATAACCTCATCCAAGGGAATGGCTGGAATTTAGACCGTAAGGAATTTTCAGGAAATTTAAGGAGAGAATTAGAGGGGAAGATTGTCACGGATCTTGCCCAAACTCTCGAAAGAATCAAAGAAGAGTCTGTTATCTTTTTAGATTTTCTAAAGAACCGAATCCTTTACGAAGAAGCTTCTAACTCCGATCTATTATCTCTTTTCAAGTCTCGTAACACCGTCCTCAAAGAACTTTTCCGATCACTCGGTGAGCCTGATACTATCAGACAAGATTCCGGTAACTCGGAAGAAAAGAGCCAGGTAAACATTCAAGTCGTACTCGGAGTCGGTGAAAGACCCGGTGCAGTGGAGAAGCTACTTGGCGGGAACCGGGTAGTTGTCGAAGAAATCTCTTCTAAAAATAGATCCGAAGAAAACTAACGCATACACCGTTCAACGAAATCAATTCTTCTCTGAAAAACAATCCCGCGCCTTAGACGAGGATTGGTCTTCTCCATACGTACAAGAGATCTGCTACGACGGTGGCGCGCGAAGTGGTAAGACTTACCTTATCATAAAAGCCATTATCTCAAGAGCTTGGCTCTCACCTTACTCACGTCACCTGATCGCACGTTACAGACTCAATCACCTTAAAATCTCCGTTTGGAAACAAACTCTCATTCCATGCCTTAAAGAAATGGGGTTCGTCGAGGACCGCGATTATACAATTAACGAGTCACTCCATATTCTGACATTTACAAACGGATCTGAGATTTACGGCGCGGGCCTCGATGACGCAGACCGCGTTGAAAAGATCATGGGAACGGAATTTTGTACGATCTTTATCAATGAAGCGACCCAAATCTCCTACGCCACATATCAAAAAATCAAAACCCGTCTCTCACTCGTTCGAGAAGAACTTATAAACAAACTCATCGTCGATTGTAACCCGCGAAACAGGTTCCACTGGATCTTTAAGTATTTTGTTCTAAGACAAGACCCAGAGACAAGTAACGCGTTATCTGCTAATAAACTTTCACGGATGTCAAGAAGGTCATGGACGCCCTTAGACAATCCTTTTCTTTCCAAAGAGTATGTCCAGATGCTTGAGGAACTTACCGGAGCGGAAAGAGAAAGGCTCTTTCTCGGTCAGTGGATCGATGTCGAGGGACTTGTTTACCCCAAGTTCGAAGAATCGATAGTCGAGCCTTTCGAAATCCCAGAGTCATGGGACTGCGCCGGAGCAGTGGACTTCGGATACACAAATCCATTTGTATTTCTCTGGCTTTACTATGATAAATCTAACGAAACCTGGTATTTAGCGGATGAACACTACGAACGCGAAAAGACAGTTCGCGCACACTGCGAAGAGATAAAAGAAAGAAGAAAACCAAATCTTTTCATAGTCGCAGATCACGACGCGGAAGACCGCGCGACGATGGCAGAGTGCGGCCTCCCTACACTTGCCGCCGACAAAGACGTTTCAACGGGAATTCAAGCCCTTATGAAACTCCTTTCCGCAAAGCAAGGCGTCAAGCTTCGAATCTTTAGAACCTGTGTCCATACGATCGAAGAATTCTCTATTTACTCATGGGTTCCTGCAAAAGACGGGAAAAACGCGATTGAAGTTCCCGCAAAAAATTCCGATCACTCGATGGACTGTCTTCGGTATTTCGCTCTTAAAATCCTTGGAAGAAAAAATTCGATCATCACGAGAGAAAAGGAAACAGTAAAAAAAGAAATTGAAGACAATAGACCCGTAACTCTTTCAGACATTCAAAATCAAAGACTTGCAAGGCTTGGAATTCATCCGTCTTTTAGGCATTCCAGAAATTAGAACCTTCTCCGATTCTCATACTTCCTTCTTAGTAATAAAAGAAACCTTTGAAGGATGAAATCATGCAAACCGAAGAACGATATAGCGAAGAATTAAGCTCTGAAACAGAACCAGTCGAGGAAAGGTCAGAGACAATCTTTGAAGAAAATGCAGAAACAGAAACGCCGGAATATTTGAAGCACGACAAAGAAGTAAATGAAAACGAACAAGACACCTTCCTTTCCAATCTAATTCTAAAACTCGAAGATTCGAAAGTTCAGAATCTCTTTGATAGTCTTGTTTCATCGGTCGTAAACAAACAGTCCCGCGATACAGTCCTGCATCTACTTTTTACAAAAGGAATCCGAGTTCTAAGGGAATCAAAACTCTTGCAAATTACGCAGGAGGAGGATACTAGCTTCGCGCTTTTGATCGGAAGTCTACCGGAAAGTGAAAGACAGGTTCTTTTTGATAGTGTCTGCTCCTCGATCGAGAATCACAAGGGCCGCGAAACGGTTCTTCATATTCTTTTTTGGAAAGCATCAAGACTCGTTCGTGAGTTTCAAAACCAAAAAAGAAAATAAACTGAGGCTCGATCGATGGTACGAGAGTCAAGATTTTCGGAATACAGAGTTGTAAGAGAGCTTACCTATGCGTGGCTTTACTATCTTCTTTCTCTCCAACATGCGTTACTTGGAAATTCTAACCAAATAACGCAGTTTGAAATTCAGAAATCCGTGTGGTCGGATGCGATGGACTCTCTCCGAAAAAAATTCTTTGGCGAGTTACTTGTCAGGCCGACTTACTTTCCGAAATCGATTTCCGTAACTCCTGAACCCTCGAAAGACTACACGCCTCTCAGAAAACAAACTAAAATCGAATTCCCCGAGGGGGTAGTTTACCGCGAGGATCTAGACGAAAAAGATCAGGAGATATTCGATTTTTTAGCCCGCGACTGGAACCGAATCTATCTTCAAGAAAGAGAGAAAGCGACCCTGCTCGGCTATATCGCCGAATACATGATCGGAGAGGGAGAAGATCCCGAAGATTTAAAACAGCTTACACTCCCTGAATTCTCAGAGCGCGCAGTCGCGCACAACCTACATGGACTTGAAGATATAGACGTTCTACGAGAGGAAGTAGGACTTACCAAAGAACAAACCTACGCACTTCTCTACGCTGAGTCAAAAGGAGCCGAGTGGCTTGCGATATATGACGAACACGGAGAGCGAAAAGGAAAAGCCTTTGACCTCATAACGAACCTTTATCGACGCCAAATTGTTGAAGCATTGGCGCGTAACGCTACCGAGGAAGAAATCGAATCGATGATGATTTCCCCGGATGACACAGAGATCAAAGAAGCCCTTGGAATGTTTGAAGAAGGGATTTCCGAGGAAGAAAGAGAAAGAAGAGAAAAAGAATACGAGGAACTTGTAACCGATCATCTAAACCGCGATATGGCGAGGTTCGCATTTACAGAATGCGCGATAAACTTCAATAATGGAAAGCTTCTCATGCTCGCAAACGAAAGCGAGACCGCCGTTTACGTTCGATTATCCGGCGGAAACTATGGAAGCCCTCACAGTCATACAAACCCGGTGAGATGCGATGAGTGTAAAAAATTTCGTTTGGAAATCGCTCGCGTATTCCCTTCCCTCGATCACCTAAAAGACAAGAAATACATGAAAAGTCTTGGTCTTGTTTATCTCGGACAAGATCAGTTCTTCGGAGATCCGAAAACTAAAACTGCCACCTGGATCGGTAAATCAAACGCCGAAAGAGGTTATCGAAATTACTGGCTCTGTTGTCCTATGCACCCGAATTGCAGTTGTGAATACGAAGTCGTAGAAGAAGAGGAAGAAGAAAGAGAGGAAAATGAAATTGATGAAATCTTTAGACTAGGGAGACTCCGAGACGCGGAAGAAAGAGTAAGGCTCGATGCACGATACGAAGAAGAGGTGAAGGCCAATGAAGAAAGAATCCGACTAGAGAGAAAATATGGCCCGATAAGGAAGAGTGATGTATTTTCAAGTGGGGTCTGGGAGGAACCCATGTGTAGCTATGACGAACAATCGGATTGGCTCTCAGAATTTATCACTTGGAAACAAAATCAAAAATTTTAACCGGAACAATCAGACGTTACATTCCTTGGAACCAGGAGATTAACCGAGGAGGATACGGATTTATTGAAACCGAAAACCAGAGAAGCTATTTCTTCAATGCGAAATATTCAAGTATAAGAGAAGAAGAAATCCAAAACGGAACCCCTGTTGAGTTTGAAACGCGCAGAGGATACGACAAGGTAAAAGGAGTTTTTGAAACTCAAGCCACAAGAGTCAAAAGGATTTGAGAAAATCCGGTCAGGGCGGTGTAACGCCCTTTTCGATTCCCACAAAACCGAACGTCCTTACACCACTTACAAACGAGGAACTACTCGAGAGACGCGGTGAGTCAGCTCTTTGGTACAGATTGACTCCTTGTCCTTGTCCCCAGGAGGAAAGACTCCCTGATTGCAAATTTTGTTTAGAGGGACAAATAAGGACGTTTCAAGAAACTCTCACTATTCAAGAAGAGTTTGCTTACAAGATCCAAGGAAGTAAAATCTATACCCGTTTCGCACCCGTTACCGAAGTCGAGAGCGCAGTTCTTCACTCACAAGATAAACAAACCCCCCTTACAATCACCCATATACAGGAAGAGTCCTTCGATGTTTTAGAAAATCTCAAATACTGGAACGCAGTCCTTTTAAAATACAAAGTTTCCCTTATCGAAGAGAAGTTCTTTGAGGTCATAGGAAATAACGAATACGAACTATTCCCGGATCTAAAAAAAGAAGCGATCGTCGGGGTAGTAGAAGTCTTCAAAATCCCTGAGAATGAAAACGAACCTGCAATAGAGGTTGAATTCAGCGGGCATTCTCTAAACTCAATCATCTTCCCGAAACGAGTAAGCGGTCTTCACCGAATAAAAATCAAAACTTTTAACCCGGTAAAGATTGCCTACAAAACCTTTCGAAACGATTCCGATTCAAGAAAACTTTTCGAACGAAGCCAGATCACTTTCCAAGAGGGTGAACTTATGGGCGTCATGGGTAGCGGCTACCGGATGGGTGAAGGTGACATTATCACGCTCCTCATCTCTACGCTTAGACACTCTGAGTTTATCGCGTATCAAAACACTTACTACGATCGCGTGTCTTATTCACCGATCGCGTATGTGGACCAGATCCTTTCTAAAGGAAAACACGGGATCAAGTCCCACAAAAGAGGTGAGGACTTTATCATATTCGGAGACTCGAAAATCCAGTGGTTGTCCGATAAGCCGAAGTCAGGTTACACAATAATCTACGATTATCACCCAACGTTTAGAGTTACGGGTTTTGTAGAGGGCGGAAGCGGTGAGGACAGAGATAAACCGCGAATCTTCAAAATGAAACCTTTATCGAATTTTAACGGGCGGGGGTCGTTAGAATAAAAAATCAGGAATTACAATGGGATTAGTTCTAAACTATTTTGTGAAAGGCATTGCGAAGGTAATATTTTTTGAAAAGCTTTTCAATCCAATTAAAGAGATAATCAAAGCAATAGTCTGTTTCATCAGAGTGAATTATGCTTTTTCTGATACCAGATTAAGACTAATGCACCTACGAATTTTTGTAGCGTATCACTATCAAATGTTGAAACTTGCGTATTCCACCTGGAAATCAAAATTCAAGATTCATGCTGTGGCACCGGCTCAAATTATGGTTCTTCATTACGACCCATACACTTGTAGAAATCCGGAAGAATTAGCGACTAAAGTGGCTCGAAACGTTGCTATCCCATTTAAAACCCTCTACAAATTTGAACCGATCATTCTTATACTACCGAACGATCAGATTTTACAAACAGGTTCTATCCAAGGTTTTTTGAGATCATTAAGCCGCGATCAGCTAAAAACATTCTTTGAAGAATACGCCAAATTTAGAGAAGACCAAAAGAGAATCGAAATCATAGGATCATAGAAACAGTTTGTCCCTTCTTACAAAAGAAGAAATTACAAGCGACCTCGCTGAGACGATTCTTGATAAAGTTCATCTTGGTATGACGAAACAAAACCCACTCTGGCAAGAGTGGGCAATGGAAGAGGATTCTGAGCCTTGGAAAGAAGGGCAGTTAAATGAACTTTCGAGAAAGTCTTTTTTGACGGTACTTCGATCCTCGGATAAAAAGATTTCTAAAGACGGCTGTCTTGCATTGGCTCGGGAGTTTAAAAAACTCGGAGCTGACTTCCTATCAGATTTTCTAAAAGAAAAAGCTGATGTCACAGACGAAGAGGGCGAGCTCAATGCGGAGAAAAGTAAACAGACAGAAAAGTCTGTCTGTGTTGGGTCGATTTCAAACGTTTTAAAATCAAACCCAACACAGGCACAGTTACGAGCGGGGAACTACAAAAAAAATCACGTCCGAATCCACGGTCTTGATATAGCGATTGAGAACAAAAAGGGATCGTATCGCTCGGGAGAGGATAAAGATGGAAAGGCTTGGAAGACTAAAATCCGAAATGATTACGGATATATCAGAAGGACAACGGGAGCCGATGGCGATCATGTAGACGTATTCCTTGGTCCTGACAACGAATCCGAACTTGTATTCGTTATCAACCAAAAAAACAAAGACCAAAGTTTCGATGAATACAAGGTTATGATCGGTTTTCACGATCAAAAGGCCGCGAAGACTGCCTATCTTTCAAACTACGAAAAAGGTTGGAAAGGATTTGGAAGCATTGTCCCTCTCACTATCTCACAATTCAAAGAATGGTTACGAGTCGGAAAGACAAAGAAGGAATTAAAAAATCCTAAAATAGAATTCCTAAAATCTAGGCTTGCACTCATTTCTAATAATGATTCTTTAGAGAATAACATTCATAGAGAAAAAGAAGAAACTAGGCTCCCTATCCAAAAAGCATATCTGACCCTTTTTGATTCCAAAAGAATAGAAAATCAAACTTCAAAAGAGATCTTAAAAAACTCGCTCTCGGTCCTAAAGGATTGTCTACCGCGACTTGAAAGAATTCTAAAAGCGCAGATAGGAAGAAACGCAGATCCTATCAATACTACATCCGTTTGGAGCGATGGACTCACGCACATTAAGAAAGAAGAGGGATGGAGGGTACTTCCAAAAGGAAGACAGAAAAGAGAATTTGTACCCCAAAATACCCCGAGAAAGAAAGAGGCAAAAGAAGAAACCCCAAAAAAAGGAGACTCGGTTCCGACAACTCTTCCTTTTAACAAACTCAGAGTAATCAAACAGTACACCGACAAAGAGAATTACGATCGTAATCAAATCGATTCTTTAAAAGCTCTTATCTTCCAAAACGGATACGATCCTGGTTTTCCTATGGCGGTTGACCTAAAAGACGATCAGTGGACCGTAGTTGCCGGACACCACCGGTACGAAGCTATAAAAGAACTCATAGGTGAAGGGAAACTTCCTGATAACTTCACCGTTCACGTTGTCCCGAAATCTTTTCAAACCTCTAACGACAGGCTTGTCGCCCAGGTAAGTGAGAATCATAGGCGAAGTGTAAACCCAACCGATGAATCGAAAGCCTACGCTGAGATGCAAAAAAACGGATGGGATACAAAAACCATCGCGGAAAAGCTCGGGAAAAAAGTCGGAGAGATCGACAAGCGTCTCGCACTAAATAATCTCTGCCCGGATCTCTTTAAACTAATCTCAAAAAAAGACAGATCCCTTCCTTTAGGAGTCGCCGAAGTCATTGGAATGTTTGGAAAAGACTCAAACGACAAACCAAACCAGACGATCCAGATAAAAGCGTTCAAATGGTATGTAGAGAACAAATCAAAGTATCCGGGAAAGGGTCCGTCAGTTGTTCAAAATTATATCAAAGAACTCCTTAGCGGGGAGTTTGATAATTTCAGTTTTGAGCAGGTAGCGACAAGCGTACAAAAAGAAGCTTTGCGTTCAATCGGCTCTATGGAGAAGGCCGCGACAAATAGAAAGATGCTCAATACGATGCTTGATACTCTTCAAAAAACGTATAACAGAATTTTAGGTGATAACGTTTCGGCTCTTTCTCCTGAATTTAGTAAAGAACTTGCGGCCTCGATCGCGGTAGCGGAAGACAAAGGAGTGGGTTCCTCAGCAATGATCGGAAGACTTAGCACAATCATACAGGATCTTTCCATAATCAAAAACTCGATTCAATCCAAACTTAAAGAAATCGAAGACGATTCGAGTATAGGTCTTTTATTCGATGCACCCAATCGCGCAGAGTCTCAAAACGATCCTTCAAAAAGTAACAAAGAGGATTATTTGTATCCGATAGCAAGTTAGAATATTAAATTTTAGAATGCAAAACACAAAACCATTCCGCCATCACCCGGACGTTTTAAGAATCCGCGCACTCTTCACCGAAGGGCTTTACTTCCAAGCTCTTACTCAAAAATCTTTTGATGATTTATTCGTCGCAATTGATTTTACATTCGTCGAGAGGGACGCGCTAAAACATGAAAATGATGTTCTTTTAGAGTTTCTAAAAAAGCGCGATCTCTTAGGAGACTATGAAAGAGAACTTCAACACCCCGAACTTGGCGACTTAGAATAGAAAAGGAATACAAACGAGTATCCGAGAAATCCAAAGATCCAAGAAACATAGTGACCGTTTTTCTCACGACCCTCAAAGGTGAGTGAAAGAATCGGAAACGCCGTGACTGAAAGCCACGGTGAGAAATGATTTCTAAGGATCAGATTCCAACCAGAACGATTGATAAGAACCTTAGAAGTAAGTCTAGGATAGGTAAGGTGAAAGAGAAGGGATTTGATTTTCTTTTTTAGCTTCATGGTTTTTAGCTCTTGAATTCTTCCGCTAATTTTTTGGCTTCACTAAGACTCTGAAATACTCTCTTAGAAACTGATTCGAGAACTGAGTCTACGTCTTGATTGGAATAGAAAGCGGAAAGGGCTTTTTGGGAAAGGTTGTGAAAGATAAGATCCTCGCTATTTTCCGAGAATTCTTTTTTCAGTTCTTTTGCTTTTAAAAGAAGGGAACGAACAAGTTTACTTGCTACGCTTTCTTTTAACTTTAGGTTCGTTTCAATATTTGAAAACTGTTCGATCTGTTGAAAAATAAGTTCCTGGTTCAATTTTTTTCCTCCACTACAACAACTCATATATCAGGATTCTCTTTTCCATTTCCCTATCGGGCAAGACTCGGATTTCAGTTTTGTTTTGAGGCGCACGAAACAATAACAAACACTGCACTGTTCGGATAAGAATCTCTTCATTAGAAGAGGGCAAGAAAGACATACGGAAAGTCGCTTCTCGGAAAAAACTAAGGACTCAACTTCCATATCCTAATTCCAAATCCTTCCGGGAACCGTGTAGGTAGTAACGAGAGTCCATTGAAGAAATTCGTATTTGTAAACGCGGTAGCGCGTAAACCAATTCGCTACGTGACAGGAATTGCAATTGTTAATACAACATGTCGAGGTGCAACACGGAACAAAAACGCTTCCTCCCGTCCAACACAAGCCGACTGAAATCGTTTTAGAATATCCGGCTGGACACTTAGGACAATCAAACCAGGGTCCAAGTTGAAAACATTCGTTTTGACCGCCGCACTGTCCGCAATCGGTAACGGAAGTTCCTAAATCAAGATGAGCATCCACAACATGCCAAAGATCTCCGACCGAATACGATCCTTGTGGATAAACATCATATCTGTTTGATCCGTAGTTCCCCACCCAATGCCCCCCCGCTCCGGGAACCGGAGAGATAGGACCGTTAGGTGGGGTTATGCGAAAGGGAGCCAGCTCACTCCTTCGTTTTTGCTCCAAAAGGCAAGATTGCCTTGTGTCCTCACCCGAAAATTCGCGTTATCATATCCGGGCGAAGGAGTAGTCCTAATGTATTCTTTATCTTGAATGTATTCATAAAGCCAATTGATAGCGGACGCAAGAGAGTCGTTATCTTCTATCCCTGGGTTTAGTTCCACGTCGATTCCGATTAGTGCCGGATCGTAAACAGGAAGAGTCCTCAAAAGACTTGTAATCGGACCTGCTGGAGATGATTTCACATACGATAGAAGGGAGAGTCTTCCCGGAGTGGACGAGGGGAGGGGAGCTATTGCGTTCCACTGCTCAAAGAGAATTGTTTGAAACGTTTTTCTTGTCGGTCTTACCTGGGGTTGAAATCTTTCGGATTCGATATTCCAAACCTGTACCGCGGAATTATCTGTTAGTAAAGACTCAAGTGAGATTTCAAAGATCCCACATACTGAACCCGGTGAAGGGGTAAGCGAAACCGAAGGAAAAAGATATACTGAGTCAGGACGAATAATAATTCCCGGTCCTACCTGGATTGTATGGTTGTCGGAAGAGGCTACCTGAAAGCCGATCGCGGTATCCGTTGTTCTTCCTATCGTTGCAAGTATTGAGGTAAGAATTGCAGGGAAATTAGAGTTTAGCGGTTCCGCGCCTGAGAGACGGTTAAGATCTGAGGAAGAAAGTTTTTGAAATTGATTGTGATAATAGATTTTAACTTCGTTGTTTGTTAAAGGAATTTGAACCTCAGCCATTGGTTTCTCCCGCGAACACCGCAGTTCCGGCGGCGAGAATCCTTGTCGCTTCTGTAAGTTGAAGATTTGTTAAACGACTCATATCATCTACGACGATATAACTCGCGCCTCGATCGGGGGTTATAATTCCTGAAACTGCTTTTGTTCCCGGACCTGGAATGTTTAGTCCTAGATCACTCGCTGAGTGATCGGTTGCAAATCCGAGCTCGTCGCACCGAAGAACTACAAAATCGGGTGCAGGAAACACCTCTCCGAGTTTTGGAATTGTAGGTTCATTGGAGAGAACGTATCCGATGAGGTATCCGACAAACTCCTCGTCGGTCATACCTACGGGTCTTTCGATTCCTAAAAACTCAGCCCAGAGTTTTAAAAAGTATCCTTCCGCTTTCGAAAGCTCCGCGCATTGACTCGCTAAGTCTTGGTATCTTAAATGCCACTCAATCGAATTAAAAAGCGCACCCTTGTTTATATCGTTTATGTTTGTAACTGGACTCAGCTCCGGTTTATCGGGATTACCGAAGAGCTCGCGAAACACCGGATCGGTTGTGTTTATCTGAGGAATGGATACTAGAAGTTTATTTTCGTGAGACATTTAGGTCGGCTCCACGCGTTCAATAGTTCCTGAGATAACCCCTCCCGAGGTTCCACCTGTTCGCGGAAGATACGTGGAAGGAACTGAAATGTCAGTAAGTGCAGGAAGTGGATTCGGAACGGGACTTAAACTGAGTTTTCCATAGAACTCATCGATCGTTACTCGGTAAAAGTCTGGATGTGCTTTTAGAATGGTTCCCTCGACTTGTTTTAGAAGTACGTCGAATCCAACGGGAAGTGTGTTTAGATAAACTGTGATCTGGTTTAAAGCGATGCTTAACGCGTCTTCGTCTTTAAGTTGGGATTCTTTTTGAAGTTCGAGACGAAACTTGACCGTGATTCCGAAAACAGGAATTCGAAATACAACGACTTGTGTTCCAGCCGCCGCGTATCCCGGATAATTTTCAGGATCTTTTAGGTCTCCCTCGATTGTCCTTTGAACCAAATCCAAAAGACTTTGTGGAGGGTTTGAGGTTCCGTCGCTTACATACAAATTGATCCACCCGATTTCGAACGCTCCCGAATACGGATTGCAATTGGTGGTTAGTTGAACACCGGCGATTCCTGGTATTGAGGTCGCGGCTGTATAGATTCCGAGTTTTGTAGAACGACCGAGTGAAACGATAAAGTTTCGAAAACGTTTGAGTCTGCTTTCTTCGGTTTCAAGATTTGTTCCTCCTGCGAAGTCAGACGGATTCCAGATCCGTATGTTTGGAGGAAGTTCAATATTAACTGTTCCAAGACCTTCAAGTGTATTGATTGAAAGTCTTCGGATATTATAATCGGTTCCGGGTTTTCTTGCTCGGATTTCAATTTCTGCAAAGGTGAGACCTACAGGAATCGTTACAGACGAAATCGATTCATACTCAAGACCGAAGAGGTCGAGTTTAAAAACGGGAATCGAAATTGGATCGGTATGACCTGTGTGTTCTATTCGAACGATTCCGACGGAAGTTAAACCGGGGAGTCTTTTAAATCCAAATGCGTTATAGACGCCTTCTTTAATCGCGTAATAAAAACCGTTTAGGGTTCTTAGATCCCCTTCCGCGAGAACGCCAGCGATCGCTGCGATCCACGTTGAGATTCTAGATCCTGGGTTGAAGTTTGAAAGACGAGAACCACTTGCAAGGAGTGAATTCTGAATCGCGGTAACGTATTCTAGGAAAATTTTAGGAACATACGGAGAAGCCACAAAGAAAGCCGTACTCGAAAAATCATAATCGGAGAACTCCGATTAGAATCTCTCCCCTACTCTCTCTTACATGCTTTCAAGTGTTGTCGGCGGGGTAACTTCCGGTTTTAATTCGGTGACGAGCGGAGCGTTTAGTGGTTCCCTCGCACCCACGTATGAACCTCAAAATGTATTCTCTTTTGCTTTCTATGAAAAAAAATCCAACGGAACGTATTCGATTTTTCAAAATGATAACGAATACTTCTTTGTAAACGGCCCTCTTTCATATACTGAAAATTTTAAAAACAGAACTCAGGTAGAGAAAACCTTTGGTAGTTGTATCGTTGTCGATTACGGACAAGACAACAGCGATATAAAACTCGAAGGGGAGTTTCACATCTATCATCTGGGTCTTCCGGCGAAACCAAAAATTTCCATACCAGGAGACTCAGGGAGTGGATTTGTTCAGTCCGCATTTTCCGCCGGGAAGGCGATCGTAAAAAACAAAGTCGGAAGTTATTACGACAAGATTCGAAGTAGTTATTTGAGCCTTGGGGGAGGGGAGTTTCGATCAGGTCTTGGGGAGTTTCAAGACTTTATGTATTTTCTTCATTATTCAAGGAGCCTTGACGCGATTGAGTATTCTTCAAACGACACTCAAGCGCAAAAGATCACAAAAATATTTTCTGAAAAAAGACTCACCTGGAAAACACACGCCTTTGTTTTCAGGGATTATGACCGTAACCGCACAGTCGAGGTTGTGATTCCGCAAAACGGATTTACAATCACAAGATCTGTCGGTGACACAAACACCTACAAGTATTCCTTAAACCTATGTGTAGTCAAAGAGCTAAACACAAAAATCACAAGCCAGCTAGTCCGGAGTAATTTCAACGCGTTTAGAACAATATCAGGTCTTATGAACGAACTTGAAAATCTTGTGAATCTTCCCTTACAGCTTTCGGGTGCATTGCTTGGAGTAGCGAGAGGTGTACAGGTTTTTGCAAGTTCAACAAAAAGACTAATCTCTTCTTGGGACCGGATGAAAGATCAATTTAACGCCCAAGGAAAACTTGCGCGCGTTACCTTTGAATCCGCGAAATCCGATCTTGGAATTAAGAAAAAACGAAGAGGGTTTCACGCAGAGGATATTTCAGAAAAGATCGATAACGCATACAGTAAGTCTCGCGCGATCGAGGCTGAATTCAGACAAAACATAGATACGTCAAGAAATGACTGTTCCGCGCTCTTTGCTCTCATTGGTCAGTTCGTAATTCCTGTGGATAACTCAGGATCGTATGAAGCGATGAGCCTGAAACCGAGAGCAGACTTTACAGCGTGGATAGATAACGACGTTTACAGGTATGCACTCTCAGCGGATGAAATTTTAAACGAAACTCTTGCCTCACTCAATGAGGCAAGTATTGACAACGAGTTTTCGATCCTTCACGTATCCGCAGGTGACACCTGGGAGAGAATCGCTGAAAAAGAATTAGGGGATGCAAGTCTCGGACAAGCGTTAGCATCCTACAACGGGAAAAGAGATACCACCCTCGATCGCCGCGCGATTAAGATTCCCTACGGGACAAGAACGAATATTTTTACAAGCCTTCCTGAGAATCCTTCACCGAAGGACTTAGAAATTGCTCGTATCGGCTGTGATATAAAGCTCACACCGAACAGAGGGATAGAGGTTTCCCCTACCGGGGATCTCGCTCTTGTGGAAGGAGACGACGCTCTTCTTAATGAAAAGCTCGATCACATCGATATTGTTCAAGGTTCAATTCCGGGTTCTCCTTGGATTGGAAATCCGATTCCTCCGGGAGAACTTCCCGATGAGATTGAGAGAAAAAAATTTATCCCAGAGTTTCTTAGAAATATTAAGTCGGACCCTCGCGTTAGAAATGCGAAACTTTTCGGAACCTTTCAAGACGGCGATTCTTTTGTTCCCATGTTTTTAATAGAATCGGTGAGCGGCGGGAGTGCGATCATCGCGGTATGAGAAAAGGATTCTCAAATGACGCATTTGATTTTCAAGAGCGTCCACAGTCGCCGGATTCTTTTCTAACACCCGCGTTACTTGCAACCGTAACCGAAGTTCTACCCCGCTTTCGAGCAAACGTCATAACAACCTTTGGAGAGCCATTTAAAAAGGTTCGCTACTTTGGACCTTTTATAAACCAAAACGGAAACGCACATGGACGCGCGTTCGGACTCAAAAAAGACCAACTCGTTCTTTTAGAGTTTATTTCCGGCTCCTATCGCGCGCCCGTCATTACTCAAGTTTTTCCATTCGCTACAAAGGATTCCGACCTTTCTAATCTGCAAACGTTTTGGAGTAAGTTCACATTTCTTGATACGGAAAAGGACATTATCGACTTTCACGAATCCGGTTACTGCATACGAAAAACCACCCACAAAATCGAAATCTATAACGAGAATCAAGAACTAGTGTTCTCACTCGACTTTCAAAACAAAAAAGCAAAGTTAAAAATTGAGAATTTAGAAATTGAAGGTGAAACAACATTCAAAGGGAATACGAATTTCCAAGGGGATTTAACTATTCAAGGAGATACGGAACAAAGCGGAAAGATAACGGTTAGTGAAGACGTTGAAATAGCCGGTGTCTCTGCTAAAAATCACGGACATACCTATTCCCCTGGTCCATCACCACAGACAAAAACAGGCCCACCGATTTAAAAATTCAAGAGATCCTTTTTTGTCATGCCGACTTTTGGATCTTCCGTTGAAAAAGAATTTAAGACAGTCAGGAATTCATTCTTTCTTCCACCGAAGTCTTTTTCATTAGAAATCAGGCTCCCCGGAAAAGATTCGAAGAAGTTTTTTCCAACCGAATACGTTACGAGTATAAAGTCTCACAGATCCATATCCGCCGGAAAAGGCGGGATCTATTTAACCATTCCGTATCAAGAGAACTACTTTGTTCAAACAAGCGGTGAATCCTCGCTTCCACTTTCCGAAATCGAAGAGGGGGAGCAAATTCCATTCCGCGAAGTCTTTCCGATTCGAAGTATCGTTTACTTGTATATCGATGTAGGTGAGACTAAAGAAAAAAATCCAGTCTTTCGTAAACTCAACGTCGGAAAGGTGAAAAACGCAACGCGCGAGTATTCCGCTGATGGAAAAAGTTTTGTAAACGTAACCATAACTCCTATTGAGACCCTACTTACTGAAACCGAATTCTTTATCGAATATCAAAGACAAGAAGGTGAACCCGCGTCAAGGTCTGAGGATTCATACGCGGGCGTAATAACGAAAGCCGCAAAAGTCTTCTTACAAGGTCAGCTTTCAGACCTTATACGGAACTTTTGGGATGAGTTTTTTTGTAAGCTGATGAATGTCTCCCGGTACGCGGATAAAAATATTCTCGCGCCAACCACGTCACCGGACCCGGATGCAATTCTTTCCATCCTTCTTCCAAAAAAAGCATACACTGAATTCTTCGCTTATGAATCGCAAGTCTTGTCTTCCTTTTCTATCGGATCGTATATAAATTTTTGGGAAATTTTGCGATCGTATGTCTCAGAACCGCTTTACGAACTTTTTGTAGATCCTTTAGAAACATTTGATCTTGACGGAGTATATGGTAAAGGCGTTGCCTTTGGTGAGGTTGGATCGTCGAGTGTTGAAGAATACGAGGTAAGAAACTCCGAAGCAAAAGTAGTTTTTAGACCCACTCCATTTTATATGTTCGGAGACGATGGAAAGTTCCGGGATTTAGAAAACTTTGGAATCGATGCTTACTACAAATTTGTCTTAGATGATTTAAAAAATTATCGAATCGAAGATTCCGAAGAATCGGTAATAGTCGGTGTTCATGTGATTCAAAACACGTTTCAGAGCTTTGGAACTATTCTATCAGAACCAAAATACGATGACAAACTACGCGCGATATATGGTCCGAAACTTTTACACGTTAAGGTTGCGGGACTCGTATTTAAAGAGGAAAGCCCTACCACCTCAAAAAAAGAAAATTACAAAGGTGAACTTTCTAAAATCCGAGATTTGCTTTTCAAAATCTTTTGTAACCGCGAAGAGCTAAAAGTTTCGTCTGGAAGTTTTGAAACCGGCTTTGTTCCTCTAAGGCCCGGAATGCCTTTCCAAATCCTGAACGATCCATATAAATCGTATCCGATCCCGATTGAGGATGTTTCAGAATTCGGTTATATCACAGACGTAATCGATGATTTCATTCCGGGTCAAGCGAAAGCTTCAACCACTTTAAACTTTAAATGGAGTCCTTCGAAAAGCGTATATCAAGAAACCGCATAAACAAGTCTTACTCCTCCGATTATTAAACTCGTTCTAAGCTTCTTCCGAAATGACCGAAGTAAAAGAAGTCGTTAGGGAAACCTTGCTAATCCTCAAGGGAAAAAAACTCCCTGATGGCGCGCAATCGATACACAAGGATTTATCTGTTTGGAAGAAGTTTGCAAGACACGATCATCCTTGGAGGCAAATCAAAGCCGCTCCAAAGACTCCTTTTCATAGAATACACGCAGAAAAAAAAGAGGATCATTCTTCGCATAGCGCACCTAAAAATGAAAATCATCCAGAAAGTAAGGATGAATTTCATCTTGTTACGGATTCGGTAAAAACTTCAAAAGAACCTGAAAAAGACCAACTCCAACTTTTTACTAATCTTTCACAACCAAAGGTTAATCCAAATCTGAAGCCGGTTTTTACTCCGGGGAAATTACGCAATCTTGGGGAGCTTATAACCGAGATCAAAAATACACTCATCGCCTCCGGTCTTGAGACAAGGGCAAAAGAATTTTTGGATCTTGCTTACAAGGGTGAAAACGACCTGAATAAAATCCTAAATCTTTCCTACCGTTTTGTAAAACTAAACTCAGAGAATGCAAATAAGATCATACGATCCCTTGTTTCTGAAAAAGTAAAAGAAACAAAAAAGACTCTATCCGAGGCAATGCTTGGAAACGACAACGCAAAAGGCGAACATCATGTTCAATCAAATGCACCAAGTTTTTTAAATTCAAACTATCTTTCCGGCGTCGTATCAGAACTACAAAATGAAAGTATTTCTCTTTCAGACAAAAACTTTATTGAGAGAGTAAAAACCTCCCTAGAACGAAAACAAATACCTCTTACTATAAAAACAAAGGTTAATGAAGAGATAACAAAACTCGAAAATAAAGAATCCTCGATTGTTCTTAAAATTCTTCGAACCTATATAAGCGATTCTCTTCTTACATATAACGAAAAAAACAATCCCCAGCCGATTGATGACGACTCTCCGGTCAAAAGGTCGGTAATTTCTTCAAAGTTTAGACTCCTTGCTGATAATATGGAAGAGTCGATCCAGTACAAAGAAAGCCCTCCGATCTCAAGACAGAATCCAACACGAAGACGAGCAGGGATCGCGGCTTCTATGAACGATGATGCTGAACGAATGCGTAGAATACAAGCTGCGCTCTATGGTCTTGCAGGTGAGGTAGAGGAGGGGACTTTACCAGAATATCTAAAACGGATTAAAAGTAAAAAAGATATAGAAGTGATTTTGTCGGTTTCAAAATATCTAGACAGTTATCGAAGAATACCATATTCAAATGATTTGAAACCATTAGATTCTAAAGTCTCTGTTGGGTTTCATAAATTTTTTAGGCATTCCTTTTTTGAAAAGCAAAATTACGAAACTTCAATTCGATCAGATGGCCAGATTTATTGGCATAATTTAGAATGGATTTTGAAGAAAGGTTTAATTTCAAAAAAAGATTACGAAACTATTCTGAATTATACTTTAAAAGACAGAAGATCTGAAAATGAAACGATTTACATTGAAGATCTTAGTAAGGCCGAAGAGCTTAAACGAATTTATAATCTAAAAGACAATATAGAAAATTGTCTATATGCAAAGCGAGCTGATAAGAAATCTAAAAAATCGGTCACTATTAAAGGTGAAAAATACGAACTATTCATTAAAGGAAAAAGCTCTTCAAATAACTATAGCAATAGTTCTCTTAGTATGCTTCGTCTTGGATTGGACACCTACGAGAAAATCCAATCAGCAGGAAAACATTTACAAGGACTCATTGATAAAAATACAGGGCGCGGCCCAGATCCGAAATTAAGAGAAATCAAAAAACTTGAAAATGAGCTTATCGGAAGTAAGATCCCAGGATTTTTTCCAACACCGAAACCATTAGCTCAAAGACTAGTTCAAGAAGCTGAAATCTCTCCAGGAATGGAAGTCTTAGAGCCTTCCGCCGGAAAGGGTGATTTATCAGAAACCATCTTGGATTCAAGTGGTATAAAACCCGACACAATCGAATATTACGGTCCTTTACGTGAGATTTTACAAAAGAAAGAATTCAATCTTGTCGGTCAGGATTTTCTCGAATTCAAAGATAAACAATATGACCGAATCATTATGAATCCTCCCTTCGAAAAGGGGCAGGATGCAATTCATGTTCAACATGCGTATGCTCTATTGAAACCCGGTGGCCGTCTCGTAAGTATCATGTCCGAGGGGCCGTTTTTCCGGGGAGATTCAAAATCAAAACAATTTAGAGATTGGCTGGATAAGATGGGAGGAGAATCGGAACCCCTCCCTGAAGGCTCATTTTTAGGAAGTGAAGCGTTTCGCCAAACGGGAGTCAATACTCGAATAGTAATACTTGATAAACCGAAAGAAAGAACATCTACCGAATCTTCAAACTCTCATACAGAAGGTTTTACTCAAGAAAATCCAAACGCAAGATCGGAAGCAATGCGTGGAAATGACAACGCAAAAGGAGAGCATGATACAATTCGGTCTGAAGTAACCGATGTCCTACCAAATCTTGAAAGAACTAAAACGCAAGATTCGCAAAGAATTCAAACGATCGTCAAAGAATCAAAAAAGTTAAGTGAGCATAATAACGTTCAATCGTTTCTTGATTCTAAGGAAAAAAATAAAGAATATAAAGACGTAAATAAAAGAGTTCCAGGTTCTCGTAAAGAATTAGCCGCAATTTCAAAACTCATAAAAATATCAGACCTTGAAAAACTCGATCCAGTCACGGCAGAACGTGTTGTTAAAAAAGAAAGAGTTCTACCTCCATTTGAATATACGGAATACAAAAATAAAGGCGAGGACGGCGGACTCGTTTTTCTAAAATCAAAAATATACGAATCCATTGCGTCAAAGCCCGCCGATTCCGAAGCCGCGAGAAAAGAATATGTGGAATTATTGAATAAAGTTCTCAGTCCAATTCTAAAATCTAAATCGACTCAAGAAATCTTAGACTACGCAAACTCATTTTCACGGAATACGCTTCACAATAAATATGGAACAATTATCTTTTCACAAATTGAAACGTATAAAGAAGAGATTTCTAAACCTAATTTATCCACTGAATCTTTAAATGAAATCACCAAGAATTACAAGGATAGTGTCGGAAAAATTGTTCCTGGAATTGAAACTATTTTTGATAAGATTCAGCGCGGTGAAGTTAAAGAATTATATCAAATCAAAAGAGAGATATATCCTCTATTAAACAAATACTATTATACTAGCATTTATGATGAGAATTTAAGAGTTTTACCAAGCGTTTTTGGAGATAGGCTATTTAATATTTTGCATCGAAGCACTTCAGCGGGTTCCGAAGTTTGGAACAAAGCCGTTCTTTATAACCCGCTCGATGAACAGACGGCTTCTAAGTTATTTAACGATAATCTTGAGAAATTGAAAATAGAAAAAATTGTAAGAATAGAAAGTTTCAAAAAAGCCTATCCAACATTTGAAGATTTTAAATCTGAAATGGGATTTTATAGCGAAGAAAAAGCTAAAAAAATATACGAAGAAAGTACGACTCTAAAGAATTTACCTACTCGAGAAGAATGGTCCAATAATCCTCTTTATAAAGTAAGGGAGTCTGATTGGTCTTGGGCGGAGAAGAAGAATTCAAGTAGTAGAAAAGAAAATCCAAATAAGAATATTTTAAAACGATCCCCTCTCGGAGTTATCATACGACAAAACGGAAGATCCGTTAAATCCGATGAAATATCCAGCAAAGCACTGACTGAAAATTGGGGATTTGGTTCCGTACAATTTGGACACTATATGAATGATATAGCGTCAAAAGACCATATCACTCGATTTGTATCCTCTCTCAAGGATCTTGAAGACTGTTTAGAAATTGATCTAAAAAAGGCTATTGAAAAAGGACATCTCAGTCTTGCTTTCGGGGCGCGAGGTAAACCAGGACAAGCCGCGAGCTACGAATCTGGTTATAAAATTATAAATATTACGAAAACGAAAGGGGACGGGTCGGTCGCTCACGAATTCTGTCACTTTTTCGATCATATCTGTACTGGTATCGATAGGAATCGATCCGATACTCATTATATTTCAATCAATCCATCTGGAGCGTTTGAGAAAACCGTTAGAAAAATCAATAACGTAATTAAAAGAAATCCGAATGGGGAATTCTCTGACTTTTACAAAAACGGTCACACGCTTGGGAAAAAAGATTTCAAAAAACCGAATGAATACTTTGCTCGCGCCTTTGAAGCGTATGTTCAAGATAAGCTTGAAAAAAGAAATATGATAAATACCTACTTAGTCGCACCGAACAAAGTCACAGATGATGTACACCCTATTTTAGCTCACGAATACAATATGAAATACCCACAAGGAGAGGAGCGAACCCGAATTTTCGAGGCATTCGATGATTTCATAAGTGTGTTTAAAAGTGAGTTTCAATTCGCAAAGCCTTTTGACGTAAATGCGCCTAGAATATCTTCGATTCAAGAAAACTTGGATACGATTAGCGATATTGTAAAAGAGAAGAAAAAGAAATCTCCGATTCCGCTTTTAATTGAAGAATCTTGAGAATATGAAAAATTATGAAATCTTTAAAGGGATCTTTCTGTATACACTTTGTTCCAGTCTTCTTTTCTGGTTCTCACTCGGATTTATTTCGCGTGTGTTGTATGACACTTTTTGTTTTGTTCGATCGATGTTTTTTGAATCAGGACACGACGAGAATCCGAATCAAGTTTCGAAAATCTAAGTGCCGACCTTTCTCGGGCCGTTTTCCTTCGATGAATTTCTTGAGAATGCTATCTTGAAGAATCTTTTTGTCTCAGAAACGGAGATCGATTTTTCAAACCCGCTCGGCAGTTATAACCTTGGGGAAGTTTTAGGGATCAATTCATTGGTATCTCATATCGTTGTAAAGGTCATACTTCCTTTTGACGGAAATCCGGTATTAACGATAGGAGATACGACGAGTGTGGATAAGTGGTTTGACGAGGGAGGAGTGGATTTGTCAGAGATTGGAGTATTTTTTGGGGTTGTTTTGGACAGAATCGAATCCACGACACAGGCAAAAATCTATTGGAATCCAAAATTTAGTTCAAAAGGAAAGGCTAAAATATTTTTGTTCTCAAGTTCTGTTTAACGTTCAAAATCTGTAATTCTAATTGAAAATTAGCCTATTTCATTTGTTTTAGATAAGAGTCCTACATTTCAAATGGAAGAAAAAAGAATTTATAAAATATTCTACATGGGTCTACCGATGCGAGGATGGATCGGTAAGGACGGGAAGTGGGTTCTCCAGGGTTGTTTTGCACATTTCGTAAAATATCTGAAAGTTTCAGAACAAGGTTGGATGATTATCATTTATGAATGTAGTTATATCCGAGTCCTTTTCAAATTTCTTAGAGGCGACTTCGCAGTAAAAGAGGACGTCAGAGAAATTCCTCAGCCTAAATTCAAGTTTGTATTAAAATTAAATCTCGATTATCAATTCCAAACTGCCTTTATCAGTATTATTTTCTTACTTCACACACTTCTAAACTAATCATTTTATCATTTTAATTCTCCGATCGCGTTAAAGCGACTATGCGTAGTCTCCATGCAAGAGACTACCTTTTTACATCCATTTCAAATCCTAAAAGCAAGTCCCGAAGACAGGACAGGTGCAATAAAGATTTTAGTTAAGGCTTCTTCCGAAAGAAGAGACAAACAAGGTGAGGTCATCCTTAAATCTGCGTATGCGGATATGAACATGCGAAGTCAGTTCACTTCGCAAGGATACTTCGACTACAACCACCTCACCGACCTAATCGACAAGGAGATCCGCGATCTAAAAAAAGAGGGAACGCTTACCGGAACCGTGCTCGTTGCTTTGCAAGACGCTAAAACAAAAGCAATTATCGGCGGCCCGGAACAAATTGGACTCAAAGACGATTTTCCAACATCACTTGGAATCAAAGAAGACGGACTCTATATCCAAGGAAGACTCATTCCAGGTAACAGTTTCGCGGAAGAGATAAAAAAAGGATTACAGGCAGGTTTTAACGGCTGGGGAGCTTCGGTTTCAGGTTTTGCAAGTCCACAAGACTATCAAGGGAAGACAATTCGAAAGATTGAACTAAAAAAATGTGCGATCGCTCCTCTCCAAGAAGTAATCAATCCAGATACCTCTGTTCAACTGATTAAAGGAGCCGTGTTTCTAAGAGACATTGAAAAGTCTGAACTCATCGGAGTCACGGTTTCACCAACTGAGTCTACCAATCAAGAAAATATAGAACTCGATCGTCTTTCTCGTATTGAAAGAAAACTTGCGTTCCTTACAAGGCTCTTTCAATCAGATCCAATTGCACAAGACCGTTTTGTCGATTTAATTTTTACCGATATTGAAGATCGCATAGTAAATCAGGGCATGGAGTGTCGTTCATCTCTGATTCGTTCTATTCTTTCTTCGGAATATAGTATCGAAGGAGAAGACCTAGAAAATCTAACCGACGCACTCTTTTTAAAATTGAGCGGGGAAAGATTATGATTTCGGAAGCGATAGAAAGGCTAAGGTCGCGGATTGCGTCAAAGCCTTTAAAGAAGTCTGGAGAGCCAGGATCACCAGATCTTCAGTCTTTAGCATCGAAGGTTACGACGTTACTGGATTCAGGAAGCGTTTTGCCGGAGACAGATAAGGTAAAAGAGTGGGCGGTTTCACAAGGGGTTTCTGATTCAGAGGCCGGATCATTTGCGGAAGATGTGATAAACGCGTACTTCGATGATTCGGACGATGAAGACGAAGAGGTAAACAAATCAGAACTCGGTTCGGAAAAAGACAACGACGAGGAAGAAGAGGAGGGCGAGGACAAAGAGAGTAAGGAGAAAAAGAAAAAAGAGAAGGAAAAAAAGAAGAAAGAAGAAGAGGAAAAAGAGAAAGAAATTGAAAAAGCAAAACTTGAATTCTTCAAAGAGTTTAAAAACACATTAGAGATTCTTAAATCCGGTCAAGAGACTCTTGCCGCCGCAATCGAACATCTTCTCGATCGAGCTGAGGAAACAGAGGAACTTTCAAACTCCGTTCAAAAACTTAAATCAGAAATCGGAACCTTAGCTGTAAACCCGAAGACTGAGAAAAATCCAGTTACGAAATCATCTCCGAATGGTAGTTCAGGTGTAATATCTGGAATCGTCTCCGGTGCTGACCGAGAAAAGGTAAGTAATCAAATAATCAAAGGCATTGAGTTAGGAAAATGCCAACTCGAAGACGTGGCGTACTTCGAGTCTACTTGGAAACTGTCTGACCGCGCCCAAGCATTCCTTAACGAATATAAGGAAGTGTTAAAAAGTGGGTCCACACAGCTTTGAACAACTAGTAGAAATTAAAAAAGCATTTGAGGCAAACACCGCACAAAACGGAGCCTCACCCTTTATCGACTTCAATTCTTCGGGTGCTGTTCTCTCGATGCAATCACTTGACAAAGTTTTTGTCGCAACGGTTTCGACTGACAAGGACTTCAAGTTTCTAAAAGAAACTCCAAGAAGAAACATCAATCAGGTCATTGCGGAATACAATCGAAACAAGTCACACGGTGGCGGTTGGTACAACTCTTCGTATATTGGTCAGTCCGACGAACCGACATACAGAGACGCGGTATTCGAAAGACTTTACAACGAAGTCAACTATATCGCGGAAGGCTTCTCATACAACAAAGTCGTAGATACGGTAAATAATTCTCAAGATCCAGAACTAGCACAGTCAAACGCCGCGCTTAAAAGAGGTATGGAGTCTCAGATGCGCCGGATTTGGTTTGGGAAAAAAGATCTAAACAAACTCGAACAGGACGGTTTTGAAACTCAGATTAAAGCGTTAGGGAAAGATTATTTTACGGATTGTCGCGGATCACTGCCTGCGGTCGATCAGATGAAATACTATTCCTCTCAAATTCGTACGCGTCACTTCGGTCTTACCAATTATGCTAAAATGCACCCGGCTACCAAAGCTCTTTACGACCAAACCTATGATCGTTCAGGCAACGGAATTGTAATTCAGAATAACAACCAGACTCCGGGTTCTACAACGATGTCGAACGTCGTGAGTGGGGTCGCTGATTCCAACGCAAAAGACGGGGTTATCTTTTTTGACGATGACATTTGGATGGATCGTCACGAATGGGGAGTGCCTCTAAGAAGAGATCAATACGGTCATTGGGTAGAAGGTCCGACCTCCGATACACAATCACCGGCGATGCCTTCGTTTAACATTTCTGTACTGAATTCAGTTCCTGGTTCTTTGTTCACAGGTTCCTATGTCGGTGATTACAAATACAGAGTTTGTGCGGGGGATCTAAAGAACTGGTCGGGCGCAAGTTCAGCACAAAGTATTTCGATTCCTTTAAACGGAGCATCCGAACTCACCATAACTCCGGGCGTGGGTGGGGTTCCTGAGACGCGTTACGCGATCTTTAGAGAAACAGGACCAAACTCCGGGCTTATCCGTTACATGAGAGAGGTGAAGAAAAATACTTCGGGTCCGACGACGATCGTTCAGGATCTTAACGAAGATCTTCCCGGAACAACGATTATGGTCATGGGAGACTTTAACTCAAAGTCCTCCTCAGATGATACGAGAACTTTGATTCTTTCCGAACTTCTTGGATTTACAAAAACTCTTTTTCCTTACGGTGCAGGGGGAGTGGTACGTTCCCGTCTTGGAGTCGTTGAGAATTACAGCGTTCTTCAGATTTTAGCGGAAGAGAAATTTAGGGTTTTCACTAACGTTCCTGTGAGAATCTAATCATAAATTCTTTCACTCATGAATCTACATTTCGGGGATGAGTTTTCGTCCCCCTCTTTTTAGATGAGCAGTTTCGAACAGCTCTTTGAAAAAGGGAAGTTTCCCGATACAAAAAGGGTACTTCACCAAATTGCGACTTCGGCTAAAGAATCGCTCATCCAAAAAACACTCGCCGCGAAACCTGCATGGTGGGGCCGGATGGCGATGTCGAACAAGGCCGGTGGGGGAGGTGGGATACTACTCGGAAGAATTCCGGGTGGCTACAAGGTTTATCATCCGAATAAAGGAAAATACAATTACCTTGCCACTTTAGAACGAGGGAGAGGGCGTTACGACATGCGTCCTTCACTTCTCGGAGGAAGTCGCGCACGTACGGGTGAGAATGGACCCTACGTCATTGTTCCGATTCGAAAAAATGAAAATGGTACGCCTGTTAGCCCTAAAAACAATTTAATCAATTCAGCGATTATAAAGATCGGGACGTTTAAAGAAGAAAACGCCCACGGTCAAATGGTAACCAGAAACAAATACAAGTATAGAATTGATCCGGGAATGACCGGACGCGGTAACGCATTTGTCGCGGAACAAAAATACAAAAATGGAAATGTGAAACGCTCTTACTTGAAGTTCGTCGTAGTAAATCAATTCAGTAAAAACTTCTTTCAACCCGCAATCCCCGCTCAAAAGATTTTTGCTAGTGTAAAAGAAGACGTAAACAAAGCCTTAAAATCTAAGATTCTAAGAAGTGCTGTTGCCTCCGATTCTAAGGCTTTGATACTGGATCTTTTAAAGAAAAGAAAGAGAACCTAGGATAAACTAAAATATCTGGTTTAAAGAATTATCAAAATCCGATTTTGGAATCTTTGGATTATTCTTACTTTCTATGGACATGAGCCTTAGAGAAGAAAGCGTCCGGCGAGATGACGGACGGGACAAAGGAGCGATCCTTTTCACGTATCCCGCTCCTCCCGAGGACAGCGTAGTAAGCTTTTTTCGGGATTGTCTTCCGCTCACAGGAATTTCGAAACGAAATTTGGATGTTCCGGTAGAACACGGACACCCGCTATTCCAGGAAGGAATCTCGACAAAGGGTACGAATACAAAATTTCCAAAGATCGGGATTGAATGTTCTTCGGAAAGACACACTCAGTTTTTGGGACTGAATGATCTGCATTTTCAAAACTCGGATGAGTTTTTGAAGTATCTGGAAAAGATTTCGCAGTTACCTGAAAGTCAAAGACTTGCAAGTAAAGCATTCCTTGATAAATTCTCGCGGAATAAATTCTTCCAACAGCTTCAATTTAACGTTGAATCCGATGTGATTGTCACTGGATTTGCAACCGGGAACGCAGGTAGAAACACGAATAAGTTTTTGTATGACGCCTCCCTCGCGGTGACTCTCCTTCTTGCAAATGATCTTCCGATCCTTTATCCGGGACTTACGGTTTTCTTACCCGAGGACACGGAACCTAATCTTTCAACGACTGACTTTTCGGAACCTTTTTGGGGCTTTGAAATCAAGGTAAGACTTGTTCAAACCAAATCGATTTTTCGAACAAAACCTTCCTGGTTATTTCCCGATATGAAGTCTTTCGATGTATTCCTAAATAAAAGCCGAACAGAGTTTCAAGGCTTTGATTTAGGTGATAGAAGACTTGAAAGAAGATGAACTTCAGTTTCAGAAATTAAAAGCGGATCCAAAAAATCTTTCTAAACCAAACGCAATTCCAAGCCCAGACGAGTTTCTTTTAAAAAAAGAAAAAGAACAGGGTACTGCCATTTCTCCCCGCTTCCGGGAGAGATTCAAAACGGAGCTAAAAGCAATCGCTAACAGACCTATTGAAGAGGTTTGGAGGGGGTTGTTTGGGGACAAGGGACGTTGAATTTCTCGGAAGAGGGTACATTCAGCCGGGCGCGCGAGGCGCGTTTCGTACTAAATCACAAAGTGCGGGTATATCACCCGATCTTAATACACTCGTTCTAATCGGTCCGGCTGACAACGGATTCGATGCGAACGATTTAACTCAAGAAACTTCTAAACGAATCCTTGAGTTTAGCGGAGCCGACGAAGCCAGATCTGTTCTTTACTCCGGAGATTTAGCGGATGCGGTAGTTAACGCTTTTTCTCCTTCGAAGGACTCAAGGTTTTCCTCGGGTCCGCAGACGATTAAAGCCCTAAACGTTGCGCCTAACGTGAGAGCTAGCTTTACCGCAAACACAGTCCTTGCGGGAACGACTGCGATCGTAAGGGGGGTCATTCCCGGACCGCGCGGAAATCAGATACGTTTTCGCGTAACGAGTGGGGGAACCATTCTCCAGGTTGGGGACGCCGATGGTATCCAAACCTCGACTCCACTCGAAGCAAGTGAGCTTCGAATACGTTACGTCGGTGACGCTGGAAACGCATCTCTCTCTTTTGATGGGACAGACATAAGGGTTACACTTTCAGGTTCCGCGCCGACGGATGGTTCGGCGGACCTTGCAGTTCCTGTTAAAGACTACCAAACCTTACAAGAGGTTGTCGGCTTTGTTTCGAGTAGAAACGGATACGAAATCACTCTTCTTTCCTCGCCGGACAAAAAGACTTCCACACTCGATCACATAAACATCAGCGAAAACGTAGACGTCAAAACTTCCGCAATAGTTTTAAAGAGTCTTCTCTTTCAACAAGAATTATTCTTTCTCGGAAACAGTCTTGCTGAGATTAAGTCGGGTCCCGTTCGTAAGCCGCTTGCGGATATGGCTTCGTTTGCTTATCTTTCCGGTGGAAGCACAGGAGTCGCAACGCCTCAAGCGTATCTTGATGCGATCGATACCGTTTTTGATACGGAGATTTGCAAAGGTTTTTATGTAAACGTTTGTACTTCACTTCCAAGTGTAGTTCTTTACCTCGCTGATAAACTCGCACACGCAAACTCACCCGAGGGCGCGGACGAAAGATTCGGTGGTGCTGGTCTTGATCTTACGAGATCAGTCGATCAAAGAATCGACGACATTAAGGCGACAAACTCCGAGTTTTTAGTACTCGGTTTCTCCCCCTTAACTCGTTACGCATCCGATCGGATCACTTTGAAAACGTATCCGGGTTGGATGTTGTCCGTTCTTCACAACGCGATTAAAGCCGGTGCTAACGTTCGTGAAACTGTCACCTACAAAGACCTGAATATTGTCGATGCACCCGAGAAGCTTACTAAAACCCAAATCAAGAAAGTTCTTCGCGCAGGCGGCCTTGTCATTACAAGAAAGCCTAACGGCGGACCCTTTAAGCTTGAGTTTGCCGTTACTAGTTTCCAAAACCAGAACCTTATCAAAAACCAAGCCTCGACTATCTGCACGGCTCTTGCTCTTGTAAAAGATTTTAGAGAGTGGCTTGATTCTACTTTCATCGGTGAGGTTCCGACAGACCCTTCCGCGTTAGGTTCCAACTTAACGGACGCGGACATTCGAACCGCAGTCATACAACGTTTTCGTAATGTGTATGTCGCGCAGTTCGGTTGGCTTACGCGCAACATCTACACGGGAGAACCAGCGTTCCGCGAGGACTTCGATATACGCCGCGACGGAGACGTAATCTACTTTGTCTTCCCGGACGGTAAGATCGTAACCCCGATCAACTACATGTTTTTCCTGATAAACCTCGATGTCGTGCGCGGCGCGAGTAACGGGGGTTAAGCGTGGCAAAATCCGCAAGACCAAACCCCGAGGTACTAACAGGAAATGACGCGATCGTAAAAATTAACGGGCAAGCCGTAGGTTTTATGAAATCTCTTCGTGTGAATATCAATAACCACCAGGAGAGAATTCAAGCTATCGGTACAAGAAAACCGAAAGGACTAAAATCCCTCGATTGGCAGGGAACCGCGTCGGGTGAGTTTCATATTCTTAAAACCGCTCTTGAAGGTGTTGTCGTGATCGATACCTATCACGACGAACACGCAGACGACCTCTACGATATTCTCGTTATCGACAAGATTTCCGGGAAACGCGTTGGACTTCTTACGGGGGCAGTGAACACGGAAGGATTCGGAATTTCTAACAACGAACTTTCTGCGCGCGAGATTGAATTCGAACTCGTTGATTGGGAACCTATGGAGGCGTTTAACTAACCTCAATCAAGTTTTCCGATTCTCGTGTATTCGGTTTAGTATTATTGTATGAGAATTTTAGATCCGAATACACGAGTTACATTGATAGCAAAATACGAAGGAGAGACATACAAGTTCGAAGCAGATATCGCTGATCCTTCCGTAGAAATCGACATTGATATAGCGATCGCAAGACGTCTTAACGGTGCATATTTAGAATCCATCCGCAATTACACCTATGGTTATATCCGTGCAACCACAACTCTTAACCACGTTATCAAAGAAATCCCTGAGAACTTTCCCTATCCTGATCTTGAGAACTTCGAACGAATCAGGGACAAAGAGTTTGTGATTCACCTCTTTAAAGAATATGAAAAGAAAGAAGACTGTTTTCGATCAGAGTTAAAAAAAAATCGGGACTCTCGACGCGCTTTCAAACGAGGAGAACCTTTACGATCTTCTTCTTATGACGAAATATCAGATTCTGCCGAGAGGAGTGAAACACCTCGGGAACCTATTTCTAGAACAGAAACGATTCCTGGTCGAAGCGATAGCGAGAGTGGATCAAGAGAGGCTACTTCGGAGAATCAATCTTCTTTCTCAAAGAAGTCAGGTGAAGAAAACACATCCCGACAAATTCCTAACGGATATATCCCCGACTCTAAAAACTATCCTGGAAACAGAAGCCGGGTATTCAAAAGAGATGCTGGAACGTGAGGCGGAACTCAAGAAAAAAGAAATTCTCAACCGAATTGATTCCGAGTTAAAAAATGTCTAGTGAACATATTGAGATAATAGTTCACGCGGAACCTGATTTCAAAGGCGTCGACAAAGAACTCGATCGAATTGCAAAAAAAGCCAAGAAGAACGTAAAGATTCCAGACTCTTCCGGTGGAGGCGGAAATGGCGGAAAGGATAAGTCTTGGAATTCTAAGAACTTTAAAAAACGTTTTAAAGAGTCCGCTTCAAAATATCATTCCGGGAGTGCGGCCGCAAACAAGATCGGAGCAGACGGCTCTGACCTTGATGAGACTCAGCACGGTGGCTACTATAATACTCTTGATAAAAAAATTTCTGCGGCTAAGGACTTTTTCGCTAAGAAGAAAAAGAAAAACGGAAATGGCGAAGAAGATACAGGTGAGAGTCCCACACAAGGGCTTACGAACCCAAGTTCCGCAAAACAGTTCTCGATTCAAAAAGCAGAACTTAAAATTCAATCTGCAAACCTCGACAAAGGAGGTCTTGGAAACCTTCCTGGAAGTGGGGGAGGAAGCAGTACTGACGGCAGTTCCGTAAAAGGACAGACGATGTCCTCGGCGGCGGGCGCGCTTCCCGTTGTAGGGGCAGTATTCGCGGTTGCAGGTGGAATTCTAAAAACAATTTCTGCAATTGGCGAGCAGTATCACGCCGCTATGCAATCGCAGTCCGCGACGATAGGAGCGACTGGAGGTTATCTCGGAGGTGGCAGAGGTTATTTTTCTAATGCCGAACTCGCGCAAGCGAACGTTATGCGCGGTCGCATCACCGGCGATTCAGTTTTCGGAAAAGGAAACCAAATTGATTCCGATACGATTCAGTTTGCGTCTTCCCAAGGAAAAGGGATTTCAGAGGTTGTTCGCGAGCTCGAAACGATCAGAAAAGAATCGAAAAACGCAAGTCTTGGATACTTGCGAGGTGGTGCGAATGCTACTGGTTTCGGTGAGCTACGCCAATCCGAGTATATTTCAAAACTTGCAAGTATCTCTGAGGGGCTTCGTTCGAAAGGCTACTCCGGAGATATTTCAGACTATGCGAAGTTCTCAGCGGGACTCGGTCACGGGGACGGATCCAAAATGGACCCTACCCGAAAAATGGTTCTTGCAGAACAGCTTTCCGATCAGGGAAGAAGTGGGGCGTTTGGCGGAGGCATTTTCGGTTCTCTCTCTATGGCGGAATCCTTGAAAGCAAACGGAGGCGACGTCTTCAAAGCAATCCGCGATTCAGAAAAAAATCCCGGAAAGTATATGACCTCCGCTCTTTCTGGTCTTGACGGGAATACACGCGGGATCATTCAGAAAATGTCCGGCGGAAGCTTCTCGGAAATGTCGGATATGAAGTTCGGGTACAAGGGTTTTGGGAATGATAACTCTCCCATTAAGGCGGGCTACAACAAGGGGTTAGAACTTGATAACCTGAAAAAAGAGACATTTGCGACCGACGTCGGCGCGGAAGCGGCCCAGGTCGGATATGATTTGAACAAGGGAATGATCGATCTTTTCAAGGAAAACAAGGAGGCAATGAGGGGTCTGACTCAAGTAGTAGGGGGAATTGAGAAGGCAGTTCTTCCGGTAGTTTCAACAGGGATTTCCATGATTGTAAGCGATTTGCAAACGATAACTGGAATGTTTAAGGATATGGCGAAGTTTTTTTCGAACCCGAGTGGGATGTTGATTAGGTCAAAGTAAAATTTTTAAAAATATATGGAGCAGAAGAAGCAAAATCGGTTCAATACCTTTATTGACTTTACACCCATTTTGCCGATAATAGTCAAGAATCATGAATTTCAGAATAGAAAATAGCCAATTAGCCGTTTTTTTTCCAAAAATTCCGAATATAAGAAGAATGGTATTTGATCTAGAGGAGTTACTTAACAACCGTTTTGTAACACCCTTTACGATGATTCAAGTACCAGATGAAGCTCCAGAAGAAATTCCAAGAATTCAAGCGGCATCCATTAACAATCATACCCACCTAAGTGTTGCTCAATCTAATATCAGCTTAATAACAAATTTTGATAATGGGTGGGAATCTGATTGGAAAAAGTGTTTTGAATACCTCCATGGTAATCAGAGCCTCTTGTTTAAGATCGCCGATCATCTATCTCAAAATTCATTCTTATATTGCGGATTAACCGTTACGCTATTTTTTCCTTTCCCAAATCAAAAAAGTGTAATGGAGCATATTAACAAAGTTCTTTTCCCAGAAAAAAAATTTGACAATCTACACGAATTTAATTTTAGATTTGTTCATAAGCTAAACAATGAATTCTTTATAAATTACGCATATTCTTCAACCATAAAGTATCTTTTAGATTCCAGCGTAATGAATCCAATTCCTGCATATTTAACACCAATTGAATATGGACTTACAATTAATATTGATATTAATGATAGATTCGGTTCAAATTTCATTAGAGGCTACCGTTCAAATATTGAGACTAGCATTAAATTGTTAGAATATATGGATAATGTAATTTCTAATAAGCTTGATTCATTGTTTAATAAAGGGGAGGCGTAAAATGAGCTTCGTCAACGCGTTTATTCTTGCTACCACAATCGAAGCTAATCAAGGAAGAGGGAAGCGGAGCGATTATACGAAGACTCAAATATTTGCAATCCCCGTCCATAGAAATGATCCGAAATATTTCATTAACAATCTTTGTCAAACAATGCCTGATGAAAATTACTCATTTTCAAAAGGAAACCAATTAATTCCCTTTATTGACATTGAACCACGACCAATGAGGGATCTTGATAAGGATGAACAGAACTTATACGATAATTATATAGAATCGAAAAAAACGATCATTAAAAAATCTGTATTATAATTATGACGTTTTGGAATTTTACTTCACAGCCAAGTATAAATTTAGAATTTATTAATCTATTCAAAAAAGCATTCCCTAATACAGAACCCGGACAAGTTCTAACTCTCGACGAAATGCTCAAACAATTCCGAAAGAGAGAACTCACCATTAAAGGATTTTCCGCTAAATTCGAAGAGCGCATAAATATTCAAATCACCAAAGATCCGCACCCTGTATTAATGCAAGGTGATATTATAGATGGAATACCAATTTTAATTTTAGATAACAATGGCAATCTTTCTGAGTTAAGGACTCCTTCTGTGATAATTTCTGCTTCATGCGATTGCGAAAATGATAGCTTAATTATTTTCGCAGGTTGTTATCCATTTTCTGAAGTAAAAAATCATGTAAAAAGTGAGAAAGATTTATTTGATAATTTATATTATAAATTCTTTACTTTCGCCAATAGCTCGGACGATTCAAAATCCTTAGTCGCTGACTTCACAAAAGTATCCAGCTTCTCGAAAACTTTAATAGAAGAAAGAATAAGAGAAGGAAAAATAAATAAAATAGCCTCCTTAACTCAGCTAGGTTATTACTATTTCATTACAAAACTATATATCCATTTCTTAAGAGTAGAGAACCAAACCGCTTTAGACTTTAGAAAGTAAAGGAAACATGAAAGAAAAATGCTATAAATGCGATGAAATTGAAACATCAAGGGAGCATGTACCAGCTAAATCTTTTTTTCCACCTGATAAAAGAATCGATTTAATTACTGTGCCATCTTGTGACCTTCATAACAATGCGAAGTCAATGGATGACGAATATGTAAGAAATCTCTTAACTATCAATGCTGGAGTAAATGATACAGGATATAAATTAAGTGAGTCAAAGGTAATAGCTTCTTTCAAAAGAAGCAGATTTTTTTTATCCACAGTTTTCAAGAATGCAAAAGATATATTTTATAAAGGTGAATTAACAAAATCTATAAAAATCGATCAGGAGCGGTTAACAGAATACTTTATAGGTGTCGGATATGCTCTTTATAGACATGAATTTAAAAAGAACTTTGTAGGAAATTGGTATGTTCATACAGATTTCCAAAGCAAGGACGAAACGACTTCATCATCTTTAAAATCTTGGGAATTAGATAATAGAATAAAACTTCGAAGCTATAATTTTCCGGCGAGCTCCACAAAAAATCCTGAAATTTTTCAATATTCATACATCGAGAAAAATAACGAAATTTATTTTAAACTTATTTATTATGAAAATGCTTGCGTCTACTTATGTACTATTTCTTGAATACTAAGTTTGATTTTCAAACAAGAAGACAGAACATACATTCAAGGAAGTTAGGGTTACACATGGACTTTCGGAACATGGTAGAGTTCTTTTTTGCCTTTTTTGAATACTATTTCGGCCCCGAGTGCTTCAATTACACTTATCAAGCTATTGAAAGTAGGGTTGTCTCTTTTTCCTGACTTAATATCTTGAATTACGGTTGGGGATAGATTGGTCTTTTCCGCAAGCTCTCGCACAGATATATGTTCTTGTTCCATAAGTTCGCTTATCATTTCAGAAAGATAAAACTCGTTATACTTCTTTTCGAAAGATTTTCGCCTTTGAGGGTCTTGCATAATTCTGTCGAAAGTAGATTTACTTTTCATAATATGTTCCTGCATCAATCCTTTCTAAATAATCTTTCCGAAACGCTTTCGCTCTATCTTTTTCATGTGCGGGCAATTTATCTTGTCTCTTTAGAAATCCATTCGTGACTATTATTTTCTTACCCACGGAGAAAAAACAAAGGAATCTATTCGGTTTCGGCTTAAAGGCGAAAATCTTATCACCTTCATTTCGGAACTTTTGTTCGTTAAATATCTTTCCGGAATCTCCCATTTTCTTAACGAGTACAAGAAAGTCATCTTGCTCGTCGATTGTAAGGCTCTCAAAGAATTCCATAGATATGGACTTTGAGTTTTTATCAAAGTACCACTCGATCGAAAAAGCCGGACCTTTATAGATGAGATACTCTGAGGTCTCCTTCATTTTCACTGTAACAATATAATGTTACACCTGCTTTGTCAAACTTGAAAGGTAATAAAAAGTAAAATAAAGTAAAAATACGATAATTCAGCTTGAAAGGGCGATCGGGGATAAAATACTAAATTTATATTTGCTTATTATATGACTACCGATAATGTGAATTCTGTCGCATTAGAATTATGTCTCATTTTGAGAGAAGAAATGATGATTATCGGAAGTGAATGATGCGTCATTCAGGTTCAATGAATTTTTGGGTTTTGATTTCCGGTGGGAGCCGCGCGATTTTAAGTAAAAAGTCCGCTACTCCTTCTACATCATCAATGGAGAATCGTTTACTAATCTCTTCAACGCCGTTGGTTAGTTCCAGCATCAAGTCTTGCAAAGTTGTAAAATCTTCGGACTTCTCGATACTTAATTCAATATAATTATTCTGACTGACCTTTAGGAAATCGTCAGAAGGCTTTATCACGGAAGCCACATATCCATTTAGAAAACAAAACTTATTTCGAGTAAAGAGATGATCGCTTTGGTCTAATGCGCGAACCAATAGTTTTCCAAGTTCTTCCGAAATCGAAGTTAGTGGAGCTTTCGCTAAATTAGTAGACTCTTCCATAATTTACCTGATAGATTAAAGTATTGCTAATATAACTTTTATGTCAATGATTGTTCGTGCGTATGTATACCAATGCTTTCATTTCGAGTCAAAACCTAACGATTCGAAAAAATAGAGACTATTCTCCTTAGTTATTATTTTCTAATTAGATATAAACAAATATTCTCGGACAAGCTTATAAGTTTTGTTCGAATATTTAAAATCGGAGTCTAATGAAATGGAAATTGTTGAGTGTCAAAGACTTTATTATTCAGCTTTATACGATTTTGCATATTTGGAGAAGCATTTTTTCAAATCCTCTGAATATCGTCCTGGCTTTTCGGTGCGTTGGAATATTGTTGAAAATGGAGTTCCTGATACTATCACGGATACTGTTCCGATGCCGGACTTATTTCATCATCTTCAATTCAGTCATTCCTTCATTGAGAAGTTTTTGAAATACTATATCGCTGTAACTGATCGCACTGTAACCTTGAACCAAATTCTCGACTTCAAACATAACCTCCCTTCGCTTCTAAAACGTTTAAACGAAATAGTTCCTGATTGGAATGTTGACATGGTGAAAAGTGAAAGGGATGTATTGCTTACGATCTCACAGATACATTTTCCCAAGCTAAGATATGTCAAGCCGCAACCTCAAACCTTTACTGTAAATTTTCGATCTTTGCGTGATTTGCTAATACATCTTTTTGAATATCTAAAACGTATTCGATTCGAAAATACTTCCTCTATTTCCCAAGAGCAACAAGACAATAATAAAGTTGGGCGTATATTCGGGTACGTAGAAAGAAAGGTCGCTCCTGAGCGTTTTGAAAATGCACGTTTTGATGAAATTCTTAGGACAGAGAATCTCTCGTCATCCAATAGAGAGTTAATTAGAAATTCTTATCTAATTTCTGGTTCGGAGGTTCGATTGCAAGTTGATGAAAATAATTCAGATCTAATTATTGCTCTTGAAGCGGCCGGAGTTGTGTTTTGGGACTTTTGGCAAATTCGTTTTGAAATTACATATTACACAATATCTACGTGTCTTTGCTTCGTATTATTATACAGTTTAAGTAAAAAGCAGGTATAAAAGAACTAATAGAAAATAATTCATAAAGTCTCCTTTAGGTCAACAACAGATAATTCTGCATGGGTTCAATATACCTTCCGTTAATGTATGTTCTGTCGCATAAAGTATATATACACGGTTGTAGGAGCGCGATTTTCCATAAATAAAAATTGAGAAAGATTCCAAGCGTTAGTTAGGCGAAGTTATTGCGACTGTTTCCTTCACGTCGATCGATTTTAATAATTTTCTTACGGTTATCAGCAATTAGACGTTGAAGTCGACGCATGTAGCGCCCCCGATAGTGGATACGAGCGACGATGATTGTTACGGCGAAGAAAAGGACAGCAAAAGTGTGCGCTACGATAATTTCAACGGAAGGACTTTTTAAATCAAACCAGCCACAATGAACAAAGAAGCTCCCGATGATAAGAGCGACCAAACAAGCGCCAAGTGAGTGCAAGTAGGCACCGATCCCACGGAGCCAGTGATTCATTGAGGCAGGCGTTTGTGAGTCGATGAAGTACCAGATGGAAGATGATGTGCTTTCAACATGGTCACGATTTTTTAATGGACTCGTCCAAGTATAAGTACGACCCGGAATTTCGTAAAGCGTATGAACCTCTGCGATTTGCATAAAATGTTTTTCGAAAGGAATGTGATAAATGGAGAAATAAATAATGAAGAGTGGAATTCCGAGGGGAATGGACAACAAGAGAAGGCTACCAAGAATGGTCGCGAGATCTTTCGTGACTACATTTGGCAATGTTGGCGGTATCCAAGGACCAATGGTTAACAGTAGAACGGATCCAGGAATCAGGTAGCGAAAGAAGGATTGAATATCTGTAGGCATATGTTTTTCTTAGTCCCATTAATTTCGAATAACAAACAAAGTATTACGACGTTTCTCGAGTTCGCAAGCACTTATGCGAGACTTGCCCTGCAAGGCGAGTGACAAAGCGAAATGTTGTAAAACCCGAAGCTAGAGTCGCGTTAGCGATCTCGAACGGAGCGAGGAGACGAAGTTAGACGCCGTAAGCAACTTTTATTTATTGCTTATTCTCTTTATCATTCATTCTTCGTTTATGACGTAAATTCCATAATTTTCCTTCAGCCTTTAACTTTGTTGCGACTTCGTAACCAATGCTCGTCAATGTTGCATCCTTATACTCACCTTCACCTGAAAGGTGAACTAACCCTGCTTGCACAAGTTCATTGATATCGGCTATAAAAGAAGGATCACTTTTCCATGATTCTACAATCTCACCCCAACCGTCTTTGTGCATAAATAATTCAGATATAGACCTACTTTTATAAAATCGACCGGATAGTTGCGCTATTTCTGAATTCCTCAGAATTTCAAGTACTTCCTTCTCATTATTTTTAGAGACTGAAGGTATCTTTGAAGCCAATTCTTCTGCTAACTTTTTAAATTGGTCTTCTAAGTCTACAGCAACAACGGTGTTATCAGATGAATATTTCTTTTCTAAATATTTAGAATAAAATTCATCTTCTTGCATTTCTGGTCTAAACTTCGTCTGCAACAAAAATAGACTAACGATAAAAACCGGAACATTTACAACTGCCGCAATAGATAACATCGCTGGAATCCAATTCGGCTCATGAATAAGTGACGCACTTGCTAAAAAACTAGCATTAACAACGGTCAAACCAGTTAGCCAGGCTGCCAGTAACTGAATAGGTCTCGTTATTCTATGTGGTTCAATGTTTCTATCTGTCATATGATATCTTTATTATATAACGGTTTTATTTGCTTAGTAATGATAATTTTCAAACTGCTTATGGCGTCTAACTCATTTTTATTGTAATTCGCCTAAACAATAAACTTGGAGAAATATACGAATATCATTAAGTTCTAACTAACATAAGACGAGGCGCCTATTGATTTCAAGAAAAAAGACTCTCGTCCTACCCTTTTTTTATTTAATTTACACGGAGTTTACCCCTACCCCAATTCCGATAATATGTAATTCTGTCCCGATCCACTCTCACTTCTTCATCCAAATTGGTCCCCGTCCGGAATTGATTTTAATTCTTTCCAATATCCATTTTCACAGGAATTGGCGACAACCATCGGACTATCAAGTTACGCTCTTCTCCGTTTCCTACCCAAAAGTGATGCCAGTGAGCTCGCCTAATATGTGGGGTCTTTTTTCCATCGCTGGCGTTTTTAGATTTCTCTAAATTTCGATACTCTCTTAGTTGCCTACTGATCTCAACTCCTACGTCCCAAACTACCGCGCTTGAAGTTTCTTGAAAATCCTCTGGATTTTTTTCGTTTCCTCTTTTTCTAAAATTCTCATGCGAGAAGGAGCCTTTATATTCCGCGTCCTCTGAGCAGAGATAAAGAACGTACGGGAGTAATTTTTTAAAATCTTCAATATATTGCGATTCAATTAGCTTGGAATATTTGGCTTCATTTCCATCATTCAAGGTTAGGTATTTTAGATTGCCCCTTATACCTTCTTTCATTTTTTCGAAGGACTCCTCAAAAGTTTCTGTTTCTAATCTGAAAGAAAGCAATTGCGGTAAATGATTCTTTAACACTATAACAATTTTGAATTCTTCCGAAATTCCATTAAAATCAAAATGGGCAAAAAATCCAAATGCGTTGAATTCGTTTTCTTCGGGCAGTTCGACGTAAATTGACCACTGAGGCAATCGCTTCAAAATTTCGACCGGAACCTTATCTGGAAATTTAGAATCTGATAACTCTTCGAAGATTTCTGGACTGAAACGATATATTCCTTTTGTGAAACTCCAAGGAATGAGCGCGGTCAACATGCTCGTAAATGCAATTTTATCTGGATACTTTGGATCGTTCTTGTCCGGAATTCCTTTAAATACGAGTGGGAGAAATGATGGAAACGGAGCAAAAACGCTGTCAGACCAATTCGGAAGGGCTTTTCCTTTTTGTTCTAAAGTTTGTTTTGTATATTCTTTCCAATTTGGGAATTGTATTTTCATTGCATCCCATAGCATTTCCGGTCCGGACTTTTTCTTAATTGATTTACGATTCGAACGTCTTAAAGATTTCATTCCCACCCCTCATAGTTCGGGACTCATAATTGACATCCCTCTTCCATTAAGTCTACAAAAAATATGGAATTTTAAAGGCTTGAATCCGATCTCAAATTTGAGAGCCTTTCCCCCTTTCCAGCTCTTTAAAATTATCCATTCCGATTCATAATAATTATGAAAATCTTATTAAATTTTGTCGTAAAAGTATATTGTAAAGTATTTATTTAACGAATTAGAATACCTTTAAGTAGAACTTTCCTTTTGTATTAGATTTATCGATACGCATACTTTTCATTCTCACTCTGCGAGCTCTTTCTAAAAAAGTTCTTGTTGTTTCAATTCTTCGTATTCGACTTTTTTAAGTATATCTTCTTCAAACTCATCACCAGGTCGGAATTTTCGGATTGTATAGAATTCTACGTTTTCTTCGGGATAAATTTGAAGAAGAGGTTCTATATCATGTTTACTTTTTAGGGCTGGATCGATCCATGTGTCTTCTAATTCGCGCGGAAGTATAAGCGGCATTCGTGTATGAATCTGAGAGAATTTTTTATTGGGTGGTGTCGTAAGCATAGAGTATCTTTTTAACACTTCCTTGGTTTCGGGATTCGTCCACTCTTCCCAAATCCCCGCTAAACAAAAAATCTCTTCGTGTTGTAAATACACTCTATACGGATATGATTTCTTTCGGACTTCTTGGCTGTCATAGAATCCTGTCGAAGGTATAAGGCATCTTCGTTCTAAAATTGCTTCGCGAAAAGAAGGCAGTTCAAATATCGTTTCCGACTTTGCGTTTAATGTCCTATTTTGCATTAGTTTTGCTTGCTCAACACTCTTCACCCATTTCGGAATTAACCCCCATCCAGCATATAAAAATGAATTTTCAACTCCCCGCGTTACTACAGGTCGCGGTTTGTGTTCAAATCCATTTTCGTGAAAGACTGGACGAAAATCCGGTTGTTCAATAAGGCCTGCGCTAAATCGATTAGAAAGTTTCTGCGCCGATGCAGTTAGCGAGTTATGATAGCACATTGGACTTACTGTATTAGGCTTCTTTGATTTTTCAAAATATTTTTTTTGTCCACACGTGAAAATCCTTTGTTCTTACCCCGCTCGAATCTCAAGAATCTCTTTCCAATTCGTAGTATAACGTGGTGACCTATTGGCTTGCCGGAGGGACCAAGCGTTTTGTTTGGTCGCGACCGCGAGTTTCACTTTTTCTTTTCCGAACTTCACATTGATTTTATCGATCGTATTCGAGATTTCTTCGTCGCGCATCCGGTTAAAGTCACTGAATAAGTCGTCTTGCCGGTCTATATCTGTGGTGATCCGATCAAGAATGATCCCGGCTTTTTTGTATTGGAGACCTGGTCTATAAATTCTCCTGAGACCGAAAAGAGCGAAACGAACGATCTTAATCGTATCCTGCATTTGTACGGGCAACGGGACTTCAGTGTTGCACGCATACTGTTCTAGATCCGGACGGTGCTGGTTCGTATGAACGAAAACCCGGATTAGGTTTGTGTATCCATTTTGATTTCTTAGGTTATACGCTGCTCGCGTCGCGAAGGTCGCGACCGCTCCTTCCAAGGATTCCAAAGAATCACGCATCGAACTGAAACTACGAGCGATTCCGATCGTTTTTTTCGCGGGGTCCACGGTTACGAGTGTCGAACACTCGATCGCATTGAGTTCGTAAGCAATCCGCGCGCCTACAACGGTCAGGTGTTTACGAATCCAATGTTTATTCGCACGCGAAAATTCCCAAGCGTTTGTTATTCCAACCGCTTCGAGTTTTCGAGCATACGCGGGACCGATTCCCCAAATGTCCGCGACCGCAACTTGTTTTAACGCCTCAATTCGTTTTTCTTCAGAATCTATGATGTAGATACCGCGATACTCCTCCTTTTTTTTTGCGAGGTGATTCGCAAGTTTCGCGAGTGTCTTCGTTGGTCCAATTCCGACTGAAACCGGAATTCCGGTGTATTTGGGAATTCTTTGAAAGATATTGTTTGCAACCTCTGGAAGTTTTTCATTTTGAAATCCGGAAAATCCGAGGAATGCTTCATCGATTGAGTAGACCTCGACGTGCGGAGAAAAATTTCTAAGAAGGTTCATAACGCGTCTTGACATATCGCCGTATAACGCGTAGTTCGAAGAGAACGCCTCGATTTCTTTTACGGCGAAATAATCCTTTCGAAGAAAGGCAGGTTCACCCATTTTGATTCCAAGTTCTTTCGCTTCCTTGCTTCTCGAAATCACACATCCGTCGTTGTTGGAAAGGACAACTACCGGCCGCGTCCGGAGCTCCGGACGGAATACACGTTCACACGAACAGTAAAACGAATTGCAGTCAACGAGGCCGTACACCTCTCCCCCTTAACAAATTATGACAGCTCCAAGAAACAACACCCCAGAGTAAAAATTCATTCTCGTTTGTGATCGGAATCGGAGGAAATTGCTGGTTGGCAGAAACGAGCATCCGTTTTCGTCCTTCTATTCGCAGGATCTTCGTTAAAAAACTTCCGTCAAGCGTGCAAACAACAACACTTCCGTTGAGTGCCTCCTCGGACTTATCCACTACGATCAAATCACCGTTTCGAACGAAGACATCTTTCATCGAGTCTCCGAGAACTCTTCCAAGAAAACTGGAATCAGGATTCGGTATGAGCAATTCCAGAGGGTTTAAGACCCTTTCGATGTATTCGTCGGCGGGCGACGGGAATCCGGCCCGTACCGGAGTTATAAGACTGAATTCATTTTTTTTCTTGGAATTAAATTCAGTATGATTAGTAAAAAAATTCACATATACACATTAGTTTACTATACAAACGTTGTCAATTCGGGAATCAAATTAGATCGCTAAACTTTTCGTTTTTTTTCGCAGTTTGGAGAACATAATTTAAGGTATTGCTTTCTGACGATTATTGAAATACGATTTTACTGCAGCAACAGTGTTAATATATACTTCAAGAAAGGTTATAGATACAAATAAATGGAATTATGCTTTCAGAGCTCAAGAATGAAGCGACACGACAATCACATTTCTTTTACCAAGAGGGTTCAGACATACTCACAAAGCCGTCGTTGCTATCAACGAAAGATTCAGTTCCGAAAAAGTTCGAACTGCGGTGACGGGAATCGGCCCGCGATCGTGGAAAATCATAATTGCCAGAATCTCAAAAAGCCCACTTCATAATCGGAAGGATCTTCCCTTATTTTAAATCTAAAATGCTATGAATGACAACGAATTATTGAGTCTATCCAATCATCTTTGCCATAAACAAGGTTTTGAACCTTAAAATTTAATTCGAAATTAAATTCAAAAGGTCTTTTTATTTGTTTCCCCATAACTGTTGCTTTAACATGAATAACAGAATCTTCAGTAGCACCGATAATAAAAGGATCTTCTGACCATTTTTTTTCACCAGGCAAAAGCATTTTAAAATTGGAAGTAATTGAATAGGTAGAGGTGCGTTTTTCAACGTAAAGACTACCATCATCGTCGAATAATCAATCATTACATTATCTAAATCCGAAAATCGAGCAGGTTGCCTAGGATAATCAGAGAAATCATAAATATAGAATTTATTCGAAACCGCAATATTCATTGAAATCGAGATACTTGAAATTGGAACTTCACTCGTATTTTCTATAAAAATCCAGAATCGCACACATTCTTTTTCGGCCATAGTAAATTTAATAACATTTCTGTAAAATTCATCAACGCTATAAAAAGAAGGAATGAAAGAAACTGGATTCGGATCAAAGGA